>NZ_JBWDTQ010000022.1:0-161476 GCF_056312425.1 Nocardiopsis sp. TRM 82005
TGGAAAGCGTTGTGCGTTTCCGCTTTGTTGTGTCTTTACTTTATCAGGTGTTCCGCACCCCGCCAAATCGGCGGTTTGTGGTGTTCCTGTTCGGGGTAAAGCCCGTTTCGCTTCCGCGTTTCCTTGGGAGCGCCCCCTGAGCTTACCGGATCAAGAACACTGCCTGAACCAGTTCGCCTTGGAGAGAAGAATGCGCGCTACACGGTCCGGTTCCGAGGCGACCCCCGAAGGGCCGCTCGCCGTCCCGCAGCGACTCTTTCGAGTATAGGGAGGGAGGGGGCAAGCGTCAAGCTGAAGCCCGGATCGGGCGTTGAGCCCGGGTTCCGGGACCTCCTCGCCCCGTATGGGCGGCTTGTGACGGCCCCCGTGACGTACACGGTCCTCACACCAGGTCCGCGTGGTTACGTCGGCTTTATGTATCAGACAACGCAGGTCCTGCCCGGAAGATTCCCTCGCGAAACCCTCATCCTCCTGCAAACCTCCGGAGGCCGGCAGGGGATGCGCCGCGGGCCGAAACCGGGTGGGCCCCGGCCCGCGGTGCGTGTCAGCCGTCGAGGACGACGCCGCCGATGTTGCGCTTGCCCTTGCGCAGCACCACGAAGCGCCCCTGGAGCACGTCCTCGGCGCTGAGCGTGGCCTCCACGTCGGTGACCTTGGCGTTGTTCACGTAGGCCCCGCCCTCCTGGATGGCGCGGCGGGCCGCGGACTTGCTCGGCGTCAGGCCGCTCCGCGCGAACAGGTCGACCACGAGCAGCTCGTCCACGGAACCGCTGACCTCGGCCTTGGGCACCTCGGCCAGAGCGGCGTCCAACGTGCGGGCGTCCAGGTCGGACAGATCAGCCCGACCGAACAGGGCCAGGCTGGCCTCCTTGACCTTGCGGCACTCCTCCTCGCCGTGCACCAGCGTGGTGAGGTCCTCGGCCAGGGTGCGCTGGGCGGCGCGGGCCTGCGGACGCTCCTCGGTCTGGCGCTCCAGCTCCTCGATCTCGCTCCGGCCCCGGAAGCTGAAGGTCCTGAGGTAGCGCGCCACGTCGCGGTCGTCGGCGTTGAACCAGAACTGGTAGAAGGCGTACGGCGATGTGAGCTCGGGATCGAGCCAGACGCTGCCGGACTCGGTCTTGCCGAACTTGGTACCGTCCGCCTTGGTGAGCAGGTTCGTGGTCAGCCCGTGCGCCTGGCCGTGCGGCTCGTTGCCGTCCATCCTGCGTACCAGGTCCAGGCCGGCGGTGATGTTGCCCCACTGGTCGGAGCCGCCGGTCTGCAACGTGCAGCCGTAGCGCCGGTAGAGCTGCACGTAGTCGTAGGACTGGAGCAACACGTAGCTGAACTCGGTGTAGCTCATCCCCTCGCCGTCGAGGCGGCTCTTCACCGTCTCCCGGGCGAGCATCTGGTTGATACTGAAGTGCTTGCCAACGTCACGCAGCAGCTCGATGGCGTTGATCTCACCGAGCCAGTCGGCGTTGTTGGCGAGGACCGCGTCGGTCGGTCCCGGCTGTTCGTCCTCGGGGGTGAAGCGCAGGAACGCGGACAGCTGCCCGGCCAGGTTGCCGACCCAGCCCTGCACGGTCTCCAGCGAGTTGAGCTGGCGCTCGGAGCTGGGCTTGGGATCACCGATGAGACCGGTGCCGCCGCCGACCAGGGCAACCGGGCGGTGCCCGGCCTGCTGGAAACGGGCCAGGGTCAGGATCTGGGTGAGGTGGCCGACGTGCAGGCTGCCCGCCGTCGGGTCGAATCCGCAATACAGAGTGATCGGACCATCGGCGAGCGCCTTGCGCAGTGCGTCAAGGTCGGTCGTCTGCGCGAGCAGGCCGCGCCACTGGAGTTCGTCGATGATGTCGGTCACTGTGTTGCTCTCTGTTTGTGTAGGCGGGCCCGTAAGGGCTCGATCTGCCTTGAAGTGTAGGCCGGATGCTGCGAATGGGCACCCGGTTTTGACCCGCTTCCACGCTATCGGCTGCCCCCGAGTCGCTGTTCACGGGCCTGCTCCCCGGATCGATCGCGGACCTGCGAAGAACCCCGGTCGACTCCTTGCCCTATTTGGCTAATTAGATTAGCTTCTTAGCTACAGGGATAAGCCAGAACGTGAGGAGCTCCCCGATGCACCACCTCATGCGCCCCCGGGGGCGCATCGCCTACGACCTCTACGGGGCGGAGAACCCCGGCCCCCTCGTGGTCTGCGTGCCCGGCATGTTCGACCACCGGGCCTCCTTCCGCTTCGTCGGTGCCGGTCTGGCCGAGGCCGGATACCGGGTCGCCGCCATGGACCTGCGCGGCCACGGTGACAGCGACACCACCTTCGAGGTCCACACCAACCGGGCGGCGGCCACCGACGCCATCGCGCTCGCCGAGGAGTTGGGCGGGGAGAACGTGGTGATGGTCGGCAACTCCATGGGCGGTGCGGCCGTGACCATCGCCGCGAAGGAGCGGCCCGACCTGGTAGCGGGGATAGCCCTGCTGGCGCCCTTCCTCCGCCAGCCCCACCTCCACCTGTTCGTTCGGATCGCGCTGCGGCTCATGCTGGTACGGCTGTGGGGGCCCCGAGCGGTGACGGGCTACTACGACAGCCTGAACACCGGACGCACCCCCGAGGGGCACCGGGAACACCTGGACCGCATCCTGGGGATGCTGCGTCCGGCCGACAGGTACCGAGCCGTGTACGACACCATCTACGCACCCAGCGAGGAGGTCCTGGAAGCCGCGGAGCTGCGGGTCAGGTCCGTGGTGATCGTGGGCGAACAGGACTCCGACTGGAAGGACCCGCGAGCGGAGGCCGAATGGGCGGCCTCGGTGGTCCACGGCCCCGCCGTGATGGTGCCCGAGTGCGGCCACTATCCCCAGTCCCAGCGGCCCGACGTGGTCGTGCCCGCCCTGGAGGCCCTGCTCGGGGAGGTCGTGTCCAGTGCCTAGGGCGGGTCTGACCCCGGCGCTGGTGGCCGAGGAGGCGGCGCGGTTCAGCGACGAGGAGGACTTCCACTCCCTGTCCCTGGCCTCGGTCGCCAAACGACTCGGGGTCGCTACCCCCAGCCTGTACAAACACGTCGACGGACTGGCGGGGCTGCGCCGGGAGGTGGCGCTGCTGGGCGCGAACGGACTCGGTGAGTGGGTCCAGAGTGCCGCCGTGGGCCGCTCCGGCCCCGACGCGCTGCGCGCGACGGCTGAGGCCTACCGCCGTTACGCGTACACCCACCCGGGGCGCTACACGGCCCTGCAGCAGCTGCCCCGGCTGGCCGGGGCCGAGGCGGATCTGACCACCGACCCCGTGCGGGTACTGGCGGCGGTGCTGCGCGGCTTCGGGGTCCCCGAGGACCAGATGGTGCACGCGATCCGGGTCCTGCGCAGCGCACTGCACGGGTTCGTGGACCTGGAGACCCGCGACGGCTTCGGGCTTCCGGAGGACGTGGACGATACCTACGCGTTCCTGGTGGAGGGCCTCGTGCGCGCCCTCCGGCAGTGGCCCGGCACGGCGGAACGAACGAACACGGAACGGAGCCGTGACTGATGCTGGCCGGGCACTTCGGGGTAGCGGGGATCGTCAGGGCCTGGCGCCCGGCGCTTCCCATGGGTGCGCTTCTGGTGGCGGCACAACTACCCGAACTGGTCTTCCTGCCGTTGTCCATGCTGGGGGTCGAGAGCGCGGAGCCGGCCGAGCCCGGCCTGAGCGGATACGGGTCCCTCCTCATCACCGCGGAGTACTCACATACCTTGGTCGGCAACCTGGTGCTGGCGTTGCTCGTGGGCGGACTGACGCACGTGTTACTTCGGGACCGGTGGGGACGGGACGCCGGCGCGGTCCTGGGTGGCGTGGTGTTCAGCCACTGGCTCCTGGACCTGCTGGTGCACCGGCCTGACCTGGTACCCCTGCCCGGTGGCGCGGGTGGGTTGCCTCTCCTGGGGTTGGGACTGTGGGAGTTCCCCGCGGCAGCGGCCGTGGTCGAGGGCTCGCTGGTGCTAGCGGGGACGGTCCTGTACGCCTGGCGCACGCTCCGGGACCATCACGACCGCACCCGGGCGTGGCTGTACAGCGCGGGTGTGGGCCTGCTCCTGGTGGGCTCCTTCTTGTTCGACCTCCTCCTGACCTGAGCCCCCGCTTTTCGGCGGCCGTAACCTCCCCCGATAAGGAACCCCTGGCCCCGTCGGTGTTTCCGCTGAATGCCGGCATGGGCCAAGCTGGTGGCACGACCGCCGCCGTCCCCGTGCGCGGTGCCCGAAGCATTGTGGAGTTCTCTGATGTCCAAGAAGGCCTCGTCGAAGATCGGCGGAGTCGTGTCCGCCGTGGTCGGCGCTCTCGCCGTCGCCGCGTTCGTCCTGTACCAGCTGGGAGTGATCGAGCTGGACCAGGAGGGCGCCGACGGCCAGGCGGGCGCCGCCGAACCGCAGACCGGTGACACGTCCTCCTCCGGACTGCCGGTGGAGCAGGCCCGCCAGCAACTCGAGGAGTTGCGGGTGGAGGCGGAGAACGACCCGGACGGGTACGACCGTGCGCTGTTCCCCCATTGGGACAGCGGTGTCCAGGACAACTGCACCACCCGCCAGGTGGTCCTGCTGCGCGACGGCGAGGACGTGGAGACCGACGAGGACTGTCAGCCGGTGTCCGGTTCCTGGGCCAGCTCCTATGACGGGGAGACGCTCACCGAAGCGCAGGACATCGACATCGATCACATGGTGGCGTTGAAGGAGGGCTGGCGTTCGGGCGCCCACTCGTGGACGACCGAGAAGCGCGGGCGCTTCGCCAACGACCTGGACTCCTCCCAGCTGTGGGCGGTCAGCGCCTCGTCCAACCGGTCCAAGGGAGACGCCGACCCCGCGGACTGGCTACCGCCGCTGGAGTCCTCGCACTGCGACTACGTGGTCTCGTGGATCGAGGTCAAACATGTGTGGGACCTGACCATGGACCCGGGCGAGGAGGCCGCGCTGCGCGAGGTGCTCTCCGGTTGCTGAGGCCGTTCAGCCGGGGCCCTCGGCTCTGACACCGCGCGCGGTGGCCAGCAACTCCTCCTGGCCGATGAGGCCGAAGGCGTCGCGGACCTCCACCGCCACGCCCTCGGCCGGGGTCCAGAAGGCCTCGGTCTCGCCGTGCAGGGCGGTGCGGCCGTTGTTGTCGAACTCGGTGAGCTCCCAGTCGGGCGCGCGCTCGTGGTACTCGGCGAGGAAGTCGCGCACGGTCGCCAGGTCGGTGAGTCCGGTGCCGCGCATGACCAGGACCTGTAGGACGACCCTGGCCCCTCCTCCCTCCAGGGTCTTCTCCCACACCCGGCTGGAGAAGGACACGTCGCCCCACTCGTACTCGAAGTCGGAAACCGAGGTCTGGTCGTCGATCTGCTCGGGCAGGCGCCCGATGGTGAATCCGTCCAACTCTCCCCCTCGTGGGCTGGTGGCGGCCGAGGCAGCGGTGAGTACGAGTGCGAGCACTGCGGCGAGGAACGCCGCGGCCCACCGGACAACGCGCATGGTCACCTCCGGCGGCGGTCGCGGGACCGTCCCGGATCACCGCCGTCTCCTATGGTGAAGCGCCGCGAAGACCAGTACCAGGGTGTCCTCCAGCCTGTGGAAAACCCGTCCCGACACGCCCCGGCACGCGCCGGGACGGTGTACCCGTGAGGTCAGGGGACGAACGTGTCAGTGAGGAACTCGGCGATCGCCAGCGAGGACGTGGCCGCGGGCGAGGGGGCGTTGCGCACGCACACCACCCGCCCGTGGGTGTCGACGTGGAAGTCGTCGAGCATGGAACCGTCCCGGGCCAGGGCCTGGGCACGCACCCCGGCCGGCGCCGGGCGCAGGTCGGCGGCGGCCAGCTCGGGCAGCAATCGCCGTGCCTGGGCGGCGAAGGCCGCGCGCGAGGCCGACACGATGGTCTCCCTGGCGCCCATGGTCCAGTGGCGGCGGGCCAGACGCCAGAATCCGGGCCAGGACAGGGTCCGCGCGAGTTCGCGGGTGCGCAGGTCACGTGCCCGGTAACCCTCTAGGGCGGTGGCGAGGATGGCGTTGGGTCCAGCCATGACCTCGCCGTGGACATGGCGCGTCAGGTGCACCCCGAGGAAGGGGTACCGGGGGTCGGGGACGGGGTAGAGCAAGCCGTTGACCATGTGGCGGCGCTCAGGGACGAGTTCGTGGTACTGACCGCGGAAGGGCACGACCCGGAGTTCGTCGGCGGCTCCGGCCATGCGGGCGAGGCGGTCGCTGTGCAGGCCGCCGCAGAGCACCAGGCGGTCGAAGCGGTGGAAGAGCCGTTCACCCTGCGGGTCTCCGGTCAGGACCCTGACATCGCCGTGGTTCTGGCGCAGGTCCAGGACAGGGGTGTTGAGCAGGATCCGGCCGCCGGAGCGGCGCACGTCGTCGGCGAGCTGCTCGGCGACCGCGACGAAGTCGGTGACCGCGGTACTGGGCGAGTGCAGAGCGCCGGTCCCGACCGCGTGGGGCTCGATCCCCCGCAGCCCCTCCGGGCCGAGCCGGGTGAGGCCCGGGACCCCGTTGTCCCTGGCCCGGCGCTCGATGCCGTCCAAGCGGGCCTCGTCTTCGGCGTCGGCGGCCACCAGGACCTTGCCGATCTCCTGGTAGGGCAGCCCGTACTCGGCGCAGTAGTCCCTGAGCAGGCCGACGCCGCGGCGGCACAGGGTGGCTTTGAGGGATCCGGGCTCGTAGTAGAGCCCGGCGTGGACGACGCCGCTGTTGTGGCCGGTCTGGTGCGCGGCGACCCGGTCCTCCTTCTCCAGGACGGTGACACGGGTGCCGGGGCGGTGGAGGATGAGGTGGCGGGCGAGGGCCAGGCCGACGATTCCCGCTCCGATGATGCCGATGTGTTCGGTGCTGCGCATGGCGGCACGCTAGCAATCCGGCGCGGCCCGGGCCGCGCCGGGACTGACGGAGCCGGCCCTCCGGATCAGAGCGAGCGCAGTCCGACCAGGACGGCGTGCAGGACGTCCTGGTGGCCGAGGGGGCGCGAGGGGCCACAGCGCTGGAGCGATCCGTCGGCGATCATGGCGGCGACGATGCCCCTGACCTGACCGACCGGCAGTCGCGCCTCGGCGGCGAGTTCGATCACGGTGCGGGCGCGCAGAGCATTGCTGAGGATGGCCTCGCGCTCGGGACGCAGCCACTCGTCGCGGCCCGGGGTGCGCGCGGCGACGACCAGGCTGAGCAGGTCGATTCCGGAGGGGTCGGGGCCGGGCGCGGCGTGGGCGTCGGGGTCGCCCGCGGTTACGGCGAAGGGGCGCAGGAAACGTTCCTGCCCGAACTCCTCGTCGTGTCGCGGACCGTCCGGCGTCGGAACGCGGCCGGTCTCCTCCCTGGGCGTGCCCGCGGCCGATCTGTGTCTGTGTGAGCCGTCGGTTCTCTCAGTTCTCACCATTCCCCCCCGGCGGCGTGGGAGCGGACGTCCGGTACACGGTGCTGCCGGTCCGGGCTTGCCTCTTGGGCAGGTCGGACCGCTGGGACCCGGGCGGAACGGGCGGGGGTCCCTGGGAGCCGGCTGGGACGGGCGGCGCGGCGAAGGGCTGCGGCCCGCTGTGCCCGTTGGGCGGCACAGGACCCTGGGGTCCCGTCCGAACGGGCGGGGCCCCCTGGGAGCCGGTCGGGACGGGGTTCTGGGGGCCGCCGCTTCCGGGGCCTCCCGGCGTGTGCACCGCTCCGTTGCCGGGGAAGGAGCCGTGTAGCGGGAGGGGACCGCTCGGGGAACCCGTTCCGTACGGATGCCCCGGGTTGCCCATCGAGCCGTTGCCCCCCGTCAGCGCGTCCACGACCGCCACGGGGTTCTCCGCCGGTTCGAGCAGCGTGTCCGGGATGAGCGTGGTCGCCCGGGTACCCCCGTAGGGCGAGGGCCGCAGCCACACCCGCACGCCGTGCCGGTTGGCCAGGCGGGACACCACGAACAGGCCCAGGCGGGGGTCGTCCGGTAGCGCCATCACATCGAACTCCGGAGGCTGGGCGAGGGTTCGCTCGGCCTCCGCGTACCCGTGCTCGGACATGCCCAGGCCCCGGTCCTCGACCTCCACCACCAGCCCTTCGGAGGCCGGGGTGCAGCTGACGTCCACGGGGGTGCCCGCCGGGGAGAACTGGGTGGCGTTCTCCACCAGTTCGGCGAGCAGGTGCACCACGTCGGCGACCACCTGGCCGTGCATGAGCACACGGGGCGCGGAGATCAGGCGAACGCGTTCGAAGTCCTCGGTCTCGGCGATGGCGACACGTAGCACGTCCACGAGCGGACGCGGCTGGCGCCAGCGGCGGACCGACTGACCGCCGCCCAGGATGATGAGGTTGTCGGAGTAGCGGCGTGCCCGGGTGACGAGGTGGTCCAGGCGGAACAGGCGGCGCAGCGCCTCGGGGTCCTGCTCGTGGTACTCGATCTCGTCGAGCAGGCGCAGCTGGCGTTGGACCAGGGTCTGGTTGCGGAAGGCGATGCCCAGGTAGGCGCGGTTGGCACCTCGGCGGATCTCGGCCTGGCGCACCGCCGTCTCCACGGCGGTGAGCTGGGCGGCGTCGAAGGCCTCGGCGACCTGTCCGACCTCGTCGTCCCCGCATTCGTCCAGCGGCGGCAGTTCCTCCTGGACGTCGACCTTCTCACCGCGCTGGGCCCGGTCGACGATGTCGGGCAGGTCCTCGTCGCGCTCCAAGGTCTGTCCGCGCAGGCGGGTCAGGCGGTCGGTGAGGCGTCGCGAAGAGCGGCTGACCACCGCGATGGCGGCCATACCGCACACCAGGGTCAGTCCGGCCGCCGCCGCGGCGAGGGAGACCTGTAGCAGGGCAGCGCTCCAGGCCAGGTCGACGGTCCGCCCGGTCTGGGCCCGGACCAGATCGTCCAGCGACAGCACGGCCTTGGCCGAGGAGTCGTCCCACTCTCCCGCGTCGACGTCGATGTCGGTGTTCCACCGGATGTTGGACCCATCGCCCTCGGGGTCGGCCGGATCGGCCGGATCAGCTGCTTCGGTCACTTCGGCCTCTTCGGGCTCGGTGATGGGGGGACGGGTGACCACCTGGCGGCTGAGGTCCTCGGCACGGGTCCAGGACTGCTGCGAGGTCATCGTGTCGTAGTGGGCCCGCACGCTCGGATGCATGACGGAACCGACCGACTCCAGGGTCTCGCGGTAGAAGGCGGTGAGGTAGGTGAAGTGCGCCGTCTCCTCATAACTCATCTCCTCGCGGGCGATGTTGCCGGCGAGGAGGGCGTCGGCGGTGGCGTAGGCGGAACGCGCGCTCAGGAGATCGCTGGTCAGGACGGCGTCGGTGAGGTTCTTCCCGCCGTCGGTGGTGTGCACGAGCGCGGTGATGGCACCGGTCGCGGTGTCCAGGATCCCGCTGTAGCGCAGGAGGGTCTCCTCCTGTCCGATGTTGTGCTCGTCGAGGCGCAGGCGGACCTCCTCCAGTGCCTCGGGGCCGTCCAGGAAAGCGGTCGCGCTGCGCTGGACCTCGTCGTCGCTGTTTCCGTACAGGCGCTCGGCGAAGGTGGCGGCATCCGCCATGGCGGCGTCGGTGGACTCACGCTGTTCGTCGAGGGCGGTGCCCGCCTGGGTGTCGGGTCCGCTGTGCTCGAAACGACCCAGGTAGATCAGGGAGAGGCGGCGTTCGGCGCGCAGCTCCTCGGACACGTCGGAGAAGACCTGGGTTCCTTCACGTGCCTGGGCGACGGCACCCATGAGCTGGACGGCCTGAACCGTGACGACAGCGGCGACGACGAGCCAGAGCGCGAGGAAACACAGGCTCGGAATCAGCACGATGCGGGTGAGCTGCCCGCGAATCGTGGGCGCGTTGACGCGGGTTCTGCGCATGGCCCCCTCCAGCCTGTGCGGTTGCCGGGCTCCGGGAGGGTGCCTCGGCGGCTTTCGGTCGTGCCGAGGCTATCGAAAAATCCTTGCTTTATGCTGTCAAACGATCACTATCGGTTGTCTTTTCTTTGGCCGTGCATCGACCCAAGACGTGCTACGGCGTCCCTCCGAAGAACGAAACCGCAGGTCCTCCAGTGGAAACGACGAAGGGCCGCCCGCTACGCGGACGGCCCTCGGGGCACGTGTTACCCGGCAGGGCACGGCGTGTCGTGTTCTCACACCACCGTGCGGCCAGGCCGCCTCGTTCTCATGCCTGCCCCTCGGAGTCCGGGCGGTGCCGGGAGCCCACCGGAGCGGGCAGTTCCTCGACCGTGGGCGGCTGTTCCACACCCAGCGAGTTCAGGATCTCGGCGTAGCGCAGGGCGGCGATCTTGCCCAGCAGGCTGTCGGATCCCAGGGGCTCTCCGAGCCTGGCGCCGAAACGTGTGGCAAGCGCCTCCAGTTCCTCGCGGGGCAGCTCCGGCCCCAGGGCGCTGGGCGCGATCACCGGGCGCTGGCAGCCGCCCTGACGCAGTTGGGCCACCATCTGCTCGACCGCCGCCTCGTTCTCCAGGTCGGCGGGCAGCACGGTCAGGCCCAGGCGTGCGGCGAGCAGGACGGAGGTCACGCCCGCGGCCCCGACAGCGCCCTCACCGCCGACGGCTCCGACCACGACGCCGTCCGCCATGGTGGTGTCGCGGGCGACCACGCTGATCAGCCGCATGCGGTCAGCACGCACGTATCCGGCCTCGGCCAGGCGCAGGTGGAGCACTTCGGCGAGCATCGGGTGCGGGCCCAGGCCCTCGGTGACGCGCACATCCGCGTTGTTCTGGGCGACGGCCTCATCGATCACTGCGGACACCCCCGTATGCGGGGCCGTGACCAGCGGGACGACGACGCCGGCCAGAGGTCGGCCATCGGAGCGCTCCAGACCGGCGAGCGCATCGGTGAGGGTCTGCTCGTCGCCCTCGGTGTGCCCGTAACGGATGGTGACCTCGGGACGGTAGGCGCGCACGAGGTCGGCCATATGAGCACCGATCGACTCGCCGTCGGCGCACCTGGCCGCTTCGGCCGTGCCCGGGACCGCCATGATCAGGGTGGGAGTGCCGAACCAGTTGTCGAAGGACAAGGGGTTGCGGTGGCGGCCGGAACGGCGCTTGGGCAGTTCGCGTGGAGGAAGTCGATCAGAGTTTCGCATACCAGGATTCAGATGAGAGGCGGATGGGGTGCCCGGGCGGACCGGTGGTCACTGCCGCGACATTGTAGCGTTCAGCACCTTGTTTCATGAGCGTGTCCCCCCGAACGTATACCGGATCGAATCCGCGGGGAGCGCCCGGGGGGTGGCGCCCAGCGGGGATCAGCCGCTCATGACGGGGCTCCGCCCCCGGATCACGTGGGTGACCAGCTCGACCAGCACCTTCTTGCAGGACTCTCGCTCCCGGGCGTCAGCCATGACGACGGGCACCTCGGCGGAGACGTCCAGCGCCTCGCGGATCTCCTCCTCGCAGTAGGCGGTGGAGCCCTCGAAGCGGTTCACCGCGACCACGAACGGCACCCCGCGCCGCTCGAAGAAGTCCACGGCGTGGAAACAGGTGTCCAGGCGACGGGTGTCGGCCAGCACGACCGCGCCCAGCGCCCCCTCGGCCAGCTCGTCCCACATGAACCAGAACCGGTCCTGGCCGGGGGTGCCGAACAGGTACAGGACGATGTCGGGGTTGATGGTGATGCGGCCGAAGTCCAGAGCGACCGTGGTGGTGGTCTTGTGCTCCACTCCCCCGAGGTCGTCCACACCGTAGCTGGCCTCGGTCATCACCTCCTCGGTGCTCAGCGGAGTGATCTCGCTGACGGAGGCGACCAGGGTGGTCTTGCCCGCGCCGAACCCCCCGGCGATGATGATCTTGACCGCCTGGGGGATCGCCTGCGGCGGCCTGGTCTCAGAGTCTGCGGATGCCATCGAGTACCGCCTGAAGTACTTTCTTCTCGGGAAGCTGTGTCATGGCCGCCCTGGTACGCACGTCGCCGTCGGCGAGGAGGTCGCCCAGGAGCACCCTGACGACGGTCAGGGGGATGTCGAGCCGCGCGGAGATCTCCGCCACCGATATCGGTCTGCGGCACAGTCGTATGATCGCCTCGTGCTCCGGTTCCCTGTCCCGTTCCCGCAGGTCCCGTGCGGTGACCACGATGGTGACCAGGTCCAGTCGCGGGCCGGTGGACGGGCGGGTACGGCCCCGGGTCATGGTGTAGGGGCGCACCAGGGGGCCCACGGGGGCGTCGCCGAGCGCGACCCCCGCCGATGGCCCCTCCGACGTGGGATGCCCCCGGCCCCGGTGCCACGGCGGCGTCTGGCGGCCGTGTGACGGGGCCACCGCCCCGTCCGCGGGTCCGGGCGAGCGGACTCCGCGCCGGTCGTCGGACGTGCTCACGAACCGGCACCCCCCGTGGTGGTGAGCTGGTCCGACCTGCGCGGCGCGGCGGTGAGGAACTGGCCCACCCGCTTGACCCTCAGGTTCATCTCGTAGGCGACCAGCCCGACGTCCGCGTCCTCGGTGGCCAGCACGGACAGGCACGCTCCCGCACCCGCGGCGGTGACGAAGAAGTAGGAATGCTCCATCTCCACCACGGTCTGGCGGACGTCCCCGCCACCGAAGTGCCGTCCCGTCCCCCGTGCCAGGCTCTGGAACGCCGATGCCAGGGCCGACAGGTGCTCGGCGTCCTCTGGGGCCAGGCCTCGCGAGCGTCCGAGCAACAACCCGTCGGCCGACAGCACGATCGCGTGCTCGGCGCCGACGACGCGGTCGACCAGGTCGTCCAGGAGCCAGTCCAGGTTGTCCGCGGCCTTGCTCTTGCCCACCATGTCAGTCGCTCTCTCCCGTGTGATCGTCGGTGCTTGCACCGACCTGA
Organism: Nocardiopsis sp. TRM 82005; assembly: GCF_056312425.1. Classification (NCBI taxonomy): domain Bacteria; kingdom Bacillati; phylum Actinomycetota; class Actinomycetes; order Streptosporangiales; family Nocardiopsidaceae; genus Nocardiopsis; species Nocardiopsis sp. TRM 82005. Next base: position 12,696 of record NZ_JBWDTQ010000022.1, read on the forward strand.
CCGTCACTGCTGTGTTCACGCCCGTCGGCGTCGATGTCCGCGGCGCGGCCGCGCCGGGTCCCGGCGCTGAAGGCGTTCATCATTCGCCGTGCCTGTTCGGGGCTCCTCTCGACGGAGTCCGCCGGGGCGGGCTGGTCCCGCTCCACTGCGGGTTCGGTCCTGAGCTGGGGGGCGAGGTTGGTCTGGCGCCTGCGCCTGGGCAGTCCGGCGCGGCTGGGTCCGGCGCCGACCCGTTCGGCGGGGGCCGAGGGGGCGGTGTCGGGAAGCACGCCGTGCTCCGCGGGAGCGGAAGCCGCTTCGGGGGCCGGCGGGGGGACCCGGCGCAGCAGGGGGGCCTCCCGGGCCGGGCGTTCGGTCCGGTGCCCGCCGTCGTCGTCGACCTGCCGGGGCACCGGGCGCAGGACGGGGCGGGCGTGGTGGGGGGTGTCCCCCACGGCGAGCAGGTCGGTGTGCTCCTCCGCGCCCGGATCCTGCCCCGCGGAGTGGGCGCCCTGGCGGACGGCGGAGCGGGGACGTTCGGGCGCGGTGGAGGATGCGGCGACGAGGGCGCTGGGAACGAGTACCACGGCCCGGGTCCCGCCGTAGGGCGAATGCCGCAGCTGCACCCGGATGTCGTGCTTGGCGGCGAGGCGTGCGACCACGAACAGGCCCAGGTGCGAGTCCGCTCCAGGCGTCATGACGTCGAACTCGGGTGCTTCGCTGAGCGTCCTGTTGGAGCTGGCCAGCACCTCCTCCGTCATGCCCAGGCCGCGGTCCTCGATCTCCACGGCCACGCCCTTGGGCACGGCCTCGGTGGCGATGGCGACTTCGGTGTGCGGTGGCGAGTAGGCGGTGGCGTTCTCGACGAGCTCGGCGAGCAGGTGGATGACGTCGGCCACGGCGGCGCCGGACAGGGAGAGGTCGGGGACGGAGGTCAGCCGGACCCTGGCGTACTCCTCGGTTTCGGAGATGGCGCCGCGCAGGATGTCCACGAGCGGGACGGGCCGACGCCAACGGCGGCCCGGCTGGGCGCCGCCCAGAATGATGAGGTTCTCCGCGTGGCGACGCCCCCGGGTGGCCAGGTGGTCGAGCTGGAAGAGGCTCTCCAGCAGGTCGGGGTCCTCCTCCTCGCGCTCGACGCGGTCCAGGAGCTGGAGCTGGCGTTGCAGGAGGGACTGGTGGCGGTGGGCGATGCCGAGGAAGACCCGACTGACGCCCGCACGGATGTCCGCCTGCTTGACGGCGGCGCCCACGGCGGTGCGCTGGGCGATGTTGAAGGCGTCGGCGACCTGGCCCACCTCGTCGTCGCCGTGGTCGAGCTGCTTCATCTCGGTGTCGAGGTCGACATGGTCGCCTGCCTCCAGTCGGCGCACGATACGGGGCAGGTCGCTGCGTGCGGTGCCCAGGGTGTCGGCACGCAGCTGGGCGAGCCGGTAGGTGAGCCGTCCGGCGGAGCGTGCGGCCACACCGTAGGCGAGGGTGCCCGCGAACAGCGAGATGATGCTGCCGCCCACGGCGAGGGTGAGCATCCAGGAGCTGGTGTCCTCGGTGGCGGTGACGACGGAGTCGGCGCGTGCGGTGGTCACGTCGCCCAGGTCGGCGTTGACCCGGTCGGCGGCCTCGCGCCAGCCGTCGAGGCCGGTGGGCGGCTCGTGGTCGCGGTTCTGTTCGGAGGTGAGGGGGTCGATGCTGACGGACGCCTCGTGGTGGGCGAGGGTGTCGGCGATGGTGAAGGCGTCCTTCCAGGCCCGGCTCTCGGCGAGGGCGGTCAGCGCGGAGGACTCGCGGTCGTCGTCGACACCGGGGTGGACGGTACCGACGCGGTGGCGGGCGTCGGCGGTGAGTTCGGCGACCCGGAGCTGCTGGGCGCGGTCCAGGGTGTCGCTGGCGAGCACGACGCTGATGAGCGCGTCGGCGTGGCTGAAGCTCTCCTGAGCCCACATGAGATCGGTGGCGGCGGCGGCCTCGGCGGAGGCCGGCCCGTCGTCCAGGGAGCGCACGGTGCCTGCGTAGAGGAGGATGCCCTGTTCGATGGCGGTGGTGTAGACGGTGACGGCGGCGTCGGCCGGACCGGGGTCGGAGAGGCTGTCAGTTCGCAGTTCACCGATGGCGTCCAGTGACGCGAAGAAGTCCTCGGTGAGGGGCGCGGTGGCCGGGTCGTCCTGGTCCCCGAGGGTGTCGCGCAGTTCGCGTACGGGCTCGAGCGCCTCGTCGGTCCGCCCGACCGCTTCGGTGAGTGCCTCGCGGCCTTCCTCTCCGGACGCGGCGAGGTACTCGGCGCTCAGTCGGCGTTCCTCCTGTAGCAGGACGAGCGCGTCGGCGAGCTGGATCCCGGCCCGCCCGTCGCCGACCGCGACCCGCAGAGACACGGCCTGGGCCAGCGTGGCCGTACTGAGCACGATGAACAGCACCAGAAAGATGATGCTGGGGATCAGCACGATCCTGTTGATCTGAGCCCTGATACCGCCGCAGCCGGTTCCTCCCGGGTTCCCCATTGCGTTCCTCCCACGGACTGGTCGCGGACGCCTGTCAGGCGTGGGTGCACCGCGCATCGCGCTGGTGCGCCGAAGGGCCGTGCGCCGAAGGGAGCGTCACTGTGCGCACAGGGCGTACCACGCATGGTGCCCGCAGACTCAGGACGCTATCGCACTCTCATGGTCGTCGCGGGGCGAATTCCAAAATGGATGCGAGGAGAGCACTGGCACCGTGGACGCGGTCGCGGGAGGGCTCTGTACGAACGTGTTCGGGCGCGCACCCGCACTGGGTGCGCGCCCGAACGAGGGGAGCGGGAAGGATCGCGCGCGGAGCGCGTCCGTCGAGGTGGTGGAGGGCGACGGACGGTGGGGGCCGTGTCCGCGGGCCGCGCGTAGGACGGGTGGGTTCAGGCGACGAAGCCCTTCCGGTGCTCGTCGATCCCCGCACGCAGCCGCTCCAGCTGCTCGGCGACCCGGGCCGGCGCGGTGCCGCCCTTGCCGGAGCGGGATGCCAGTGAGCCGGGCACGGTGAGGACCTCGCGCACCGCCGGGGTCAGGTGTTCGGAGACAGCGGCGAGGTCGTCGTCGCCGAGGTCGGGCAGATCGGTACCGCGCTCCTCGCACACCCGCACGCAGGCGCCCGCGATCTCGTGCGCCTCACGGAACGGCACACGCTCGCGCACCAGCCACTCGGCGATGTCGGTGGCCAGGGAGAAGCCCTGCGGTGCCAGTTCGGCCATCCGCTCCGTGTGGAAGGTCAGGGTGGCGACCATGCCGGTCATGGCGGGCAGCAGCAGGTGCAGGGTGTCCACAGCGTCGAAGACCGGCTCCTTGTCCTCCTGTAGGTCGCGGTTGTAGGCCAGGGGGAGGCCCTTGAGGGTCGTGAGCAGCCCGGTGAGGTCACCGACCAGGCGCCCGGCCTTGCCGCGGGCGAGCTCGGCGACATCGGGGTTCTTCTTCTGCGGCATGATCGAGGAGCCCGTGGAGAAGGCGTCGTCGAGCGTGACGAAGGAGAACTCCTTGGTCGCCCACAGGATGACCTCCTCCGACAGCCGGGACAGGTCCACCCCGATCATGGCGGTGACGAAGGAGAACTCGGCGACCACGTCGCGTGCGGCGGTGCCGTCGATGGAATTGTCCGCCGAGTCGGAAAAGCCCAGTTCGGCGGCGACCGCCTGCGGGTCCAGGCCCAGGGAGGAGCCGGCCAGGGCACCGGAGCCGTAGGCGGAGACCGCGGCGCGGCGGTCCCAGTCGCGCAGCCGTTCGATGTCGCGCACCAGCGGCCAGGCGTGCGCCATGAGCTGGTGGGCCAGCAGCACGGGTTGGGCGTGCTGCAAGTGGGTGCGGCCGGGCATGGCGGCCGCGGGGTGGGCCGCGGCCTGGTCGGCCAGGGCCTGCACCAGGTCCAGGAGCTGGTCGGCGATCTGGCGGGCCTCCTCGCGCAGGTACATGCGCACGAGGGTGGCGATCTGGTCGTTGCGTGAGCGCCCGGCGCGCAGTCGGCCGCCCAGTTCGGGGCCGACCCGCTCGATGAAGCCCCGCTCCAGCGCGGTGTGCACGTCCTCGTCCGCCAGGACGGGGGTGAACGCCCCGGAGGACACGTCGGCCTCCAACCGGTCCAGGCCCTCGATCATGCGCTCCAGCTCATCGGCGGTGAGCAGACCGGCACGATGCAGTGCGCGTGCGTGGGCACGCGAACCCGCGATGTCGTGGCGGGCCAGGCGCCAGTCGAAGTGGGTGCTCAGCGACAACCGTGCCAGGGCCTGGTCGGGGCCGCCCTCGAAGCGGCCTCCCCACAGGCGCAGCGCCTCGGGCTGGTCGGCCATGGTGGTCTCTCTCCTCGTGTGGTGTGTGGGTGGTGCGGGACCGGGGCGGCCCGCACCACCGGGGGCGTTACTTGTTGAGGCGCTGGTCGCGCAGGCTGGCGATCTTCGCGGGCATGCTGAAGATGTCGATGAAGCCGCGGGCCAGGGACTGGTCGTATGCGTCGCCGGTGTCGTAGGTGGCCAGGTCGTAGTCGTACAGGGAAGCCTCGCCGCGGCGGCCCGTGACCACGGCACGGCCGCCGTGCAGGACCACGCGGATGTCGCCGGTGACGTTCTTGCTGGCCTCGGTGACGAAGGCCTGTAGCGCGTTCTTGAGCGGGGAGAACCACAGGCCGTCGTAGACGAGCTCCCCCCAGCGCTGGTCGACGCCGCGCTTGTAGCGGGCCAGCTCGCGCTCGACGGTGACGTTCTCCAGCTCCTGGTGGGCGGCGATGAGGGCGATCGCCCCCGGGGCCTCGTAGACCTCGCGGCTCTTGATGCCGACGAGGCGGTCCTCGACCATGTCGATACGGCCGATGCCCTGGGCGCCCGCGCGCCGGTTCATCTCCTCGATGACCTGGAGCGGTGTGAGGTCCTTGCCGTCGATTGCGGTGGGCACCCCTGCGGTGAAGGTGATGACGAGCTCGTCGGGCTCGCGCTGCTGGGCGGGGTCCTGGGTGTATTCGTAGACGTCCTCGATGGGGCCGTTCCAGAGGTCCTCCAGGAAACCGGTCTCCACCGCGCGGCCGAAGAGGTTCTGGTCGATGGAGTAGGGCGACTTCCTGCTGACGTCGATCGGCAGGCCCTTGTCCTCGGCGAAGGCGATGGCCTTGTCGCGGGTCATACCGGAGTCGCGGACCGGGGCCAGGACCCTGAGCTCGGGGAAGAGGGCGGCGAGCCCGGCCTCGAAGCGGACCTGGTCGTTGCCCTTGCCGGTACAGCCGTGAGCGACCATGGTGGCGCCGTGGTAGCGGGCGGCGTCGGCAAGGTGCTTGACGATCAGCGGGCGCGACAGGGCCGAGACCAGCGGGTAGCGGTCCATGTAGAGGGCGTTGGCCTGAAGGGCCGGGACGCAGTACTCGGTGGCGAACTCGTCACGGGCGTCGGCGACGACGGCCTCGACGGCGCCGCAGTCCAGGGCGCGCTGGCGGACCGTGTCCAGGTCCTCCCCGCCCTGACCGCAGTCGATGGCCACGGCGACGACTTCGGCACCGGTCCGCTCGGCGATCCAGCCGATGGCCACGGAGGTGTCGAGCCCTCCGGAGTAGGCGAGTACGACGCGCTCGGTCATGGGGTCCCCCTCTGGTACTTCGTCGGATCCGGCGTGCTGGGCTTCGCATGCGCGGCTACGGTCTGCGGTCGGCCAGCCCCAGGAGCGCGGCGGCCAGCTCCTCGCCGCCTTGGGGGTCGCGTGAGATCACCAGGATGGTGTCGTCACCGGCGATGGTGCCCAGGATGGCGTGGAAGTCGGTGTGGTCGATGGCCGAGGCCAGGTACTGGGCCGCTCCTGGCGGGGTGCGGACGATGACCATGTTGGCGGAGGCTTCGGCCGAGACCAGAAGGTCCTCGGCGAGTCGGGTCACGCGAGCGCCGGAGACCTGTTCGAGGTCGAGGCTGTCGGGACGGGTGCGTTGCAGGCGTTCTCCGCCCTCCCCGGGCAGCACATAGGCCAGGTGGCCGTCGGCTGTGCGGAGCTTGACCGCGCCCAGTTCGTCCAGGTCCCTGGACAGGGTGGCCTGGGTGACCTGGACCCCCGCCCGCGCGAGGCGCCTGGCCAGTTCACCCTGGGACCGGATGTCCTCGCGGGTGAGGACCTCGGTGATGCGGGCGTGCCTGGCCGCTTTGGTCATTGGCGCCGTACCACCGTTGTCCACCGTCATCGTCGGTCGGTCCCGGGCCTGTCACTGACCTCGAGCAGGAGGGCGAGCAGGGCCTTCTGGGCGTGGCGGCGGTTCTCGGCCTCGTCCCAGACCAGGCTCCGCGGTCCGTCGATGACCTCGGCGGAGATCTCCTTGCCCCGATAGGCGGGCAGGCAGTGCAGGACGACGGCCTCGGGGTGGGCGGCGGCGAGCAGGCCGGCGTTGACCGCGTAGGGGTGGAAGAGCGCCTCGTGTTCGGCCGCCCCGTCCTTCTGCCCCATGGACGTCCAAGTGTCGGTGGCCAGAACGTCGGCCCCCTGGGCGGCCTCGTGGGCATCGGCGGTGACCGTGACCGACCCTCCGGTGCTCTCAGCGATCTCTGTGGCGCGTGCGACCACGGCGGGGTCGGGGTGGTGCTCCTCGGGGGCGCCGATGCGCACATGGAGTCCGGCGGTGGCGCCGCCGAGCAGGTAGGAGTGGGCCATGTTGTTGGCGCCGTCGCCGAGGTAGCTCAGAGTGAGCCCGGCCAGGGTGCCCTTGTGCTCTCGGATGGTTTGCAGGTCGGCGAGGATCTGGCACGGGTGGAAGTCGTCGGTGAGCGAGTTGACCACCGGGACGGAGATGTGGTCGGCCAGGGTCTCCAGGTCGCTCTGCGCGAAGGTGCGCCACACGACGGCGGCGACCTGGCGCTCCAGGACGCGGGCCGTGTCCTCCAGGGGTTCGCCGCGCCCCAGCTGGGTGCTGGCCGTGTCCAGGACCAGCGAGTTCCCGCCCAGGTCGGCGACGCCGACGGAGAAGGACAGACGGGTACGGGTGGAGGGCTTGTCGAAGAGCAGGGCGACGGTACGCGGACCGGCGAGCGGCCGGTGGCCGAAGCGGTCCGTCTTCATCTCGTCGGCGAGGTCGAGCACCCGGGTCTGCTCGTCCGGGGTGAGGTCGTCGTCGCGTAGGAAGTGGCGTGTCACGGTTACTGCTGCTCCTTCGTCGCTGCGGCCTCGGAGGCGTCCAGAATGGTGGGCAGCGCCTCGATGAAAAGGCCGATCTGTTCGGGTGTGATGACCAGGGGCGGGGCGATCCGGACGGCCTCGGGTGCCACGGCGTTGACGAGGAAGCCGCGGACCGCCGCCTGTTCCTGCACGTGTGCGGCGTGCGGCGCGGTGAGCTCCATGGCCCGCCACAGTCCGCTGCCGCGCTGTCCGGCCAGCAGGGGGTGGTCGAGCGCGTCGATCTGCTCGGCGAGCAGGTCGCCCATGACGGCGGTGTGGGCGAGCAGGTCCTCGCTCTCGATGGTGTCGATGACGGCCAGGGCGGCGGCGCAGGCGACGGGGTTGCCGCCGAAGGTGGAGCCGTGCTCTCCCTTTTCGAAGACGTCGGCGTAGCGGCCGAAGCCGACACAGGCACCGATGGGGAGGCCGCCGCCCAAGCCCTTGGCGAGGGTGAGAACGTCGGGGCGCACGTCCTCGGCCTGGTGGGCGAACCACTGTCCCGTGCGGCCGATGCCGCTCTGGATCTCGTCCAGGACGAAGGCGGCACCGGTGTCGTCGCAGATACCGCGGACTCCGGCGAGGTAGCCGTCGGGTGCGGGGACGACCCCTGCCTCTCCCTGGGTGGGTTCGGTGAACACGGCGACGCAGTACTCGTCCACGGCCTCGGCGAGGGCGTCCAGGTCGCCGTGGGGGACGAAGCGCACGTCCATGCCGAAGGGGCCGAAGGGTTCGCGGATGGTGTCCTTGCCGGTGAGTGCGAGGGCGCCGGAGGTACGGCCGTGGAAGCCCTTCGCGGCGGCCACGAAGTAGTGGCGGCCGGGACCGGTGGCGCGCTTGACCAGCTTGAGCGCGGCCTCGTTGGCTTCGGTTCCGGAGTTGGCGAAGAAGACCTTGGCGTCGCCGCCGACCAGGCCGATCAGGCGCTCGGCGAGTTCGACCTCGCGTTCATGGACGAACAGGTTGCTGGTGTGGGCCAGGGTGGCCGTCTGGTGGGCGACCGCCTTGACCAGGGCGGGATGCCCGTGTCCGAGGCTGGAGACGGCGATTCCGGCGATGAGGTCGAGGTACTGGCGGCCGTCGGCGTCATAGACCTCGCAGCCGCGCCCGAGTGTGAGGGCGACGGGCGGGACTCCGTAGGTGGGCATGAGCGAGGCGGCGAAGCGCTCGCGCAGTTCGGGGCCGCTGGTCACTGTACGCCTCCTGCGTTCGTGGCGGTGGTTTCGGTGGGGCGCCAGGGGCGCTGGGTGTGGCCGTTTCCGGCGAGCAGGGCGGCCTCCAGCTCCTCGTCGGCGACCATGGTTCCGATGCCCTGGTCGGTGAAGACCTCCAGGAGCAGGGAGTGGGGGATGCGGCCGTCGATGATGTGGGCCTGGGGGACGCCGCCCTCGACCGCGTGCAGGCAGGCCTCCATCTTGGGGAGCATCCCCGAGGCCAGGGAGGGCAGCAGTGACCGCAGCTCGTCGACGTCCAGGCGGCTGATCAGCTCGGTGTTGTGCGGGTAGTCGGAGAACAGGCCCTCGACGTCGGTGAGCATGATGAGCTTGCTCGCGCCCAGGGCGACCGCGAGTGCGGAGGCGGCGGTGTCGGCGTTGACGTTGTAGACACCGCCGTCGTCGGCTCGGGCGACGCTGGCGATCACGGGGACGCGGCCGTCGGCCAGGAGCGCGGCGACGGCGCCCGGGTCGACGCCGGTGATCTGGCCGACACGGCCGAGGTCGACGGCCTCGCCGTCCACCTCGACGGTCTTGCGCTCCGCGGCCAGGAGGTTGGCGTCCTCGCCGGAGACACCCACGGCGAAGGGGCCGTGCTGGTTGACCAGGCCCACGATCTCTCGGTTGACCTGGCCGGTGAGGACCATGCGGACGATGTCCATGGCCTCGTCGGTGGTCACACGCAGCCCGGCGGCGAAGGTGGACTCCACGCCGGAGCGCTTGAGCTGGGCGCTGATCTGGGGCCCGCCGCCGTGCACGACGACGGGCCGCAGGCCCGCGTAGCGCAGGAAGACGATGGACTCGGCGAAACGGACGCGCAACTCCTCGCTGACCATGGCGTTGCCACCGTACTTGACCACGACGGTACGGCCGTGGAAGCGGGAGAGCCAGGGCAGCGCCTCGATAAGGTGGGCGGCCTTGCCCAGGGCGTCAGCCCTGGACTGGTCCTCAGAGGGATGGGGAGAGCGCGCGATCATGAGTTCTCGGCCTGGTCGTGGTCGGTGGCGGGGGTGTCGGCGCCGATCTGGGTGGCCAGCTCGGCCAGCACCTCGGTGAGCAGTGCGACGAGGGTGCCCTCGTCGGGAGTGGTGCCGCTGGCGCCGCTGGCCATGAGCAGCACGGTGTCGTTGGTGGCGGTCAGCGGGTCGAAGGTCTTGTCCGCGGCGGAGGCCAGCAGGCGCTGGCACTGGTCTGCGGTGAGGTCGGCGTCGGTGGCGAGTACGCACAGCACCGAGGACAGGGAGGCGTCGGGACCCTTGGCCATGGCGCCGACGGTGTAGCCGTCACCGCGCCGGAAGGCGATCTTGGCGACGGTGTCGGTGGTGCGGATGGCGTCGGCGGCGGCCAGTCCCCCGCTGCGCGAGGCCTCGGCCAGGGCTGTGGCGGCGCCCTGGCACAGGGTGTCCAGGGGTGGGCGTGTGCCAACGGGGCCAGCGGCGCACAGCACGACCTCGGCGGCGGAGTCGTCCAGCAGGCCGGCGGTGTGTTCGGCCTGGGCGTGGACGTCCTGGAAGCCGAGGGGGCCGGTGCCCGCGTTGGCTCCGCCGGAGGTGAGGACGACGGCGCGCACGCGTCCGCCCGAGACGACCTGTTCGGACCACAGGACGGGGGCGGCCTTGTCGTCGGCGACGCTGAAGACTGCCCCCGCGGCACGGGAGGGGCCGTCGTTGACGACGACCGCGACGTCCCGGGCGCCGTCGTCCTTCAGGCCCGCGGCGACTCCGGCGGCGCGGAAGCCCCGGGGTGCGGTGACACTCACGGTGCTGCCTTCCTAGGGTGCGACCGCGGCGAGCGGCAGGCCGGTGTCCTCGGGCAGGCCGAGGGCGAGGTTGGTGCTCTGGAGGGCGCCGCCCGCGGTGCCCTTGGTGAGGTTGTCCAGGGCGGCGACGACGACCATGCGGCCCGCGTCGGGGTCGACGGTGACCTGTACGAGTGTGGTGTTGGCGGCCAGCGTCATGGCGGTGCTGGGCCAGGTGCCCTCGGGGAGCAGGTGGACGAAGGGCTCGTCGGCGTAGGTGGCCTGGTAGGCGGCGCGAACCTGGTCGGCGGTGGTGCCGGGCCGCAGGGGTGCGGTGCAGGTGGTGAGGATGCCGCGGGGCAGCGGAGCCAGGATCGGGGTGAAGGACAGCTTGACCGGCTCGCCGGTGACCGAGGTGAGGTTCTGGACGATCTCGGGGTTGTGCCGGTGGGCACCGCCGACGCCGTAGGGGCTCAGGGCTCCCATGACCTCGCTGCCGATGAGGTTGGGCTTGGGCGACCTGCCCGCGCCGGAGGTGCCGGTGACGGCGACGACGGTCAGGTCGGGCTCCACGAGCTGCTCGGCCAGGCCGGGCAGCAGGGCCAGCGTGGCAGCGGTGACGTGGCAGCCGGGGACGGCGACGCGGCGTGCCTCGGCGAGTCGTTCACGCTGCCCGGGCAGTTCGGGCAGACCATAGGGCCAGGTACCGGCGTGCGGGGTTCCGTAGAAGCGTTCCCACGCGGCGGCGTCGTTGAGCCTGAAGTCGGCGCCGCAGTCGACCACGAGGGTGCCGTCTCCGAGCCGCTGGGCGATTTCGGCGGACTGGCCGTGCGGCAGGGCGAGGTAGACGACGTCGTGGCCGCGCAACTCCTCGACGGTGGTGGGCGCCAGGACCCGGTCGGCCAGCGGCAGCAGGTGCGGCTGGTGCTGGATGAGGGGGGTCCCGGCACTGTTCCCCGCGGTGAGCGCGCCGATCTCGATCTCGGGGTGGTCCAGGATCAGGCGCAGCAGCTCGCCTCCCGCGTAGCCGCTGGCGCCGGCGATGGCCGCTGTGTATCCCATGGTGATGCCCCCTGGTCGAAACTGACTGAACCATCATGCATGACCATGTAAATTTATGCAAGCAATGACGAGGGTGTCGCCCGGACCCGAGCACGGTCCCGAGTCCCCGGTCGCGCCCGGGGCACTGGTGAGGACTGGTGACGGTGGGCTCCGCGCCCTCCGGTCAGCGGCCCGCGATGCGGGTGGCGATCCCGGCGAAGCGTGAGGTGTGGGCCTTGTCCTCGGTCCGGGACTCGCGGCGGTCGGCGGTGCGGTACAGCCCGTGGATGACCTGGGTGCCCACCCGGCGCAGGGGCTCGGGCTCCCAGCCGCGGACCTGGTGGCCGACCCAGGGCAGGCGGGTCAGGTCGGTCTCCCGGCGCAGGATCAGGTCGCGCAGGGTGCGCCCGGCCAGGTTGCTGGTGGTCACACCGCTGCCCGCGTAGCCGCCCGCCCAGCCCAGGCCGGCCTCGGTGTCCATGTGCACGGTCGGGCACCAGTCGCGCGACACCCCCAGCACGCCGGACCAGGCGTGCTCGACCGGCACCTCGGCCGCGTCGGGGAACAGGCGGGTGAGCGCACGCCACAGCCCGGCGATGACCTGCGGCTGGGTGGCGCCGTCCTTGTCCTGGCCGGAGCCGAAACGATGGGGGACGCCGCGTCCGCCGATGGCGATGCGGTCGTCGGCGGTGCGCTGGGCGTAGACGTGGGAGTGGGCGGTGTCGCCCAGGACCTCGCGGCCGTCCCAGCCGATCTTCTCCCACAGATTCGCGGGGAGCGGCTCGGTGGCGATCATCGAGGAGTTCATCGGCGACCACTCGCGGCGCTGGCCTCGCAGTGTGGAGGTGAACCCCTCGGTGGCGCGCACGACGTGGTCGGCGTAGACGGTCCCGTGCTCGGTGAAGACCGCGGGGCGGGACGCGCCGCCGCGGGGGCGGATCTCCTCCACGGCGGTGTCCTCGAAGATCGCCACGCCCAGGTCCTCCACCACTCGGGCCAGGCCGGTGACCAGCTTGGCGGGGTGCACGCGGGCGGCGTGCGGGGAGTAGGCGGAGGCGACCGCACCGGACACCGACAGCCGGGGCTCGTGGTCGCTGCCCACCAAGTGGATGTCGTCGGGCCAGTAGCCCCACTCCTGGAGGTACTCGATGTCCTCGGCCAGGCGCTCGCGCTGGGCGGCGTTGGTGGCCACCAGGCGCATGCCGCCGCGGACGATGTCGGCGTCGATGCCCTCGGCGTCGGTTACCGAGGCCACCTCGGTCACGGTGTCCATCATCGCCCGCTGTAGGGCGATCATCGCGGCCTTGCCGTGTGACTGTGCGTAGCGTTCGCGCGAGCCCGCGAACTCGGCCGACAGCCACCCCCCGTTACGGCCGGAGGCACCGAATCCGGCGAACTCGCGTTCGACCACGGCCACCCGCAGATCCGGTTGCTCTTTCTTGAGGTAGTAGGCGGTCCACAGGCCGGTGTATCCGGCTCCGACCACGCAGACGTCGTAGTCGGCGGTGCCGGGCAGGGGCGCACGACGCTCGGGGAGCCCGGTGTCGCGGAACCAGAAGGACACGCCCCCGTTGGCGAAACGTGAGGACCGGGGAATCGTCCTCATCTGCGCGGCAGTGGTGAACAGTCCCATCTTTCCCCCCGAAACCTGTGCGCTCACGGCCCACCCCGCGTGGAACCCACGAACTCACGCCAACCTACACGGGAACGACGGTTCGTGGGATGTTTTCAGTGCCTTCGTGAGCGATGACCGGTCGAGAAAGACGAATTCGGCTACTTACAGCCTCGATGCGGACGCACTGTCAGCAGCAGGCACTGTCACGGAGGGTGCGCGCCATGTTGGCGAGCTGACGGACGCCGTCGTCGCCGAGCGGGCCCAGGACGTGCTCACGCAGCCGTTCGACGTGCTTGGTACGCGTCTTCCCGATGAAGTCCAGGCCCTTGTCGGTGAGCACCGCGTAGACGACCCGGCGGTCGGAGGAGCAGTTCTCCCGCGCCAGGTAGCCCTCGTGCTCCAGGCGGTCCGCGAGTTTGGTGAACCCGCCCGTGCTCAGGCTGACCTCACGGGCCAGGCAGCTCATGGGCAGCCGGTGGCCCGGGGCGCGCTGTAGGCGTATGAGCACCTCGAACCAGGGCCCCGCCATGTCCCTGCCGTCGGGGGTGATGCCGCTCAGGAGCCTGGGCTGGATGGCGTTCATCGCCTCGTGGACCAGCCCCCATGTGGTGATGAGGTCGTCGTCGCTCGGCACGGTCCCCGTGCCTGCCACGGTCTCGGTCGGCTGTGTGGTCATGCCCCGCTCCTGTCCCTCGGGCCGGACGCCGGCGCGCATCCCACCCACAAGAAATATCTTCCCAGTAAACTTTACTCGACAACGGGCGTTTCACCCAATGTGTTCCACCCGTGAACACGTCACACCCGGCGCGCCTTGCCACGCGCCGGGTCAGCAAACCGGTATGAGGTTGGACGGATATGCTCCACAGGACCCCGCCGCGCTCCCCGGAGACGGCAGGGCCCCGTGGTCAGTGACGGGCCGCGACCGCGTCGAGCGCGGCCGCCAGGGTGGACACCAGGTGGTCGATCTGCTCCCAGGTGATGATCAGGGGCGGCGAGACGAGCAGTGCCGTCGGGATCGGTCGCAGGATCGCCCCGCGGGCCCTCGCCTCGGCGAACACCTCCGCCGTGGTGATCCCCCGCCCGGTGAGAGCCTCCTCAGTAAGCTCCACCGCGCCCATCACCCCGACACCCGAGCGGACCTCGGCCACCAGCGGGTGGTCGGCCAGGCCGCGCAGCGCGCCGTCCAGGTGCCGTTCGACCTCCAGCGAGACCGTGAACAGGTCCTCGCGCTCCAGGATGTCCAGGTTGGCCGACGCCGCCGCGCAGGCCGTCGGGTGACCGGCGTAGGTGGTCCCGTGCATGAACGGGTTGCCCTCACCGTTGTAGAAGGGGTCGGCCACGCGCCCGCTGACCACGATGCCACCCAGCGGCAGGTACCCGCTGGAGACGCCCTTGGCGAAGACGATCATGTCCGGGTCGACCCCGAAGCGCTCGATCCCGAACCAGTTGCCCATCCGGGCAAAACCGCAGATGACGCTGTCGACGACGAACAGCACGTCGTACTTGTGGCAGATCCGCGAGACCTCGGCGAAGTAGCCCTCCGGCGGCAGGAACACCCCGCCCGCGCCGACCACCGGCTCGGCGAAGAAGGCCGCGACCCGCTCGGGTCCCACCCGCAGGATCTCGGCCTCCAGGGCCGCGGCTGAGTCGTGTGGCACCACCGAGGTGTCCTCGACCAGCCTGCCGTAGCCGCTGCGGAACCGGTCCATGCCGGAGATGCTCGTGCCGAAGCCGTGCAGGCCGTGGTAGCCGCCGGTCCGGCTGATCAGGTGGGTGCGCCCGGGCCGACCGGTGACCGCCCAGTACCGGCGCGCCAGCTTGGCGGCGGTGTCGATGGACTCTCCGCCACCGCAGGTCAGGATCACCCTCGGATCGGTGACGGGCGCGTGTGCGGCCAAGCGCTCACTGAGCTCCGCCGCCGGCCGGTTGGTGAAGTCCCCGTAGACGGTGTAAGCGTCCAGGGTGCTGAGCTGGCGGTGGACCGCGTCCGCGATCTCGGTGCGTCCATGCCCGACGTTGCAGTACCAGAGGCTTGCCGTACCGTCCAGGTAGCGGTCGCCGGAGTCATCCCAGAGCCACACGCCCTCGGCGCGGGCCACCATGAACTCCGGGCCCTTGGCCACGGTGTTCATATCGCAGAAAGTGTGCCAGAGGCGGCTGGGCTCCCGGTGTTCCCGGGGAGCGAGTGCGGACGATACAACCGTTTCGGTCATATGGCGACCTCCGAGCCGTGTCATGCGCGAGAGCGCAGTGGAAAACCCAGGTTGATCTGACCTGCACCCGGACGCCCGATAGTGGCAGGTGCTTGCAGGCTAAGCGGGCGACCCACCTCACAGCAAGAGACAAAACGACGATTCATGCCCCGAAACTTAAACTTCATGCCAGCTACCCTCCGGAATCAGCACCAAAACCCTTGCTGGCCTGGAAAAACAGGCTGAAAAAATTCTGGAATCCGGGGGTTCTCATCAGAGCTTTCGGCAGCACGCGGGCAGCATCGTGACTCTGCGCACCCTCCCCTTCACGCGAAAAGGGCCGGTCACCCCGTCTTGGAGGTGACCGGCCCCGCCGGACCCGGGCACGGGCCCGTACATGCGCCTCAGCCGCGCAGGACGGCCCCCGTGCGCTCCGCGGCGGCGGCGACGGCCGCGTCTCGCGCGGCGCTGGCCTCCTCCGCGGTCAGCGTCCGGTCCTTGGCCCGGAAGCGCAGGGCGAAGGCCACCGACTTACGGCCCTCACCGACCTGCTCGCCGGTGTAGACGTCGAACAGTCGCACATTCTCCAACAGCTCACCCGCGCCCTCGGCCAGGGCCTCGCTGATCCGCCCCACCGGCACCGCGGAGTCCACGACCAGGGCCACGTCCTGAGCGGCCACCGGGTAGGTGGACACCTCCGGGGCGGTGACCGGGATACGGGCCCTCTCGATCCGGTCGAGTTCGACCTCCACAGCCGCCGTGCGCTCGGGCAACCCGAATGCCTTGACGGCACGCGGGTGCAGTTCACCGGCGTGCCCCACGAGCAGACGCTCACCGCCCGCGCGCACGTACAGCGCGGCACAGCGGCCCGGGTGCCACGGGGCGTGCTGGTCGGCCTCGACCTCCAGCTCCGCTCCGGCGACGCGTGCGATGTCACGTGCGGCCTGGACGGCGTCGGCCCATGTGGCCTCTCGGCCCGTGCCCCACCATCCGGCCCGCTCGGCGAGCCCGGAGACCACCGCGCCCACCCGGCGCGGCTGCTCTGGCAGGGCGGCGTCGATCCGGGCCAGCTCCTCGGCGCTGGGGCCGCGGTCCACCGGAAGCATCGGAGCGCGGGCGGCCTCGTGCCTGGGCTGGTAGACCAGTCCCATCTCGTACAGGGCCACATCAGTGAAGCCGCGCCCCGCGTTGCGGGCCAGGGCCTTCAACAGACCGGGCAGCAGCGAGGTGCGCAGCAGCGGTTCGCCCTCGTTGAGCGGGTTGGCCAGGCGCAGCGCCCTCCTGCGATCGTCGTCGGCCTCCAGCTGGAGCCCGTCGAGGTCGCGCTCGCCGACGAACGGGTAGTTCAGCACCTCGTGGAAGCCGGTGTCGGCCAGGGTACGGCCGACCGCCCGGCGCAGGCGCTGGCTCGCGGTCAGTCCCCGGCCCGAGGCGAGCGGGCGGACCGAGGGGATGTTCTCATAGCCCTCGAACCGGATGACCTCCTCAGCGAGGTCGTTGGGGTCGGTGATGTCGGGCCGCCAGGTGGGCGGGGTGACCCTCAGCATGTCCCCGTCGGCCTCCACGGTGCAGCCGATGACGCGCAGCCACTTCTCCGTGGTGCCCTCGGGGTAGTCCACACCGGCGACGGAGCCCGCGTGTGAGGCCCTTACCGTGATCGGCTCACGGGGCGGGGTCCGGTCCAGGTGGGTGTAGGCGGTCTCGACGGTGGCACCTCCCAGCTCCGCGATCAGCTCGACCGCGCGGGTGGCTGCGGCCAGCTGCACGGCGGAGTCCACACCGCGCTCGAACCGGCGGGAGGACTCCGAGGACAGCTGGTGGCGGCGCGAGGCGCGGGCGATGTGCATGGCGTCGAAGTGCGCAGCCTCTACCAGCACCTCGGTGCTGGTCAGGGAGATCTCCGTACTGAGGCCGCCCATGACGCCCGCGATGTTGACCGGGCCGCTGTCGTCGGCGATGACGATGTCGTCGGTGTCCAGGGAGCGCTGGACGCGGTCCAGGGTCTCCAGCTTCTCCCCCGCCTCGGCGGCGCGCACACGCAGGCCTCCCCTGAGCTGGGCGCGGTCCCAGGCGTGCAGCGGCTGGCCGAGTTCGAGCATCACGTAGTTGGTGACGTCCACGGCCAGGGAGAGCGGGCGCACGCCGCTCTGGTGCAGGCGGCGCTTCATCCACAGCGGGCTGGGCACGTCAGGGTCGAATCCGGTGGCGCCGCGCAGGACGTAGCGGTCGCACAGCGCCGGGTCGGCCTCGGCGGGCCAGCCGTCGCCGGCGGGCTCGGACACCGCGCGGTCGGCCGGATCGCGGAAGCCGACCCCGTACAGCGCGGCCGCGTCGCGGGCCACGCCGCGCAGGGACAGCGCGTAGCCGCGGTCGGGGGTGACGGCGATGTCGAGGACGTCCTCGCGCAGGCCGAGGGGGCCGATGGCGTCCTCGCCCACCTCACCGAAGCCCTCGGGCAGAACGATGATGCCGGTGTGGTCCTCCCACAGGCCCAGCTCGGTGGCCGAGCAGATCATGCCCGCCGACATCCTGCCGTAGGTCTTGCGGGCCCCGATCCGAAAGCCCCCGGAGAGTTCGGCGCCGGGCAGGCAGACCACGACCAGATCGTCCTCGGAGAAGTTGCGGGCGCCGCAGACGATCTCCTGCGGCTCACCGCTGCCGTTGGCCTCTCCCACGTCCACACGGCAGTAGCGGATGGGCTTCTTGAACCCGGTGAGCTCCTCGATGGAGAGCACGCGACCGTAGACGATGGGGCCGCTGATGTCGGAGCCGAGCTCGTCGACGGTCTCGACCTCCAGACCTGCCAGGGTGAGGCGACTGGCGAGGTCGCGGGCGGTGACGTCGGCCGGCAGGTCGACGTACTCCCGCAGCCAGGTAAGGGGGACGCGCATCAGTTCTCACTCCCGAACGCCGAGGTGAAGCGAATGTCGCCCTCGACCATGTCGTGCATGTCGCGCACACCGTGCGCGAACATCAGTGTCCGTTCGATTCCCAGTCCGAAGGCCCAACCGGTGTGGACCTCGGGGTCCACGCCCGCAGCGGTGAGTACGCGCGGGTTGACCACACCGCAGCCGCCGATCTCGATCCAGCCCTCGCTGGAGCAGGTGCGGCAGGCCGCGTCGGGGTTGCCCACGGAGGCGCCCCGGCACACGAAGCACTCCATGTCCACCTCGGCGGACGGCTCGGTGAACGGGAAGTAGGAGGCGCGGAACCGGGTCCGCAGCCCTTCGCCGAACACACCCTCCACATAGGCGTCAATGGCACCACGCAGGTGGGCCAGGGTGACGCCCTTGTCCACGACCAGGCCCTCCAACTGGTGGAAGACGGGGCTGTGGGTGGCGTCGAGCTCGTCGGTGCGGAAGGTCTTGCCGGGCGCGACCACGTACACCGGCAGCTCGCGGGAGAGCAGCGCGCGCACCTGCACCGGCGAGGTGTGGGTGCGCATGACCAGGCCGGACTCACCACCGTCGGGGCCCTCCACGAAGAAGGTGTCCTGCATCGTGCGGGCCGGGTGGTCGGGCTGGAAGTTGAGGGCGTCGAAGTTGAACCACTCGGCCTCCACCTCGGGGCCCTCGGCGACCTCGAAGCCCATGCCGACGAAGATGTCGGCCACGCGCTCGGCGACGGTGGTCAGCGGGTGACGGGCGCCGCGCGGGGCCCGGTCCCAGGGCAGGGTGACGTCGACCCGCTCCTCGATGAGGACCCGCTCGTCCCGCTCGGCCTCCAGGACGGCCTGGCGGGCCTTGAGGGCCTGGCCGACATCGCGCCGGGCGCCGCCCACACGCTTGCCCGCGTCGGCCTTGGCGGCCGGGGGCAGGGCGCCGATCTCCCGGTTCGCCAGGGCCAGCGGGGAACGGTCCGAGGCGTGTGCGAGCCGGACCTCCTTGAGTTCGGCGAGGTCGGCGGCCGCCTCGATGGCGGCCAGGGCCTCCTCGCGCATGCGGGCGACCTCGTCGGGGTGCAGGGGGGTCACCTCGACCGGATCGAAGGAATTGTTCGGTGCAGACATGGTTGGTTGCCTCGCCGCCGAAGTCCCCGACCAGGATGAGGGGGGACGGGCGGCAGTCACGGTCCGCGACGGGGCGGACGAAGCCGACAGGGAAAGCAGACGGATTGCGGGCATGCCCGGAAAAGAGTCCGTTGCGGGGCCGGGAGCACGCCGTGGCGCCCACCGGGGAGGCTGGAGGGTCCGAAGGGTATTCAGACGAACTCAGGCGTCCCGGCGGGCATGGTAAATCGGAACTCGGCACCGCCGCTGGGGGCGCGTCCGACGGTGATCGTGCCGCCGTGGGCCTCGACGAGGCCCTTGACGATGAACAGTCCGAGGCCGGTCCCGCTCCGGCGCTTGCTGCGCCAGAACTGGCGGAAGACGCGCGGAATGGTCTCGGGCGCTATGCCCTGGCCTTCGTCGCGCACCGACACCGCTGTTCCTCCTTCACACGGCTCGATCACAACACTGACAGTACCAGCGCCGTGCCGCACGCCGTTTTCCACCAGGTTCAACAGGATCTGCTCGATCTTGTCGGCGTCCAGCCACATACGCGGCAGCTCGCCCCGGGTCTCGACGCGAAAGCGCTCCTCGGGTTCGCCGGAGGCCACGCGCCCGGCCACGACCCGGCGCACGGCCTCGGGCAGGTCGACGATCTGGCGGCGCACCTCCAGGCGGCCGGACTCGATACGCGAGACGTCGAGCAGATCGTGGATGAGTCGGGTGACGCGGTCGGCGTCAGCGTTGACCGTCTCCAGCATGAACAGCTTCTGCTTGTCGGTGAGGCGCTCCCACTTGGTGAGCAGGGTGGAGGTGAATCCCTTGACACTGGTCAGAGGGGAGCGGAGCTCGTGGGCCACCTGGGAGACCAGGTCGGCACGGGAGCGCTCGGCACGCACGGAGGCGCCCCGCAGGGTGACGACCAGACGGACGAGCTCGCCGCCGGGTCGGGCGCGCACGTAGCGCACGGCGACGAGGATCTCGCGGTCGTCGGGCAACAGGAGGGCGCGCTCGGGCTGGCGGACGCGGTCACGTGCGCCGCCGTAGGGGTTGCTGGCCTCCCACCAGTCGTTGCCGTCGATGCCCAGCAGCGGCAGGACAGCGCGGTAGTCGCGGCCCAGGGCCGCCTCGACGGGGATACCGATGAGCTGGGCGGCCTGGACGTTGAACAGCACGACCCGGCCGCGCGCGTCGGCCACGACCACACCGTCGGGCAGGTCGTCGGGGTGCAGTGGGCCGGTTCCGGCGGAGGCGCCGCCGACCTCTTGCAGGGCGGCTGTGGTCTGCGCGCCGAAGGGGTCGCGGATACCGGGTTCGCGGTCGTCCTCAGCCTCTGGAGAGGCCTCGGTGGCTGGGTCGGCCCCTTGTCCGGGGCCGCCCGGGGAGTGCGCGGTTCCGTCGCCCGAGTCCTCCGCCGGGTGATCCGCCTGCCGGCCGCTGCCCACGCCTCTCCCCGCTCCCCTTGAAGGTCCACGACCGCAGGCTCCTGGGCCGAGGACCGCTGACCGGTGGTCAACCCCGTGGGCACCACCGCAGGTTGTCTACCCTGCACTTCCACCTGGTACGCCTCGCGGCCCGGGATCGGGCGCCTGGCGGGAGAAGAGCGTACAAGCCCTCTCCGGTCGGCCCGCCACCCGGGAACAGGGATCGCCGATCCGAGTACGCCCCGCGTGTTCACGCGGTGTCGTCAAGCCTGCCGGGTGAGGCCGGGACGTCACAGCGTCCACCCCTAACACGGGTGAGCACGCTGGATCCTACGCGCAACGCGCATGGACCCTCCGCGATCCCTCTCCTGGCGACCCTATCGGCACCCAGGCCCCGTGCACGTGCATTTCAAGCAGATGAACGCACGGACTGAGCGCGTGCGTCCGGGTAACACCCCGCGACAGGGGCGGGTCAGGCGCCACCAGGAGATCACCCAAAGTGACCGGCCAGGCCCTGACCTGGCACGATCCAAGTCCGTCCGGATCGGTCAGGAGCGCCGCTGCTGCCGTGCGGTGGTGTACAGGCACACAGCTGCGGCAGTGGCCAGATTCAGGCTTTCGGCCCCGCCGTAGATCGGAACGCTGACCGCGCCGTCGGTCAGGGAGACGACGTCCCCGGGCAGGCCCCAGGCCTCGTTGCCGAACACCCAGCCGACCCGGCCGTCCAGGCCGCCGCCGTCGGCGACGGTGTGCAGGTCGCGGGTGCCGCTGCCGTCGGCGGCCCATACCCGCGCCCCGGCTCCGCGTAGGAAGTCGACCGCGCGTGACACCGGAACGCCCACGACCACGGGCAGGTGGAACAGGCTTCCCGCCGAGGCTCGGACACACTTGCCGTTGTAGGGGTCGACGGAGGCGTCGGTGAAGACCACCGCGTCGGCACCGGCGGCATCGGCGGTGCGCAGGACCGTGCCCGCGTTGCCCGGGTCGCGGACGTGGGAGAGTACGACCACCAGGCGAACGTCGCCGATACCGTCCAAGGGGACGTCGACGAACTCGCAGACGGCGATGACGCCCTGCGGTGTGACGGTCTGGGCCAGCTCCGACATCACGTCCAGACTGACCCTGTGAATGGGTACGCCCGCCGCGCGGGCGGCGTCCAACAGGTCGATGTGGCGCTGCATGGCCTCCGCCGTGGCGTAGACCTCGACAACGCCCGGGGCGGCCCCGTGGGGCCGCCCGTCACCGCCGCCCGCGGCGGACAGGGCTTCCCGCACCGCCTGCGGCCCCTCCGCGAGGAAGCGCCGCTCACGCTGGCGGAACGTGCGCTTGGCGAGCCGCCGAACCCCCTTGATCCTGGGTGAGCGGATACTCGTGAACTCGTGGCTCGCCATCGCTATTCGCCGATCACCTTCGACCCTAGGCCGCGGCCTCGGCGGGGAGGGCCTTCTTGGCCGTCTCCACCAGGCTCGCGAAGGCGGCCTCGTCGTTGACAGCCAGCTCGGCGAGCATACGGCGGTCAACCTCGATGCCGGCCAGCTTCAGGCCCTGCATGAAGCGGTTGTAGGTCAGGCCGTGAACCCGGGCCGCGGCGTTGATGCGCTGGATCCACAGGCGACGGAACTGCCCCTTGCGGTCCTTGCGGTCCCGGTAGGAGTAGGTCATCGAGTGGAGCATCTGCTCCTTGGCCTTGCGGTACAGGCGCGAACGCTGACCGCGGTAACCGCTCGCCCGGTCGAGAACGACCTTGCGCTTCTTCTTGGCGTTGAGAGCCCGCTTCACGCGTGCCACTGGAACTCCCTCGTTGTCTCGTCCGGCGCGCGCGGCGCGCCGACCGGCCCGGCTTCAACGAACCCGGCGGCCGTGTTGCTTCGTGTGGTTCCCTTCCTGGGGCCGTCACCGTGCTGACTGCCCGGCACGTGGGCGCTCCTGGGAAGAGTCTCGGGGCTACTTGCCGAGCAGCTTGCGCATGCTCTTGGTGTCCGCGGGAGAGAGCACGGACTCGTTGCTCAGCTTGCGCTTGCGCTTGGAGGTCTTGTGCTCAAGGATGTGGTTCTTGTTGGCACGGCGGCGCATGATCTTGCCGGAGCCGGTGAGCTTGAAGCGGTCCTTGGC
Organism: Nocardiopsis sp. TRM 82005; assembly: GCF_056312425.1. Classification (NCBI taxonomy): domain Bacteria; kingdom Bacillati; phylum Actinomycetota; class Actinomycetes; order Streptosporangiales; family Nocardiopsidaceae; genus Nocardiopsis; species Nocardiopsis sp. TRM 82005. Next base: position 35,120 of record NZ_JBWDTQ010000022.1, read on the forward strand.
CCCACTGTGGGTCTTGTTCTTCGGCATGTCGCCGCGTCTCCTACTCCGTCGGCGTGCCACCCGCCTGGGACGGCTGGCACGGTTCTTCCGCTGCTCTGGCGGGGCCCCTGCGCGCTGATGCGATGCATCCGGGCTGTGCTGGCACAGCCCACCCCACCACCCGGTGCCTCCCCGGCGACCGGGCGGTGGGGACTTCCCGTCGCTAGGCGCCCGAACGCTGCTCGCGGCGTGACTTGTCCTCCGCCGCCGCGCGGGCCTCGGCCTTGTGGTCGGACCGCCGCTTGTGCGGGCCGATCACCATGACCATGTTGCGGCCGTCCTGCTTGGGCTGCGACTCCACGGTGCCAAGATCCTGGACGTCCTCGGCCAGCCGCGCCAGCAGTCGGCGACCCAGTTCGGGCCGGGACTGCTCACGGCCGCGGAACATGATCGTCACCTTGACCTTGTCCCCGCTCTTGAGGAACCGCACCACGTGACCCTTCTTGGTCTCGTAGTCGTGCGGATCGATCTTCGGGCGGAGCTTGATCTCCTTGATGATCGTGTTCGACTGGTTCTTGCGCGACTCACGGGCCTTGACCGCGGACTCGTACTTGAACTTGCCGTAGTCCATCAGCTTGGCGACCGGCGGGCGCGCGGTCGGAGCGACCTCGACGAGGTCGAGGTCGGACTCCTGCGCCAGACGCAGTGCGTCCTGCACGGAGACGATTCCGACCTGCTCACCGTTGGGTCCGACGAGACGGACCTCGGGCACCCGGATGCGGTCATTGATGCGGGGCTCGGCGCTGATGGGACCCCTCCCTAGCTTTCTCGGATTACCTGGAATCGGCCGTCCGCCAGACGGTGGGCGGCCCTGCGGGCCGGGCCACCCTCGTCCGTCGGGCGCTCGGCCTCGTCGGGGTCCACATACAGCGAAACCCCGCCAGCGTTTGCAAGCGGGGCGATCCAATCGGTTATTCCCGGCGAGGAGCGGGCACGCACACCAGGCACCCCGGACACGGGCACCCGGCCAACAGAGCTTGGCGCGCTCGATCGCCGGACCGGACCTACACGAGCTGTGCCCGGCAGGTGGGAGGATCACCTCCACTTGCGGCTCCGGTGTGAAACACACCGGAACAAGTCGATACCTCATCATACCAGGGGTCGGCCCATGCTCGGCCCACCGCTTCGGCGGAAGCAGGGCGGACCCCGTCCGGCCGCGCTGGTCAGCCACCAGGCGCGCCGGGGGGCCGGCCCGCCCCGACGGACACGGAACGGCGGTCCAGCTCCGCGCTGCCCGCCTCGCGCATGGCCTCCACCGGAACGTCCTCGACCCCCGTCATCAGTCGGACCTGCCCGACGGCCTGGTGGAGCAGCATCGGAAAACCGCCGACCACACGGCCGCCCCCCGCGGCGACGGCCATGGCGGCGCGGGTCGGCCAGGGCGAGTAGACGACGTCGAACAGGTCGGCGCCCGAGGCGGCGAGCTGGTCGGCGTGGTGGTCGGCCGCGCCCGAGGGCAGGGAGGAGACCACCAGGTCCACGTCCAGGTACTCGTCCAGCTCCGAGAGCGGTGCGATCCTGATCGGGTGGCCGAGCCGCCGGGCGGCGGCGGTCACCTCCCCTGTGCGGTTGGTGTCACGGGCCAGCACGGTGACCGGCGAGGTCAGGCCGAGCTGGCGCAGCGCGGCGAGGGCGGAGGCCGCGGTGGCCCCGGCGCCCAGAACGACCGCGTCGCGCGGAGTGGTCACCCCGGCCTCCGCCAAGGCAGCGGCGATCCCCGGGACGTCGGTGTTGGCGGCCTCCCACGCTCCGTTGCGCCGGAAGAAGGTGTTGGCGCCGCCCACCTGCCGGGCCAGATCGGTAACCGTGTCGGCCAGTTCCAGGGCACGGCGTTTGAGCGGCATGGTCAGGGAGAACCCGGCCCACTCGCCACCGAGCCCGGCGAGGAAGGACGCGAGGTCCTCCTCACCGCACTCGTACTTGCCGTACGACCAGTCCGTCAGCCCCATCGCCGTGTAGGCGGCGGTGTGCAGAACCGGTGAGAGCGAGTGGGCCACGGGAGAGCCCAGCACTGCGGTGCGCACTAATCCCCCAACCAGTTTTCCTCGAACTCCTCCTTGAGCCGCTTGAACTCCTCGTGGTCCCCGGTGAACTCGGTGACACCGTTCTCCGGGTCGGTGGCGACGAAGTACAGCCAGTCGCCCTCGGCCGGGTCCAGGGCCGCCTCCATGGCCTCCTGCCCGGGTGCGACGAAGGGGCCTGGGATGAGCCCGGGCTTGTGGTAGGTGTCGAACCCGCTGGTGTCCTGGTTGCACCTCTCGCGCTGATCGTCGTTGAGCGCGATGCCGTACTCGCCGATGGCGTAGAAGCAGGTGCTGTCCATCTGCAGGGCCATGTCGATGTCCATGCGGTTGTGGATCACCCGGGAGACCTTCGGCATGTCCTCGGGCTTACCGCTCTCGGCTTGGATGATGGAGGCGATCGCCATGATCTCGTTGGCGTCGTAGCCGAGATCGGCGGCCCGGTCCTCCAGGCTGATCTCATCGGCGACCTGCTGGTGCTTGGTCACCATGGTCTTGAGGACCGACAGTGCCTCGGTACCCGGATCGAACCGGTAGGTGGCCGGGAACAGGTAGCCCGCGGGACCCTCGGTGGCGTAACCGGGCAGGCCGAGCTCGTCGGTCCGGGCGTAGGCCTCGTCCAGCTCCTCCACCGTCAGGTCGGTGGATTCGGCGATCTCTTCGAGGACCTCCTCCGAGCGCAGCCCCTCACGGATGCGGACCTGCCCGCCGAGCCGGTTGTCGGCGTCGAGCAGCGCGGCCACGGCGGCCTCGCCGCTCATCTCCTGTGCCAGGGAGTAGGTGCCGGGGACGAGCCCGTCACCGCGCTCCTCCTCCGGGACGGCGTCCAGGGCGTTGGTGAACGCGCGCACGCTGGCCACGACCCCTTCGTCGGCGAGGTTGTCGGCGATGGCGGTGCCGCTCTGGCCCTCCTCGATGACGAAGACGACCTCACCACTGCCCTGGCCCTCGAAGTCGGCCGGGAAGACGTAGGTGCGCATGACGCCGTAGCCGCCGCCCGCGATCACGAGGACGAGGACCAGGGCCAGCAGGATCATCATGCCCTTGCTCTTGCGGCGGCGCTTCCTGCCGCCCCTGCCCGCGTTGGCGCGTGCCCGCCGCTTGAGCTCCTTGGCCTTCCTACGGCTGCTGCGTCCGCCGCCGTAGGCCTCGGCGATATCGGCGAGTCCGGGTTCCTCGTACTCGTACTCGTCCTCCTCCGGCTCCTCCTCCGGTTTCGGCTCCTCCTCCGGCTCTTCCCGCCGCCCTCGCCTGCGGCGGCTGCCGCGGCGGCTCCGGGGCTCGTCCTCGGCCGCGGCCGCACGCCTGCGGCGGGCACGGCGACCACGCGGCTCAGGCGCCTCCTCAGGAACGTCCCCAGCGAACGCACCCGTGTCAGGGTCGCCACCGGTGTCGGCGGAGACCTCGTCGGCACGGTCTCCGCTGTCGGCGCGCTTACGACGGGAGCGGCGACCCGGGGGCTCGCTGACCGCGGCGAACGCACCGGTGTCGGCGGAGCTGCTCACACCGGGAAAGCTCCCCGAGTCGAAGAACCCGCTGTCCTCCGGGGCATCGTCCAGGAAACCGCCGAAGGACTCCTCCGCGCGCCTGCCGCGCTTGCGGCGGCCACGACGGCCCTCGGGCTGCTCGTCCGGGGGCGGGGGCGGGGCCGCGCCCCCGGCTGGCACGTCGTCCACCGGGATGCCGCGTCTACGACGACCGCCGCGACGGCTCCGGGGCTCCTCCTCACGGAAGGCTCCCGTGTCCGCGGGGGCGCCGGCGCCGAAGGCGCCGTCCTCCTCGGGGACGTCGTCCAGGAAGCCTCCGGCAGGCTCCTCCGCGCGCCTGCCGCGCTTGCGGCGGCCACGACGGCCCGTGGGAACGTCCTCGTCCCCGCCGGCCCCGCGACGGGGCCCGGGCTCGGGTTCGGAGCGGGTGCGGCGGCTGCGCCGGGGCGGCTCCTCGGCTCCGGGGGGCGGCTGCGGAGCGCTCTCGACTGGCTGGGACGGTGCGGCGCTCTCACCCAGGTTGGCCAGGGCGGCAAGGGCGTCCTGGGTCGGGTCGCCGGCGGTGCGCCGGGGCGGCGCGGGATCGTGCGGCCGGGGTTCTTCCGTGCCCTGGGGGTGGGAAGTCCCGGAGCGGGCGGCACGGCTTCCACGCAGGGCGTCGGCGGCCCCGACGCGCCGAGGCGGGACGCCGGGGCCCTCCACGGGCGGCTCCGGGCGGCGTCGGCGCCCGGGCGGCTGGGCATCTGGGCCCAGCGGGTCGTACTCTCCCCCTCCGCTGGCGTACCGGGGCGTGCGGCCCCCTCCGGTGTCCGGGCCGCTGCTTTGGAACTCACCCGCTCCGGGGGTGTCGTTCCAGGCTGCGGACTCGGGACGCGCCCTGCGGCCACGTGGGGGCGGCTGCGCGGGCATGGGGTCGCTGAGCGGGTCGTAGTCGTAACCGCGCTCGCGGTCGGGGTGCCCACGATAGGGATTGTCGGGGTAATCATCCCTGTCGTTCATTCTTCTCCCTGGCTGGAGCGGACGATCTCGCCCGGGGGATGGCCTGTTGACCGTTCCTGGTCCAAGGCACTCTGGAGGAGCACGGTGGCGGCGGCCTGGTCGATGACCGACCTGCGGGCCCGCCCGCCCTTGGCGCCCTTCTTGGCGAAGGAAGCCCCGGAGAGCAGTTGGCCCTGGGCGGTCACCGTGGTGAGGCGTTCGTCGACCAGTCGGACGGGAACGGGGTGCAGGAGCGCGGCGAGCGCGTTCGCGAACTCCCTGGCGGACCGGGCCGCCGGGCCCTCCTTGCCTGACAGTGAGGCAGGGTAGCCCACAACGATCTCCCGCGCCTCCCGTTCCAGGACCAGCAGGGCGATTCGCTGCATGTCGCCCTTGCCGCGCGGAACGGTCTCGACCGGGCTGGCGAGCATGCCGCTGGGGTCGCTGGCAGCGACCCCGATACGGGCGTTGCCAGGGTCCACAGCCAGGCGCACACCGTTCCTCAAGAGGACCTCTCCCCGGCCCCGGGGATGGTGTGCGGGCGGGCCGTACCGTTGTCGGCACAGCACCGCGGCTGGAAAATCCTCAACACGGTGGTCCTGTTCGTCAGCTGGATCGCGGGAGAGTCCGCACAGACAGCCGTGTGATCGGCTGTGACGCGCCACAGTATGCCCGATTCGATGACGGTGCGCAGCCTCGACGCCGACGGTCGCGGTACTGGTCCGCGGTCCGCGTCGGTCTCCTCGTACGGGGCCGCACCGGCGGGGTCCGGATCGAACGCGTTCCGTTTGAGTGTAAGTCACTCCGGCGCCGCTCCGGCGCCGCTCCGGCGCGGACGGGTGCACGTGCGGCCATGGCGTACCGGACTCCCGGGGGCGCCACCCCCTGCGGCGGTGGGCTCCGGCCCTGCTGAAACGGCGGTGCCCGAGCGTGTCGGAATTCTCCACATCGTCACAGACCGCGACACTACAGATTCGCCGTACGCCCGTGCGTCGATTCAGCGCCGTGCTGGCTACGACGGGGGCGACGCACGTCGGGCGTGTGCGAAACCGCTGTAGGCGGTCTCCGCACACGCCCGTAGACACACTCCCTAGTCCCTGGCCACACGCTCCTCGACGGCACGCAGTGCCTCGTCGACCTTTCCAGCGTCGCTGCCACCGCCCTGGGCGATGTCGGGCTTGCCGCCGCCACCGCCGCCGAGCGCACGGGCCGCGATACCCACCAGCTCGCCCGCCTTGATCCCGGCCTTCTGCGCGGCCTTGTTCGCCGCGATCACCACGACCGGGCGGTCCTTGGGCACGGCGGTCATCGCCACGACCACGGGCTCGTTCTCGCCGAGACGGCCGCGCACGTCCAGCACCAGCTTGCGCAGGTCGTCGCCGCTGGCGCCCTCCGGCGCCGGGGTGGCCACGACCAGCGCGGAACCGTGGCGGCGAGCCCCCTCGGCGATCGAGCCGGCCGCCTGGAGCACCTGCGCGGCGCGCAGCTTCTCGATCTCCTTCTCCGCGGTGCGCAGCCGGGAGACCATGGTGTCGATCCGCTCGGGCAACTCCTCGCGCGGGGTCTTGAGCTGCTCGGAGAGCTGACCGACCAGCGCGGACTCCTTGGACAGGCGCCTGAACGCGTCCACGCCCACGGCCGCTTCCACACGGCGCACGCCCGAGCCGATGGAGGACTCGCCCAGGAGCTTGACGATGCCCAGCCTGGCGGTGGAGGGCACGTGGGTGCCGCCGCACAGCTCGACGGAGTAGTCGCTCATCTCCACGACGCGCACGCGGTCACCGTACTTCTCACCGAACATGGCCAGGGCGCCCATGCTGAGCGCCTCGTCCAGGTTCTTCTCCTCGGTCTGGACCGGGATGTCACCAGCCAGGACGGTGTTGACCTCCTCCTCTACCTCGGCCAGGCGCGCGCCGCCCAACGCGTTGTCCGCGGTGAAGTCGAACCGCAGCTGGCCGGGGCGGTTCTCCGAACCAGCCTGGCCCGCCGACGGGCCCAGGGAGTTGCGCAGCGCCGAGTGGATGAGGTGGGTGGCGGAGTGCGAGCGCTCGATGGCGTGACGGCGGCCGGTGTCGATGGTGGCGTGCACGGTGTCGTCCAGGACCACCTCGCCCGAGCGGACGGCGCCCCGGTGCACGAACAGGCCGGGCAGCGGCTTCTGTACGTCCTCCACGTCCACGACGCCGCGGCCGTCCACGGTCAGCGTGCCTGTGTCGGCGAGCTGGCCACCGCTCTCGGCGTAGAACGGGGTACGGTCCAGGATGATCTCGACCCTCTCCCCCGCGCGGGCCACGGGCGAGGAGGCGCCGTCGACGACGATGCCCTTGACGTGCGACTCGCTCTCGGCATCGGTGTAGCCGAGGAAGTCGGTCGACCCGGCGCCCTCCAGCAGCTGCGAGTACAGGGAGATGTCGGCGTTGCCGAGCTTCTTGGCCTTGGCGTCGGCCTTGGCGGTGTCCTTCTGGCGCTGCATGAGCTCGCGGAAGGCGCCCTCGTCCACGGACAGACCCTGTTCGGACGCCATCTCCAGGGTCAGGTCGATGGGGAAGCCGTAGGTGTCGTGCAGCTGGAAGGCGTCCGAACCGGAGAAGACGGTGCCGCCCGCGGCACGGGTGCGTTCGGCCGCGCGGCCGAACAGCGCGGTGCCCGCGCGCAGGGTGTCGGCGAAGTTCTTCTCCTCGGTGTCGATCACACCGTGGATGACGTCGGCCTTGTCCAGCAGGTCGGGGTAGATGTCCTTCATGGCGTCGATGCTGACCTCGGTCAGCTCGTGCAGGAAGGCGGTGTCGGTGCCCGACAGCAGGCGCAGGTTGCGGATGGAGCGGCGCAGGATGCGGCGCAGGACGTACCCGGCCTTCTCGTTTCCGGGCTTGACGCCGTCACCGACGAGCATGACGGCACTGCGCACGTGGTCGGCGACCACGCGGAGCATGACGTCCTGCTCCGCGCTGTCGCCGTAACGGGTACCGGCCAACTCGGCGGCACGGTGCAGGACGCGGCCGATGATGTCGGTTTCGTAGATGTTGTCGACGCCCTGTAGGACCGCCGCGAGGCGCTCGAGGCCCAGTCCGGTATCGATGTTCTTCTTGGGCAGGTCGCCGAGGATCGGGTAGTCCTTGCCGCTGCCCTCACCCCGCTCGTACTGCATGAAGACGAGGTTCCAGATCTCGATGTAGCGGTTCTCGTCCGCCTCGGGCCCGCCCTCGACCCCGTACTCGGGGCCGCGGTCGTAGAAGATCTCCGAGCAGGGACCGCAGGGGCCGGGCACGCCCATGTCCCAGTAGTTCTCCTCCATGCCCATGCGCTGAATGCGCTCGGGCCGGACCCCGACCTTGTCACGCCAGATCGTCTCGGCTTCCTCGTCGTCGAGGTAGACGGTCACCCACAGCTTGTCGGGGTCGATGCCGAAACCGCCCTCGCCTACAGGGGTGGTGACCAGTTCCCACGCCAGCGGGATCGCCTGCTCCTTGAAGTAGGCGCCGAAGGAGAAGTTGCCGAGCATCTGGAAGAACGTCGCGTGCCGGGAGGTCTTGCCGACCTCCTCGATGTCCTTGGTGCGGATGCACTTCTGGACGCTGGTCGCGGTGTCGTAGGAAGGCGTGCGCTGGCCCAGGAAGTAGGGCTTGAACGGAACCATGCCCGCGGGCACCAGCAGCAGCGTGGGGTCCTCGGCGATGAGGCTTGCCGAGGGCACCACGGTGTGTCCGTTCTTCTCGAAGAAACTGAGGAAGCGGCGCGCGATTTCTGCCGTCTCCATTGATGCCCTCCTGTGCTTGCTCCGCCGCCCGGGGCGACGTGTCTGTCCCAGCGTGGGACCGTTGTCACGCGTGGTCGGTAGGGGCCCATCGTAGAGGGGGCCGCCGCGCCAGCGCGCGTGGTTTACGGGTGGCCGCCGGGGCCCCGTCCCTTGGACAGCGTCGGCGGCCTGGTTTGTTCCAAGGCTATCGCCGCTGACCACTGGCGGGCCCCGGGAGGACGTGGCTACGCCAGGTAGAACTCGCGGACCCTGGGCGTGAACATCAGGCCGATCATCAGCGCGGCGAAAGCCAGCGGGATCAGGGAGAGGTAGTCGCCGAGGACGACCATGAGGAGCAGGATCAGGGACGCGACGCCGTGGAAGGCGACGACGCCCCAGAACAGGCCCTGCTTACGGCGGCCCATGAGGGCGGCCAGGGTCGTGGAGGCGACACCGTAGACCAGGGGGATCAGGGCGATGGCTCCCGTGAAGGCCGCCAGGAAGCCGAAGGACCCTTCAGGGTCCTCGTCTCCGAGCATCTCTCCGACGCCGAAGCCCAGCAGGGCGATGGCACCGATGAGGACGCCCAGGAGGATGCCGAGGGGGCCACCGATGAACATGAGCACCCGGACGGTGACGGCCTGGCCCGGCATGGCGACCGGTACGGGTGGGGCCATGGGAGGCGGAGGCATCTGCCCGGGGAAGCCGTAACCGGCCGGGGCCTGGCCTGGGAAGGGCTGGTGGGGGCCGGGCTGCGGTGAGGGGTGCACCGGGATCCTTTCGGGGTCGTGTTGGGGATGACGCCAGGACTCTACTGAGAATCGTGGAGGGGTGTGGACGGGCGGTCTCGGGGCCGGTAGTAGGCGCGGGCCGGGCCCGTCATGGCGAGCAGGCAGACCACCGCGCCGTACAGGCCCGTGACGCCCGTGAGGACCACGGTGGAGACGTCGCCGGTGAAGGAGGTCCATCCGCTCAGCGGCAGGCTGAGGGAGGCCAGGAGGTGCAGGGCCGCGATCGCCCGGGGCGTGGCCGGTGTGCGCCGTCCCGCACGGATGGCCATGGTGATCGAGGCGACGGTGTAGGTCAGTCCCATGAGGGCGAAGAGGGTCGTGTGCACGACCATCGCCCCGGGGGTCGCGGCGCCGGCGACGTCGTTGAAGAAATCCTGCCTGGCCTCGTCGTTGAGCGCGGCGATGAGGGCCACGGCCCCGTACAACAGGGTGAAGCCGAATCCGAGGAGGGCACCGAGGCCCATCATGACGACCGCCACGATCACCTGGCCGGGCATCGGCGGGCGCGGCGCGTACGGATACCGGGGGTGCTGGTGTGGGGCGGCCGGATATCCGGGGAGGGCATGTCCCGGCGGGTGGCCGTGTGCTTGTGGCGGCGACTGGCCGCCGTACCCGTACGGCGCTCCCCGCGGCTGCTCCGGAGAACCGGAGAACTGTTGGGGACGGGGGGCTGGGTTCACTTTTCGGCCTTTCCGTAACCCATCGTGTCAGCGCCACGACCCTACAGAGGGGTTCCGAAAGAACACGAAACGGGCAGGTGGGGCAAAGTCACGGACACGGAGAGGGGGCCGGTCAGTGTGCGACCCGGCCCCCTCTCGCTGCCACAACGGGCCCAGGAGATATCAGTAGCCGTAGGCGTCCGTTGAGGGGCGTGTGTAGTAGGCACGCGTGCCCTCCAGAAGCATGAGCACGATCATGGCCACCGTGAAGGCCAGCGGGATCACCGCGGCGAGGCCGCCGGTGAACAGGTTGATCACCAGGATCAGCGCCGCCAGGCCCTGGAAGGCCACGACCGCCCACAGGATGGCGGGGCTGCGGCGGCCCATGAGCGAGGCCAGCACGATGGACACGACCCCGTAGACGAACGGGATCGCGCCCATGACACCGAAGAACACCCCGGCCTCGGCACCGGACAGCGGTAGGCCCGCCTCCTGCATCGCGCGCCGCATCTCCTCACCGACCTGGCCGCCGCTGGCGGCCATCGCGGCGGCGATCCACATCAGCCCGCCGAACAGCAGGCCGCAGGCGCCGCCGATGAACATCAGCACCCGCACGGCGATGGCCGCGCCGGGCATCTTGGCCGGACCCGCGCCCGGTGCCCCCGGGGCGGGTGGCGGGTAGCCGCCGTACTGCGCCGGGTCCTGTGGGGACTGGCCTTCTGGGTACTGACCCCCGGCGTAGGGGTCACCGGCGTGCGGGGCACCGGGGTACTGACCCCCGGAGCGCTGTCCGCCCTTGTTCGGATCCTCCGAAGGCTGTTGCGGATACACGGGGCGACCTCCATTAGTTGGGGAACGGTCCTATGTCGGTTCTACGGGCGCCCCTACCCAGCTGCCGCGAAAAGCACCATGACGCCGCAGCCCCGTACGGCAGCGGCCTCCGGAGCCCTCAGGACAGCTCCGGAGGCCGCCCGTCGCCCTCGGGGAGGGACCGTCGGCCCTTCGGGGCGTACTGGCGCAGGAGTTCCTCCTCCTGCTCGTACACCGCCCGGGACAGGTCCTCGTTGAGTTCGCGCAGGGCACCCCGGTACTCGCTGACCTGGCCCTCCACGCGGTCGGCGATACCCCCGGGTGTCAGTGCACGCCTGGCCCGGTTCACCCGGTGGACCGCGTAACCGCCGATGGCGGCCCCCGCCGCGAGATAGAACAGCCTGCCGATCACCGGTTCGCCCTCCGTTTGCGGCTCCGCACCACCGCCAGGGCCTTGCGCTGGCCGAGCACGCGGCGCACACCGTAGGACAGCGACGCCACCTTCACCAGCGGACCGGTGAGGACCGACCGGGTCAGCGCGGTCACCGTGGAGACGTCCTCAGAGCTGGCCTGGACGTTGGCGGTGATCTCCTCGACGCGTTCGAGCGAGGTGTTGGTGCGTTCCACCGTGGACGCGACGTCGTCCATGAGCGGCGGGGTGCGGTCCCCCAGTTCCGAAACGACCTTGGTCGTCTCGTTGATGAGCTTGATCAGTTTGACGAGCGCCACGCACATGAACGTGGCCAGCACCGCCCAGACCACCGCGGCGACGAGCGCGGCGACCTCTCCTCCGGTCAGCATGCGGGCTCCGTGGGCAGATAGAGGGTTACTTAGAGGGTGCGGACGACCTCGCGCACGCGCCGGGCCTGAGGGACGACCGGGCTCCCCGTGGTACGCGGGTCGAGCCGATTTCGGCTGACCCTATCGTGTCCTGCCGCCGGTCGTGCGGACACGCCACGGCGGAGCCGAAAGTGTCACGGGTCACGCACCAGTCGACTGTTCGCACTGTGCGGTCGGTGGAGGACTCGGGATCGACGAACGGCCTGCTCTGAAGGAGAATCACTACGAAGCGGGATCTTCACTACGATGTCCGGACACTCAGCCGCCCACCGGCCCCTGAAGCACCGACAGGACACCCATGAGCCCTCGTTCTCCCCGAGAGATCTCCGTACTGGTACCGCCGGACCTGGCACCCCTCTATCCGGACGACCCCTCGCGGATCGGCCCCTACCTCGTCCTCGGACGTCTGGGCCAGGGAGCCACCGGCACCGTCTACGCCGCCGTGGACACCGCGCCCGCCAGCGCGGGCGACCGCCTGGTCGCCGTGAAGGTACTCACCTCCCCCGAACTGGATTCCCCCGACGTCTATCCCGCCCTGGAACAGCGCCTGCGCGCCCTGTCCAACGTCGACCCCCGACGCGTGGTCGTCCCCCTGGCCTTCGACAGCGACGCCAACCCGCCCTGGTTGTCCATGCCCTACCTGGCGGGCGAGCGCCTGTCGCACTACGTCACCAAGCGCGGCGGGCTGGGCACCGGGAAACTCATCGCCCTGGCCACCGGCCTGGCCGAAGGCCTGTCCGCGCTGCACACACGCGGGGTGGCACACGGCTCTCTGCGTCCCGGCGATGTCCTGCTGGAGTCGCACGGGCCGCACATCATGGAGTGCGCGGTCGCAGCCTCCGCGGAGCGGTTGCGCGGATCGGGCGCCACCTGGCTGAGCCCCGAACGGTTCGGGGGCGGGGCGGCCACACCCGCCGCCGACGTGTTCGCCTGGGGCGCCGTCGTCGCCTTCGCCGGAACGGGACGCCTGCCCTTCGGCCCCGGCGACCCCGAGGAGATCGCCGAGCGCGCCGCGCGGGGTTCCTTCGACCTGGACTCGCTGGCCAAGGGGCTGAGGCACGTGGTCGGGCGCGCCCTGGACCCCGACCCCGACCGCCGCCCCAGCCTGCGCGAGGTGATCGGCGCGGTCATCGCGATGTGGCAGGCGGAGAACGCCGGGAGCGCCCAGGACCGCGCGGTGTCCCCGGCCGGGGACACCACCGGGGCCGGTTCCCCCGACCGTGGCGAACTGTCGCTCATCCTGGAGCGCGAGTGGCACGCCGTGGAACCACCCGCGCGCGTGCCCCAGGTCATCCGCCTGGAGGGGCGCATGTCCAACCGTCGCCCCACCCGTGCGCTGTTCCTGGCGGGGAGCGTGGCGCTCGCCCTCGGGCTCATCGGCGCCGGAGTCTGGGGGCTCTCCCAGCTGTTCGGGCCCGACGATGACGAGGCCCTGGCCTCCGACGCCGCCGAGGAGGAGGTCGCCGAGGAAAGCCCCTCCGCCGAGGAGGATCCGCTGACACTGGTGGTGCGGTTCGACCCCGCCGACCAGGAGTCCCCCGAGTCGGGGCCGTGGGTGTACACCCCCGTCGACCGCGACGACGAGCCGATCCGCGGACGGGGGGTGCCCAGCCACACCGCTTGGGCCGAACAGTGGGACGAGGCCGGTGAGCCAGCCGAGGCGGTCATAGCCCCCGACGCCGAGGTGCTCTGCGCGAAGTTCTGCGCCGCGCCCGACCACGTGTTCCTCGACGCGGAGGGTCGCGGCACCTGGGAGCTGACCGGAAGCGACTTCGTCGACTACCTGTCGTGGGGGCCGGTGGTGATCGTGGAGGTGACCTTCTCCGAGGACTCCGGAGAGGACGGGGACCCCCGCGAGGTCGTGCAGGTCACCGAGCTGTTCACCGACTAGGGGGCTCCTCCTGGGTGCTTTCGAGGGGGAGCGGCCCTACGGGCCCGTCTCCCCCTCGTCGCCCCGGCCCTCAGCCGCGCTGGCCACCGCCCCGGAGGACGCCCTTGATGCGCTGGAGGACCTCGCCGAAACGCCGCTCGGCACCGTGCTGGGTGGGACGGTAGTACTCGCGGTCGGTGAGGCCCTCGGGGGCGTGCTGTTGGGGAGCGACACCGCCGGGGAAGTCGTGGGCGTAGCGGTAGCCCTTCCCGTGGCCGAGATCGGCGGCGCCCTTGTAGTGGCCGTCGCGCAGATGGGCGGGGACGGGTCCGGCCATGCCCGCCCGCACATCCGCCGAGGCGGCGTCGATGGCGGTGATCACGGCGTTGGACTTGGGGGCCAGGCTGATGTGGATGACGGCCTGGGCGAGGTTGATACGGGCCTCGGGCATGCCGATGAGGTCGACGGTCTGGGCGGCGGCCACGGCAGTCTGCAAAGCGGTGGGGTCGGCCATGCCCACGTCCTCGCTGGCGTGCACGACGATACGGCGGGCGATGAAGCGGGGGTCCTCCCCCGCCTCGATCATGCGGGCGAGGTAGTGCAGGGCGGCGTCGGGGTCAGAACCGCGCATGCTCTTGATGAAAGCGCTGACGACGTCGTAGTGCTGGTCCCCGGAGCGGTCGTAGCGGACGGCATGCCGGTCAACGGCGCGCTCGACGTGCTCGGCGGTGATGGTGACCGGCTCCTCGGAGGGAGATCCGGCGACGAGGGCGGCAGCCTCCAGGTAGGTCAGGGAGCGACGGCCGTCGCCGCCCGCCAGGCGCACGAGATGGTCGGCACCGTCCTTCGAGAGCGTGTAGCGGCCGTCCAGCCCGCGCTCGTCGGTCAGGGTCCGGTCCACGAGGGCGCGGACGTCGTCCTCTTCCAGGGACTCCAGGGACAGCAGCAGCGAGCGGGACAGCAGCGGGCTGACCACGGAGAAGAAGGGGTTCTCGGTGGTGGCTCCGATGAAACTGACCCAGCGGTTCTCCACCGCGGGCAGCAGCGCGTCCTGCTGGGTCTTGTTGAAGCGGTGCACCTCGTCGACGAAGAGCAGGGTGCGGGTGCCGTGCATGCCCATGCGCCGCCGGGCGTCGTCGACGACGGCGCGTACGTCCCTGACCCCGGCGTTGACCGCCGACAGCTCCACGAAGCGGCGCCTGGTGACACGGCTGACCACCATGGCCAGGGTGGTCTTCCCGGTGCCGGGCGGGCCCCACAGGAAGATGGACATGGGCGCGTCGTCCTCGACCAGGCGCCGCAGCGGGCTGCCCCGGCCCAACAGGTGGCGCTGGCCCATGACCTCGTCCAGGGTCCGGGGGCGCATACGCACGGCAAGCGGCTCCTGCCCTCGGGCGGCCTCGGCTCCTGCGTCGTCGAACAGCGTTTCGTGCACGCCCCCAGGGTAGCCCCGGAACGGTCAGGCCTCCGACGCCACCGCGGTCCGGCCGCGCGCGAACTCGGCGGAAGGGGTCATGCGGGTAACCAGCAGGGCGATGTCGTCGCCGCGCCCGGCGGGAGCCATCTCGGCCAGGACGTGTGCGGCGGTCTCGGGGGTCTCGTAGTGCTCGGCCAGAGTCGCTCCGACCTGGGCGAGTCCGTCGTTCATGGGCACCTCCGAGCTCTCCACGAGCCCGTCTGAGCACAGCAGCAGGGAGACGCCGGGCGTGAGCATGCGCGTGGTGACGGGGTACTCGGTGTCGGGGAGCACGCCCAGCGGCGGGCCGGTCTCGGGCTCCCAGATCTCGTAGCTGCCCTTGGAGGCCAGCACTGCCGGCGGCTGCCCGGCCCATGCGGCCTGCATGACACCGCTCTCGCGGTCCACGACGAGGTAGGCGCAGGTGGCGAAGACGATCTCACCGGTCTCGGTGAGCAGGCGGTTGGTCTCGCCCAGGACCACACCGGGGTCGGACTGGTTGGAGGCGTAGGCACGAAAGGCCACGCGTATCTGGCCCATGGCGGCGGCCGCCTCCACTCCGTGTCCCTGCACGTCGCCGACCAGGAGGCCGACCTTGTTCTCGGGCAGCTCGATGACGTCGTAGAAGTCGCCGCAGATGCGCCAGTCCGCCCGGGAGGGCAGGTACTTGGTGGCGATGTCCATGTCGGAGAAGCAGGGCACCTGGCGGGGCAGCATGCGGCGCTGCACGGCGTCGGCCAGCTCCAGTTCGGCCTGCTGGGCCTTGATCCGTTGCAGGGCCTGTCCGGCGAGCCCGGCGAAGGTGAGCATCAGGGCACGCTCGTCGCGGCTGGCGTGGTGGGGGCGGTCCCACACCATCTGCCAGACGCCGAGGGCGACCTTGCCGTCACCGAAGATCGGTACCGTGGCCCATGCCTGGCCGCGCACCTGGCGCATGAGCTCGACTGCGGCGGGGAAGCGGCTGATGACTTCGGCGCGGCTCTCGAAGAAGCGCGGCTGGCGGTCCTGGATGACGGCGCCCATGGGGAAGTCGGTGTCGTCGGCGCGACGGCCGTCGATGCGGTCGAGGTTGCCGCCCTGGGCCCGGGCGTTGGGAGAGCTGCGTAGCAGCCCGCCCTCCACGTAGAGGGCGATGGCCTGCACACCGCCGAAGATCGGCAGGAACTCCTCGCTGAGCAGGTCCATGACCTTGTCGACGGTGGTGGCCGAGACGAGCTTGGAGGACAGCTCGGTGACCAGGCGGCCGTGCTCGGCCTCGGTGCGGCGGCGGTCGGCGAGTCGGCGGACGAGCTGGACGTGCTCGGTGACGTCGTCGACGATGCCGACCAGGCGGTCAGGGTCGCCGGGCACGTAGCGAGCGCGTACGTGCAGGGAGCGCTCGTCTCCGAGGCGGTCGAAGACGCGGAAGCGCTGTTCGTAGTCGCGTCCGGCGAAGGAGGCGGACATGGCGTCGCGGACACGGGCGATGTCGTCGGGGTGGACCCGCTCCAGGATGCGTTCGAGCTCGCGGTCGTTCCCGGCCAGCAGGGCGCCGAGCGGCGTGGGTCCGAAGAGCTCGCGGAGGCGCCCGGTGCCCAGGTCCAGGCTCCACAGGACGGAGTCGGAGTTGTCGGTGCGCAGCTCGCCGACGACCCGCAGGTCGGCCTCCTCGGTGGAGAGCACGTGCAGCAGTGCGACCACGCGCGCGCCGTCGGCGTCCTCGTCGTCCCGGGGCAGGACGCGCAGTTCGGCCTCCACCAGGTGGGCGGCCTTCTCGGCCACGCTCAGGCGCAGGCGGGCACGGCGGCCCCAGTGCCCGGCGAGAGCGTCGTCGTGGGCGCGGACGCCGCGCTGGACGTCGTCACCGTCGAGGAGGCCGTACCACGCCCGGCCGGCGATGTCGGCCTCCTCAAGGCCGAAGAGCTCGGTGAAGGCCAGATTGGCGTGCAGGATCGCGCCGTCGGTCCGGGCGAGCGCCATGGGCTCGGGGGCGTGGGAGAACGCTCCCGCGAGAGCGCTCTCGGAACCATCACCTACAGCGCGTTTTCCGTTCACGTATGACTCATCCTCATGTCGTCTCGGACGTCACACCCGCGCTCAGGCGCGGCCACCCCTGAAACGTTCCGGCCGGCTCATTCTAGGTGTCCGAGGCTGGGGCGTTACCGGATCGGGGCGGACGGCGGCGCCCGTTCCACCCGGTTACCGCACGGCCCGGCCGGGCACGGGGCGTGACGGTTTTCCGGTGTGGTGGGCTGGCGCCGAATTCCACACTCTCGGCCGCATCCGACCGATCACAGGGTGTGAATCGTTACGCTCGTGTGACTCAATGGCGCAGAAGAACTCCGCCACCACTTCCGACCGCGTACGGGAAATCCCGTGAATGTGCTGTGTTCACTCCAGGCACATGCTCATCGCGGTGCGAGAGGGGTGATTCGCCCCCAACGGTAGGGGATGACGGCTCTCAACGCATCCGCACCAGGGCGACGCGGCCGTGTTCGGCCACGTTCGCACCCGTCAACGCCCGATAGTCGACGGTTTTCTCCGTGTGACCGAATGTGGCAGGTTCAAAGCGAGATAAATCCGGGCACGCACCATGCAGTGCGAAATCCTTCGATCCCAGAGGACATGCCCATGTACCTGGTACTTACGCGTGCCGTGACAAAGTTCGGAATCAGCGGCACCGCCTGGGGCTGGAAGTGCCCTCTGTGCGGCACGGACAACGACGACAGCGACGGCACCTGCTGGTGCGGGGGCAGGAAGCGCTGACCGCCCCTCCGGCACACGAAGGGGCGGCACGCGACTCCGCGCACCGCCCCCAGGCTCCTCAGCGCCCTACTTCGACCGCTCCTCGGCTCCGGCCCTGCCCGAGGGCGTCAGAATCCGTGACCTACTTCTTCTTCTGGTCCTCCGGGGGCAGGACCGTACGAATGTGGACATCACGCAGCTGCTTGTCCGAGACGGTGGAGGGCGCGCCCATAACCAGGTCCTGCGCGTTCTGGTTCAACGGGAAGGCGATGGTCTCGCGGATGTTGGGCTCGTCCGCGAGAAGCATGACGATCCGGTCGATACCGGGAGCGATGCCGCCGTGTGGCGGGGCACCGAACTTCAGGGCCTTGAGCATGCCGCCGAATTCGGCCTCCACGGCCTCCTTGTCGTATCCGGCGATCTCGAAGGCCTCGTACATGATTTCGGGCGAGTGGTTACGGATGGCGCCCGAGGAGAGCTCCACACCGTTGCAGACGATGTCGTACTGCCAGGCGAGGATGTCCAGGGGGTCCTGTTCCCGGAGCGCCTCCAGGCCGCCCTGAGGCATGGAGAACGGGTTGTGGCTGAACTCGATCGTGCCCTCGTCCGAGCGCTCGAACATCGGGAAGTCCACGATCCAGCAGAAGCGGTACGCCTTCTCCTCGAAGTGCCCGGCCCGCTTGCCGGCCTCGACGCGCACCGGCGCCATGATGCGGTTGATCTCCGCGTCGTCCTCGCTCGCGCAGAAGAACAGACCGTGGCCGGGACCGGCACCGAGGGTGGTGAGCAGTTCGTCGCTGACCTCGGTGACGAACTTGGCGATGGGCCCGGTCAGTTCGTTGTTCTCCCCGACCTTCAGCCAGGCGAGGCCCTTGGCGCCGTTCTCGACGGCGAAGTCGCCGATACCGTCGAAGAACTTGCGCGGCTGGTCCTGCACCTCGGGAACGGCCAGGGCACGGACCTTCTTACCCGCGAAGGCGCGGAAGTCGGTCTTGTCGAACAGCGCGGTGACGTCGAGCATCTTCATCGGTACGCGCAGGTCGGGCTTGTCGGTCCCGTACCACTCCAGGGCGTCGCGGTAGGCGATCCGCGGATACGGGGAGGTGATCTCCCAGCCCTCGGAGAACTCCCGGAAGACGTCGGTCATGACCTTCTCGATGACCTCGAAGACGTCCTCCTGCTCCACGAAGCTCATCTCGACGTCGAGCTGGTAGAACTCGCCGGGCGAGCGGTCGGCTCGGCTGTCCTCGTCTCGGAAGCAGGGCGCGATCTGGAAGTAGCGGTCGAACCCGGCGATCATCAGAAGCTGCTTGAACTGCTGCGGCGCCTGAGGCAGGGCGAAGAACTGCCCGGGGTGGAGCCGGGAGGGCACCAGGAAGTCACGGGCGCCCTCGGGGCTGGAGCTGGTGAGGATGGGCGTCTGGAACTCGTTGAAGCCCAGGCCCGTCATCTTCTGACGGATGGACGCCACCACCTGCGAACGCAGCATGACGTTGCGGTGCATCCGCTCGCGGCGCAGGTCCAGGAAGCGGTAGGTGAGGCGGCGCTCCTCGGAGGTGTTGTCCTCGGGGAAGACCGTGAGGGGGAGCTCCTCGGTGGTCCCGAGGACCTCCAACTCGGTGGCGTCGACCTCGACCTCGCCTGTGGGCAGGTTCGGGTTGACGTTCTCAGCGCTGCGAGCCGACACCTCGCCCGTGACCTGGATGACCGTCTCCTTGGGGACACGGCTGAGCTGCTCGAACACCGGGGACTCGGGGCGTGCCGTCAACTGCGTGACGCCGTAGTGGTCGCGCAGGTCGACGAAGAGCAGGCCGCCCAGATCCCGGCGGTTGTGCACCCAGCCGGAGAGACGCGCCTGCTGTCCGACGTGCTCCTTGCGGAGCTGACCACACGTATGAGTCCTGTAACGATGCATGAGTTACCAAGTCCACTAACTACACGGCTGAGGGAAGGCGCCGGAGAGCCCTGACTGGGACCGGCTGAAAGAGTGCCCCTTGAACACCTGGAATCCTACCGTCCACCACCAGCACCGCCTCCCGTCTCCGGGCCGGGACCGGCTGGCGGGCCCCGGCGCCGTGAGCCCGTCTGCCGGGCAAGCTGGTTCGCCGCGACGGCCGTGGCCAACGGTTCAGCTGGTGATATCGCGCAGGTAGGGATTGGTGGCGCGCTCGCGCCCGACCGTGGTGGCGGGACCGTGGCCGGGCAGGACCTGGGTGTCGTCGGGGCGGCCCAGCACCGCGCTGGCGAGGCTGGCCAGCATGGCGGTGTGGTCGCCGCCGGGGAAGTCGGTGCGGCCGATGGATCCGGCGAAGACCAGGTCCCCTGCGAACATCACGGGGACGCCGTCCCCGGTGGTCACCGTGTAGACGACCGAGCCGGGGGTGTGACCGGGGGTGTGCTCGACCCCGAAGTCCAGTCCGGCCAGGGTGAGGGTGTCGCCTCCGGAGACCTCCACGAGGTCCTCGGGTTCGGTGTGCGGGCCCGGGCCCAGGAGCGCGGACAGCTGCGCCGCGAAGCCGGGGTCGACCCCGGAGGCGGGCTCGGTGAGCAGGCCGCGGTCGGCGGCGTGCAGATGGACGGGAACACCGTGCTGCCCACCGATCTCGGCGGCCGACCACACGTGGTCGAAGTGGCCGTGGGTGAGCAGCACCGCGACGGGGGTCAGCCTGTGCTCGGACAGGGCCTTGTCGACCTGCTCGGTGGCCTCCTGGCCCGGGTCGACGATGACGCACTCGCCGTCGGGGGCCGGTGCGAGCACGTAGCAGTTCGCGGCGAGGGGCCCGGTGGGAAGTGCGGCGATGAGCACGGCGGGTGTCGTCCTGTCCTCGGTCGGGTGCGCGGTCGTGGGCGGTGGGTCCGCAGGCCGGACACGCGGACCACCCGTCTTCAGAGCCTACCGAGACGCGGAGGGAGCAGCGACCCGATCGCCGAAGTGCGGAACGTGTTTGATCACCATTCGATCACCGCCAGCGGCTGGCCTCTTTGCCAAACCGCGTGGTAATGCCATATTGGTCACCGTCCTTGGTATACGCCGAGGCCTCTGCCTGCGCCTCTGCTGGGCGGGAGGGCTCCCGGCCTGACGCCCGAGGACGCGCGGACACCCATGATCTGCGTAGACGTGAACCACGGCGCGGCGCCCACCGTCGAATCGTATGGATATCGTGCTGAGCACGGTGGTTCCCATCACGAACCGGCGAGGACACGACGCGACGACCCGAACCCGTCCCACGGCCGGGCTCATGACAGCAGGAGGACACGGTGACCACGGACCCTTGGGGCCGCGTAGACGACGACGGCACGGTCTACGTGCGCACGAGCGAAGGCGAACGGGTCGTCGGATCGTGGCAGGCGGGGGCGCCGGAGGAAGCCCTGGCATTCTTCCACCGCAAATACGACGCCCTGGTCACCGAGGTGGAGCTGCTGGAAAAGCGGCTCCGCAGCACCGACCTGTCCGCCTCCGCCGCGATGGCGAGCATCGACAAGCTGCGCGGCTCCGTACGGGATGCGAGCGCGGTCGGTGACCTGGACGCGCTGATGAAGCGCCTGGACTCTCTGGCTGACCGCGCCGAGGAGCGCAAGGTCGAGCAGAAGCAGGCCCAGGAGCAGGCTCGCGGCCAGGCCCGGGAGATCAAGGAGCGCATCGTCGCCGAGGCCGAGCGGGTCGCGGTGGAGACGACGCACTGGAAGTCCGGCGGCGAGCGGATGCTACAGCTCATCGAGGAGTGGAAGAAGGCTCCGCGGGCCGACCGCCCCACCGAGCAGGCGCTGTGGAAGCGCATGTCGGCGGCGCGCAACTCCTTCTCCAAGCGGCGCAAGGCCTACTTCGCCAACCTGGACCAGGAACGCGAGGTGGTGCGCGTGGAGAAGGAGCGCATCGTGGTGGAGGCCGAGGCGCTGGCGAACTCCACCGACTGGGGGCCCACAGCCCGCGCCTACCGCGACCTGATGCAGCGGTGGAAGAGAAGCGGCCGCGCGGACAGAGCCAGTGAGGACAAGCTGTGGGCGCGTTTCAAGACCGCCCAGGACACCTTCTTCGACGCGCGCAACGCCACCTTCGCCGAGCGCGACGCCGAGTTGCGGGTCAACGCCGAGGCCAAGGAGCGCATCCTGGCCGAGGCCAAGGCGGAGATCCCCGCCATCTCCGACCCCCGCCGGGCGCGTGCCCGACTGCGCGGCTTCCAGGAGGCATGGGAGGAGGCCGGCGAGCTGCCGCGTGATGTGCGCGACCAACTGGAGGGCGCCTTCCGGCAGATCGAGGACGGCGTACGCCGGGCCGAGGAGGCCGAGTGGGAGCGCACCAGCCCCGAGGCGCGGGCCCGCGCCGAGGACACGGTCTCCCAGCTGGCGTCGGCCATCAGCGGCCTGGAGGCCAAGCTGGACAAGGCCCGGGCGAGCGGTGACACCCGTCGCGCCAAGGAGCACGAGGACGCGCTGGAGGCCCGCCGCTCGTGGCTGGCCGAGGCGGAGAAGGCGCTCAACGAGCTGAGCTGAGCCGCTGACGGGCCGCGTCCCCGAATCCGGGCTCCCCCGGGGACGCGGCCCGTCGTGTGCGCTACCACCTCTGCGGGGCCTGCCGCGTGAACACCGCCTCTCGGGCGCCGTTGGGGGCGGTGGAGTGCTGTCTAGGGCTGGGCGTCGAGTTCGACGGCCCTCTCCGGGGGCGCCTCCACACGCAGTCCGGGCACCGGTCGGGGCATGGGCCGAAGCTCGGGCTCGGGCTCGGGCTCGGGCTCGGGTCCGACCCTGGGTTCCGCCGCGAGCACGTGGCTGACCTTCCGTTCGGTCCGCGCCCCACCGCTGCCGGGCTCCTGGCTCTGCGCGTTCCGGTGACGCACCATGCCGCCGAGACACAGTGCCACGGAGGCGGAGAACGCCAGAGCCGTGACCACCCACACCAGCGGCAGCGCCTCGTGGACCCGGTGCACGGCGGCGTCGCAGGAGACCAGGACCGCTCCGGGTTCGGGGCGCGCGCACACCGTGGTGACCGGGTGCGCGTCCCCGTCGCGGACCCCGGTGATCTCGCCGGTGACCCGCATACTCCTCTGCTCCCCCGGTTCCAGGGACAGCGGCCACGTCACCCGCCCCTCCCCCGCCTCGGCACCGGGCGAGGCGGGGACGTGGCGCATCGTCGGCGGCAGGAACTGTACGGCCTGGGCCTCGGGTAGGGGTTCGGTTCCGGAGTTGCGCACCCGGATCGTGTACTGGATCTGGTCACCCGGGCCCAGCCGCTCCTCGTCGGTATGGGCCTCCAGGTCCACGTGCAGGCTGTCCGTGCCGGGCACGGCCTCCCCCGCCGCCTTTCCCGGCTGGCCGGATGCGAGATGGGTGCCGGGCAGGGCGATCAGGGTCGCCAGTCCCAGCGCTGACACCACGGTTGCTGCGGCCATGATCCCCTCCACGTACGAGCACAGTAATAACAATGCGTATATACGGAATAACACGCAGTATTCATTTTGTTCGTACGCCATGCGGAGAGACCCGGAACACGCGTCGGGGGCGGACGGCCGCTCGGGCCGTCCGCCCCCGGTGCCCGCGTCGGAGGCGGGCGCGGGTGGAGCGCTGGTTCAGGCTCCCACGAAGGACCGCAGCGCGGCGGCGCGCTCGGTGCTCTCCCAGGTGAACTCGGGCAGCTCACGGCCGAAGTGGCCGTAGGCGGCCGTCTTGGAGTACATCGGACGCAACAGGTCCAGATCGCGCACGATGGCGGCCGGACGCAGGTCGAAGACCTCCTTGACCGCCTTCTCGATCAGCTCCGGGGCGACCCTCTCGGTGCCGAAGGTCTCGATGAACACACCGACCGGGTGGGCCTTGCCGATGGCGTAGGCGACCTGGACCTCGGCACGCTCGGCGAGCTCGGCGGCGACGATGTTCTTGGCGACCCAACGGGTGGCGTAGGCGGCCGAGCGGTCCACCTTCGACGGGTCCTTGCCGGAGAAGGCTCCGCCGCCGTGGCGGGCGTAGCCGCCGTAGGTGTCCACGATGATCTTGCGGCCGGTCAGGCCGGCGTCGCCCATGGGACCGCCGATCTCGAAGCGGCCGGTCGGGTTGACCAGGAGGCGGTAGTCGTCGGCCTCCAGGCCGTAGGCGGACACGACCGGCTCGATGACGTGCTCGCGGATGTCGGGAGCGAGCATCTCGTCGAGGTGGATGTCCGCGGAGTGCTGGCTGGAGACCACGACGGTGTCCAGGCGAATCGGGGTCTGGCCCTCGTACTCGACGGTGACCTGCGTCTTGCCGTCCGGGCGCAGGTAGGGCACCGTGCCGTTGCGGCGGACCCCGGCCAGGCGCTCGGAGAGAGCGTGCGCCAGCTTGATCGGCAGGGGCATCAGCTCGGGGGTCTCACGGTTGGCGTAGCCGAACATCAGGCCCTGGTCGCCGGCGCCCTGCTGGTTGAGGGCGTCGTCCTCGTTCCCAACGCGTGCCTCGTAGGCGGTGTCGACGCCCTGGGCGATGTCCGGGGACTGGGCGTCGATGGAGACGTTGACCCCGCAGGAGTCACCGTCGAACCCCTTCGCGGAGGAGTCGTAGCCGATCTCGAGGATCTTCTCGCGCACGATGGCGGGGATGTCGACGTAGGTCTGAGTGGTGACCTCACCCGCGATGTGGACCTGACCAGTGGTGATCAGCGTCTCGACCGCGACCCGGCTACACGGGTCCTGGGTGAGCATCGCGTCGAGGATCGCGTCACTGATCTGGTCGGCCATCTTGTCGGGATGGCCTTCGGTGACCGACTCGGAGGTGAAAAGGCGGCGGGACACGTTGCGTGACTCCTTGCAGCGGCTGCTGGCTGACATGCGTCGGCGGCGGTTCCCGGCTGCGCGCCGGGGCCCAATACCGACCGACGGGGTTGGTTATTGGTCCACTGTAACGGGAGTGGTGGGAACGGGCACCCCTCGGCCACCCCGCTGGGCGCCGCGGGGGACGCGGGCGCCCGTTCGAAGTGTGGCGTACTCGGCGGTAGGAATCCAGTCCTCGGACACGCGTGGCCCGGATGCGGTCGTGGTTCCCATGTGGCGGGCCCACGTCGGCGCGGGGTCAGCCCAGGCGCTGGCGGACCAGGTCCCAGACCCTGTCGGCGAGGTCCTCCTTGGGCCCGGTGGGCACGTCCACCGAGGCGCCCTCCGCATCGAGGATGAGGGCCTGATTGTCCTCGGTACCGAACGCGCGCCCCTCACCGACCTGGTTGACCACGAGCAGGTCGCAGCCCTTGCGCGCCAGTTTGGCGCGGCCGTTGGCGATCACGTCGTCGGTCTCGGCGGCGAACCCCACGATGATCTGTTCCAGCTGCTCGGTGTCGCGGGAGGCGACCAGCCCGGCGAGGATGTCGGGGTTCTCCGCGAGCTCGATGGGCGCGGGCGCCGTACCCGACTTCTTGATCTTGGAGGCGGCGCTGGCGACCGGACGGAAGTCGGCGACGGCGGCGCTCATCACGACCGCGTCGGCGCCGACGCGGTCGGCGTCCATGGCCTCGGCCAGTTCCACGGCCGAGCCCACGCGTACGACGCGCACGCCGGCCGGGTCGGGCAGGGAGACGTTCGCGGCGACCAGGGTCACGTCGGCGCCGCGTGCGGCGGCGGTACGCGCCAGGGCGTACCCCTGCTTGCCGGAGGAGTGGTTGCCGAGGAAGCGGACCGGGTCGATGGCCTCGCGGGTGCCGCCCGCGGAGACGACCACGCGCCGGCCGGTCAGGTCGGGGGCGGTGGTGCCGCGGCGTAGCGCCAGGCGGGCGGCCTCGAACAGCTCCGAGGGCTCGGGCAGGCGGCCGCGCCCGGTGTCCGCGCCGGTCAGGCGGCCCACGGCCGGGTCGAGGACCGTGGATCCGCGCGCGCGCAGGGTGGCCACGTTGGCTTGGGTGGCGGGGTGCTCCCACATCTCGGTGTGCATCGCGGGTGCGAACACCACCGGGCAGCGCGCGGTGAGCAGGGTGTTGGTGAGCAGGTCCTCGGCCAGGCCCGCCGCCGCCCTGGCCAGGATGTTGGCGGTGGCCGGAGCCACAAACACCAGGTCGGCTTCCTGGCCGATGCGCACGTGCGGGACCTCATGCACCCGGTCCCACACACCGGTGGCGACGGGCTGGCCGGACAGGGCGGCCCAGGTGGGCTCACCGACGAAGCGCAGGGCCTCGGCGGTGGGCACGACCCGGACCCGGTGGCCGGTCTCGGTGAGTCGGCGCAGCAGCTCGCAGGCCTTGTAGGCGGCGATGCCCCCGCCGACGCCGAGGACCACCCGGGGAACGGTTCGCGTGTCACTCACCGGGTCTCCCGGAGAACGCTCCGGCTGTGGGCCGGAAGGGGCCTTGTCGAACGGCGAGGCGCGGATCGGTGTCCGGCGGTGGGTTCACGCGTTGGTGGAGGTGGTGGGGCGGGAACCAGGCGCGCATGTCCTTCTCCGCTCTTGTCAGAGCTTTCCTCCGGGCTGGGCCCAGCCCGGCTGATGTCGGTCGTGGAGGACTCGGCCGTGCGCCGAGCAGCGTGATCCGAAGCCCGCTCCCCGACGAGGGGGCGGGTCGAAGGGGCGGGAGTCCTACCGGCCGGGCCTCCTCACGCACACGAGCGTCGGCCCGGTTCCGCGTGCGGAACCGGGCCGACGACGGATGACGGGCGCCGGTGACGGCGGAGAACCTCGGTTCCCTCTGCCCCGTGTGCGTGACGGGCCCCTCAGGAACCTTCGTAGGGCTCAGCGGTGAGCAGGCCCGACTTGACCTCGCGCAGAGCGATGGACAGGGACTTCTCCTGGACCTGGGTCTCCACCAGCGGGCCGACGTACTCCAGCAGGCCTTCGCCGAGCTGGGCGTAGTAGGCGTTGATCTGACGGGCCCGCTTGGAGGCCATGGTGACCAGGCTGTACTTGCTGTCCACCAGCTCCAGCAGATCGTCGATCGGCGGGTTGGTGATGCCTTCGGCGACGGGCTCGGTACCAGCCACTTCGAATTACCCCCAGAGATGGTCCGCGGCTCGACGGAGGAGCCGCGGCGCGGTGGTCGGGTCTACGGACGCCGCCGGGACGGTTCCCGGCGCGGGCGCGGGTGGCGCGGGCCGCGGGGCCCGGCCGCTATCACACCTTGGGCGCGGTGATCAACGCTAGCAGCTCCTCGCACACTTCCTGCACGGACGTGTTGACGAGCGTGGTGTCGAACTCCTTCTCGGCGGCCAGCTCGACCCTGGCCACCTCCAGGCGCCGCTGGACGACCTCGTCGGACTCGGTGCCGCGCCCGGTGAGGCGGCGCACCAGCTCCTCCCAGGAGGGCGGGGCGAGGAAGACGTGCAGGGCGTCGGGCATCGACTCGCGGACCTGACGGGCGCCCTGGAGCTCGATCTCCAACAGGACGGGGAGTCCGGCCTGGAGGCGCTCCTCGACGGGGCGGCGCGGGGTGCCGTAGCGGTTGCCCGCGAACTGGGCCCATTCCAGGAGCTGGCCGTCGGTGACGAGGCGGTCGAACTCCTCGTCGGTGACGAAGTAGTACTGGACGCCGTCCTGCTCGCCCGGGCGGGGCTTGCGGGTGGTGACCGAGACCGAGAGCCACACTTCGGGGTTCTCACGTCGCAGGTGGGCGACCACCGTGCTCTTTCCCACACCAGACGGTCCGGAGAGGACGGTCAGCCGTTTCCGGGCCGGGTGGGAATGGGATCCGGGATCGGGCATGTGTGTTCCAGGCTTCCCTTCGGGCCTGTCCGCCACGGGGCGGCGGGGCCGAGGCCCTCGCGTCGCGCACCGGGGACCTGGTTCGGTCCGGGCGCCGTCGCCGTGCGGGCGGCTGGTGTGCGGGTGTCCGCGTACGGTCGCGGGAAGTTCCCTTTATACCACCGGGCCGCGGCGCGGCGGACGGCCGTGACCTGGGGCCACCCGTCCACCGGCCGCGGCCCGGTAGAAGCTCACCGGAGGTCGGCCGCCGATGCGGCGCGGTCTCCGCCGCGACTGTGGGGGACGCGGCGGGCCGGCGGCGTCCAGGTGCTGTTGGTGCCACCTGGTACCGCGGTACTGCGTGGTGCTACTTGGTGAGGTCGCCGAACTCGGCCTCGAGGGCGGAGCGCTGGTTGGTTCCCAGACCGCGGACACGGCGCGACTCGGCGATGTTGAGCCGCTCCATGATCTGCTTGGCCCGGACCTTACCGACGCCGGGAAGGGATTCGAGCAGTGCCGAAACCTTCATCTTTCCGATGACGTCGTCCTTGAGTCCGTCAGAGAGGACCTCGGACAGCGAGATACCGCCGTTCTTCAGTTTGTTCTTGACCTCCGCACGCTCTTTTCTGGCCTTGGCGGCCTTCTCCAGAGCCGCGGTGCGCTGTTCGGGTGTCAGGGGAGGAAGGGCCACGCCGGGTCACCTCGGATTTCTACTCGTTTGTAGAGGGCGGACGCCTGCGCAAGTTAGTAGGTCTGACCCCTGTTAGGCAACGTAAAGTGCCCTTTCAGAGGCTTTTTCGTCGAACTAACTACTTAGAGTAACCAATCAATTGCTAACAGAGACGAAAATCAGGACCTTAGTCCCGGTTGAGCGAAGCACCAAGCGTGTCACCTGTGCAGGTCACACAGGGGTGACCCGGGTCACTCTAGGCAGTGAGTTCCGAGTTTCGGACATGCCTAATTAGCGACCATCTGCGATACATAATCAGGTTTATCCGACCCGTTGCGACAGTTCGTCACTCGGATCCGTCGATCCCTTCGCCCCACGCTTCCCCGCACCGTCGAAGAGTGCTCCCGAAGCCCCGTCCTCCTTCGCTTGCCTAGACGCGAACCCCGGCCCGGCGCACGGCCGCCGCGAGGGAGGCCGCCGCCGATCCGGGGTCCGGCGCCCTGGTGATGGGGCGGCCGATGACCAGCAGGTCCGCCCCCGCCTCGATGGCCTCCTCCGGGGTCGACACCCGCGACTGGTCACCCTTGTCCGCCCCAGCCGGGCGCACGCCCGGCGTGATGAGGGTGATGTCCGGGCCCACCTCGGCTCGCACAAGAGCCACCTCCCGCGGTGAGCACACCAGGGCACGGGCCCCGGCCCCCACCGCCAGCACCGCCAGGCGCCGCACCGCGTCGCGGGCCGGACCGAGCAGCCCCACCTGCTCCAGGTCCGCCTCGCCCATCGAGGTGAGCACCGTCACGGCGGCGATCTCGGTCTCCGGGGCGGCCTCGGCCGCCGCACGGACCATGTCCGCCCCTCCGCCGGCGTGCACCGTGAGGATCGAGGGCTTCAGGCCTGCGACGCTGCGCGCGGCACCGGCGACCGTGGCCGGGATGTCGTGCAGCTTCAGATCGAGGAAGACCCCCAGCCTGCTGGCACCGCGCACCGCGCTGACCACGTCGGGCCCGTAGCGCAGGTACAGCTCCAAGCCCACCTTGACCGTGCTCACGTGCGGCGCGACCGCCGAGGCCCAGGTGGCCGCGGTCTCAAGATCCTTGGCGTCGAGTGCGACGGCGATGGGCGCGGAAGGCGCGGTCATGTCGGTATCTCCAATCGTGTGCGGCCGACCGGGTCGGCGCATGCAACGCACGGATGTACTTACGGACGTGCTTACCGAAGCACCGGACGATGCACGTTCACTGTCATGTGCACACCATCAAGGTGTGCGGTTCCCCGGATGAGGCGCTTCATGCGCCCCACCCGTGTCACTTCCCCGTAACGGCGGCTCAGATGGCCCCAGACGGATCTCACCACCTGGGCAATGAATGGGGACCAAATGCACGCGTTTGGTCGCACAGAGCCATTTCAAGGCCATTCAGGCCGGTCAGCGCCCCCACGTGCCGTGTGCCCGCTGTGTCATACCCCTGCTCCCGTTCGGTGGGCGGCGCCCACGACGTCGGTGGCCCTGGCGACGCCCCGCGCGTCCAGCAGCTCGCTGAGTTCCCGGAGCACGCGCGCGCACGCCGAGGGGTCGGAGAAGTTGGTCGTGCCGACCGCCACCGCGCTGGCCCCGGCCGCCATGAACCCCAGCGCGTCGGTGCCCGTGCGGATCCCTCCCATCCCGACGATGGGCACGTCCGGCAGCGCCTCGTGCACGCGGTAGACGCACCCCACCGCGAGCGGGCGGATGGCCGGACCGGACAGCCCGCCCATCCCCCCGGCCACCGCCGGGCGCAAGGTGCGGACGTCCACGGCCATGCCGCGCATCGTGTTGACCATGGAAAGCCCGTCCGCGCGTGCCTCCACGCACGCGTTCGCCAGTTCCACCACATCGGGGACGTCGGCCGCCAGCTTGGCCAGCACCGGCAGCCCGGAGCGGGTGTGGGAACGAACCGTCCCCACCACCGCCGCGGCCCGGGTGGGGTCGTCCGCGAAACGGCGCCCGGCGGGGTCGGAGGGGTCGGGGCAGGAGAGGTTGACCTCGATCGCGCTGACCCCGTCCGCGGCCGAGACACGCCTGGCCAGCTCACCGAACTCGCCCACGCCCGCGCCGGCGACGGACACGACGGCTCGTCCGCCCCGGGAGAGCAGCCAGGGCAGGTCCCGCTGGAGGAACACGTCCACCCCCGGGCCCTGCATGCCGGTCGTGCTGAGCATCCCGCTGGGCGTCTCCGCCATGCGGGGGGCGGGCCGTCCGGCGTGGGGCTCCAACATCACCGACTTGGTGGTGACGGCGCCGATCGATGCGATGTCGAGGAACTGAGCCAGTTCGCGGCCCGATCCGGCGCATCCGGCCGCGGTGACCACCGGGTTGGGCAGCTCCCAGCCGCCCAGCCGGGTCCTGAGGTCTGCGTTCACGTTTCCTTCTGCTCTCGGGTGCTGGTCGGCGGCCCGGAGGCGCTTCGGTCCGGGTCGTCCACAGGTACGGGCGGGTCTGTCCGGCCGTGGCCGGGAGGGCCGGCCCGGGTGCGGGGGCCGCGGTGTCCGGGGCGGAGCGGGATCCCCGGGGCCGGGGCCCGCACGCCGTCCCGTTCCTCGGCCGCGCGTTCGAATCCTTGTCGGGGTCGGCGCCTCAGGCGATGTCGCGTGCCGACTCGGCGGCGCGGGCCGCGCTGGAGCCCTTCCAGCCTGGCGCGCCCAGGGCGTCGAAGGGGATCGTCCCCACGTCGTCGAAGCGCACCTGCTCGCCTCGGAAGACCGGGCCGTCCACGCACGAGCGGACCATGCGGGTGATGCCGTCCTCCCCCACCACCGGGATGACACAGGTCATGCAGATCCCGGTACCGCAGGCCATGGTCTCCTCCACCGCCACCTGGACGGGGATGCCGTGGCCGCCCGCCACGTCGGTGACCGCGTGCAGCATGGGCATGGGTCCGCAGGTGTAGACGGCGTCGGAGCGGCATTCCTCGATCACCCGGCCCAGGACGTCGGTGACCCGTCCGCGTGTGCCGAAGGAGCCGTCCTCGGTGGTGAAGGCGGCCGTCTCGGCGATGCGGCGGGCGGTGATGGCGCTGAACACCCGGTCGGCGGATGCGGCTCCCAGCACGAAGTCCACCCGGCAGCCGCGCCTGCGCAGCGACTGGGCGAGCGGAAACAGCGGAGCGCTGCCCGAACCGCCGCCCACGAGCACGCAGTTGACCGGTTCGCGCGGCAGCGGGAAGGGGCGGCCCAGCGGGCCGACCACGTCCACCAGGTCGCGTGATCTTCGCTCCGACAACCAGGCGGTACCGGTACCGCGCACCGAGAACAGGAACTCGACGGTGCCGCCGTAGTCGGGCTTGACGTCGTGGATGGCGAAGGGACGGCGCAGCAGGGTGCTGGAGTGGTCGCCGCCGACCGCCACCGACACGAACTGCCCGGAGCGAAAGCGCTCGGCGATGCCCGGGGCGACCACGGTGATGGCGTAGTAGGCGTCCACCCTGCGCACGTTCAGCACGGGGCACCTGGCCTGCACCGGTCCGTTGTCGCTCATCAGGTCATGGCGTCCCTGCCCCGGTACCGCGGACCGGGACGTCGGCGGGACGCCGTCCTCCCCCCTCTGGATTCCTGAGTTGCCCTGTGCGACAACCGTATCGGCGGGGGCGCCGTGGACACACCTTCCACAGCGCCCCCGCCCACGGCCTCGGGCCCGAACGGCCCGGCCACCGGGTAGCCCGAACGACGAGGGGACCTCGCCGCGGGCGCCCGTCAGGGGTGGCGGGCGAAGCGGAGCCCGAAAGCAGGCACAGCTCAGGCGCGGCTGGCGGTGAGGGTCTGCGCGTGCTCCTGGAGGGAGCGCACGCCGACGGCGCCGCGCACCCGTGCCTCGATCGCCTGCACCGCGGCGGCCAGGCCCTGCACGGTGGTCACGCTGGGCACGCCACGCACCACGGCCGCGGTGCGGATCTCGTACCCGTCCAGGCGCGGACCGGCCTGGCCGGCGCTGCCGAACGGCGTGTTGACGATGAGGTCGACGCCCCCGGAGTGGATGAGCTGCACGATGGTCGGTTCCCCGGCGGGACCGCTGCCCTCGCTGTGTTTGCGCACCACCGTGGAGTGCACGCCGTTGCGGCGCAGCACCACGGCGGTGCCCTCGGTGGCCAGGATCTCGAAGCCGAGGTCGGCCAGGCGCTTGACCGGGAAGATCATCGAGCGCTTGTCACGGTTGGCCACGGAGACGAACACCCGGCCCCGTGCGGGCAGGGAGCCGTTGACGGCCAGCTGCGACTTGGCGTAGGCGGAGCCGAACTCGGTGTCCAGGCCCATGACCTCGCCCGTGGAGCGCATCTCGGGGCCGAGGATGGTGTCGACGCCCTCGCCCTCCTTGTCGATGAACCGGTTGAAGGGCAGCACGGCCTCCTTGACCGACACCGGGGCGTCGACGGGCAGGTCGCCGCCGTCACCGCTGGCGGGCAGCAAGCCCTCCTCGCGTAGTTCGGCGACGGTGCTCCCGGCCATGACGCGGGCGGCGGCCTTGGCCAGCGGCACCGCGGTGGCCTTGGACACGAACGGCACGGTGCGCGAGGCGCGCGGGTTGGCCTCCAGCACGTTGAGCACGCCGGAGGCGAGCGCGTACTGGACGTTGAGCAGACCGCGCACCCCGGTGCCCTTGGCGATGGCCTCGGTGGAGTAGCGGATGCGCTCGATGTCCTCGCGCCCCAGCGTGATGGAGGGCAGGGTGCACGCCGAGTCGCCGGAGTGGATCCCGGCCTCCTCGATGTGCTCCATGACGCCGCCCAGGTACAGGTCGCGGCCGTCGTAGAGCGCGTCGACGTCGATCTCGATGGCGTCGTCGAGGAAGCGGTCGATCAGCACCGGGTGCTCGGGGCTGACCTCGGCGTTGCGCTCGATGTAGTCGGCGAGCATCGCCTCGCTGTAGACGATCTCCATGCCCCGGCCGCCCAGCACGTAGGAGGGGCGGACCATGACGGGGTAGCCGATCTCGTCGGCGGCGACCTTGGCCTCGGCGAAGGAGTGGGCGGTGCCGTACTTGGGCGCGGGCAGGCCGGCATCGGCCAGGACCTTGCCGAACTCACCGCGGTCCTCGGCCAGGTCGATGGCCTCGGGGCTGGTGCCGATGATGGGCGCCCCGGCCTCCTTGAGGCGGCGGGCCAGCCCCAGCGGGGTCTGGCCGCCCAGTTGGACGATGACCCCGGCGACCGGTCCGGCGGCCTGCTCGGCGCGCACGACCTCCAGCACGTCCTCCAGGGTGAGCGGCTCGAAGTAGAGCCGGTCGCTGGTGTCGTAGTCGGTGGAGACGGTCTCGGGGTTGCAGTTGACCATCACGGTCTCGTACCCGGCGTCGGAGAGCGCGAAGGAGGCGTGGACGCAGGAGTAGTCGAACTCCACGCCCTGACCGATGCGGTTGGGTCCCGAGCCCAGGATGATGATCTTGGGCCTGTCGCCCTCGGGGACCTCGGTCTCCTCGTCGTAGCTGGAGTACAGGTAGGGCGTCTGGGCCTCGAACTCGGCTGCGCAGGTGTCCACGGTCAGGTAGACGGGGCGGATGTCCAGGGCGTGGCGCAGTTCGCGGACCACGTCCTCGCTCTTACCGGTGATCTGGCCGATCTGGTCGTCGGAGAAGCCCAGTCCCTTGGCCTCGCGCAGCAGGTCGGCCCCGAGCTTGGGCGCGTCGGCCAGGACGCGGGCCATCTCCTCCAGGCGCAGCATCTGGTCCAGGAACCAGGGATCGATCCGGGTGGCCTCGTGGAGCTCCTCGACGGTGGCCCCGGCGCGCAGGGCCTGCTGGACCTGGCGCAGGCGGCGCTCGGTGGGGACGGCGGCCCGGCTCAGCAGCGCGTCCTTGTCGTCGGGCACGCCCTCCCAGGTCAGGCCGACGCCCGACTTCTCCAGGGAGCGCATGGCCTTCTGGAGTGCCTCGGGGAAGGACCGGCCGATGGCCATGGCCTCGCCGACCGACTTCATGGTGGTGGTCAGTGCGGGGTCGGCGCCGGGGAACTTCTCGAAGGCGAAGCGGGGCACCTTGACGACCACGTAGTCGAGCGTGGGCTCGAAACTGGCCGGGGTCTTCCTGGTGATGTCGTTGGGGATCTCGTCCAGGGTGTAGCCGACGGCGAGCTTCGCGGCGATCTTGGCGATCGGGAAGCCGGTGGCCTTGGAGGCCAGCGCCGAGGAGCGGGACACGCGCGGGTTCATCTCGATGACGATGATCCGGCCGGTGGTGGGGTGGACGGCGAACTGGATGTTGCAGCCGCCGGTGTCCACTCCGACCTCGCGGATGACCGCGATACCGACGTCGCGCAGCTTCTGGTACTCGCGGTCGGTGAGGGTCATGGCGGGGGCGACGGTGATGGAGTCACCGGTGTGCACGCCCATGGGGTCGAGGTTCTCGATGGAGCACACGACCACGACGTTGTCGTTGGTGTCGCGCATCAGCTCCAGCTCGTACTCCTTCCAGCCGAGGATGGACTCCTCCAGGAGCACCTCGGTGGTCGGGGAGAGCGCCAGCCCCTGGCCGGCCATGCGCCGCAGCTCGGTCTCGTTGTGCGCGAAGCCCGATCCCGCGCCGCCCATGGTGAAGGAGGGGCGCACGACGACGGGGTAGTCGAGCTCCTCGGCGGCGGCCAGGCACTCGTCCAGGGTGTGGCAGATACGCGAGCGGGCGGACTCGCCGCCGATGCTCTCCACGATGCCCTTGAAGCTCTCGCGGTCCTCACCGGACTGGATGGCCTCGACGTTGGCGCCGATGAGCTCGACGCCGTACTTGTCCAGGATGCCCGACTCGTGCAGGTCGATGGCGGCGTTGAGCGCGGTCTGCCCGCCCAGAGTGGGCAGGAGCGCGTCGGGGCGCTCCTTGGCGATGATCTTCTCGATCATCTCGGTGGTGATCGGCTCGACGTAGGTGGCGTCGGCGATCTCCGGGTCGGTCATGATCGTGGCCGGGTTGGAGTTGACCAGGATGACCCTGAGGCCCTCGGCCCGCAGGACACGGCAGGCCTGGGTACCCGAGTAGTCGAACTCGGCCGCCTGCCCGATCACGATCGGGCCGGAGCCGATCACGAGGACGGATGAAAGGTCACTACGGCGCGGCATGCTCTGTTCCCTCTTGCTTACTTGGCAGCCGGTGCGGGCTGGGCGGACATCAGGTCGACGAACGCGTCGAAGAGCTCGGCGGCGTCGTGGGGGCCGGCGGCGGCCTCGGGGTGGAACTGGACGCTGAACGCGGGCCGGTCCAGCAGCCGCAGGCCTTCGACCACCTGGTCGTTGAGGCCGATGTGGCTGACCTCGGCCTGGCCGTAGAGGGTGTCGAAGGGAGCGTCGAGGGGAGCGTCGACGGCGAAGCCGTGGTTCTGGCTGGTGATGGCGACCCGGCCGGAGCGGGTGTCGATCACCGGCTGGTTGACGCCCCGGTGCCCGAAGGGCAGCTTGTAGGTGCCCAGGTCCAGGGCCCGCCCCAGGATCTGGTTGCCGAAGCAGATGCCGAAGAGCGGTCTGCCCGCGTCCAGGACCCCGCGCATAGCGGCGACGGGGGCGTCGGCGGTGGCCGGGTCGCCGGGGCCGTTGCTGAAGAACACCCCGTCCGGGTCCAGCGCGAGGATGTCCTCGGCGGTGGCCGTGGCGGGCAACACGGTGACCCTGCAACCGCGCTCGGCCAGGCGCTGGGGGGTCATGGCCTTGATGCCGAGGTCGACGGCGGCGACGTGGAAGCGGGTCGGAACCCCTTCGGGCGGCAGGATCTCGTAGGAATCCCCGGTGCTCACCTCAGCGGCCAGCTCGGCACCGGCCATGGACGGCTGCTGGCGCACACGGGCCAGCAGCGCCCGCGGATCGGCCTCGGTGGTGCTGATGGCGGCGCGCATGGCACCTCTGTCGCGCAGGTGGCGGGTCAGGGCGCGGGTACCGGTGAGGGCGATGCCGACCACCTCCTGGCGGCGCAGTTCCTCGTCCAGGGTGCGCTGGGCGCGCCAGTTGGAGGGGATGCGGGCGGGCTCGCGCACGACGTACCCGGCCACCCAGATGCGGCCGGACTCGGGGTCGTCGTCGTTGACGCCGGTGTTGCCGATGTGCGGTGCGGTCATCGCCACGATCTGGCGGTGGTAGGAGGGGTCGGTGAGGGTCTCCTGGTAGCCGGTCATGCCGGTGTTGAAGACCGCCTCGCCGAAGGTCTCACCGGTGGCGCCGAAGGAACGGCCGTGGAACACGCGTCCGTCCTCGAGTACCAGAATCGCCGGTCCGCCGGTTGTCTCGGACACGTTCGCCCCCTCCTCCTCGCCAGGGCTGGCCTGGGCGTTCACTGTTGTGCTCACTGAATCTTCCCCTCCAGGACGGTCGGGGCACCACGCAGGAACGTGGCGCGCACCCGGCCGGGCAGGGTCATGCCCCGGAACGGGGTGTTGCTGCTCTTGGTGACCATGGCCGTCCCGTCGGCCTCCACGGGCGCCGCCGGGTCGTACAGGACCACGTTGGCGTCCTCACCCACGGCGAGGCCGCGGCCGTGGTCATGGGCGCGGCCGATGCGGGCCGGGGCCGCGGACATGCGGTCGGCGACGTCGGCCCAGGTGAGTAGGCCGGTGTCGACCATGGTGCGCTGCACGACGGCCAACGCGGTCTCCAGGCC
The DNA here is from genome assembly GCF_056312425.1 of Nocardiopsis sp. TRM 82005. NCBI lineage: Bacteria > Bacillati > Actinomycetota > Actinomycetes > Streptosporangiales > Nocardiopsidaceae > Nocardiopsis > Nocardiopsis sp. TRM 82005. Next base: position 71,418 of record NZ_JBWDTQ010000022.1, read on the forward strand.
GACCATCCCCATGGCGGCGGTGGACCACTCGGTCTCCTTGGCCTCCACGGGGTGGGGGGCGTGGTCGGTGGCGACGACGTCGATCGTGCCGTCGGCCAGGCCCTCGCGCAGCGCATGGACGTCCTCCGCGGTGCGCAGGGGCGGATTGACCTTGTAGACGGGATCGTAGCTCTCCACCAGCTCGTCGGTCAGGAGCAGGTGGTGGGGGGTGACCTCGGCGGTGACGTCGCAGCCGCGGGCCTTGGCCCAGCGGAGGATGTCGACCGATCCCCTCGTGGAGACGTGGCACACGTGCAGGCGCGAGCCCACGTGCTGGGCGAGCAGGCAGTCGCGGGCGATGATCGCCTCCTCGGCGACCGCGGGCCAGCCCGGCAGGCCGAGGCGGTCGGAGACGCAGCCCTCGTTCATCTGCGCGCCCTGCGTCAGGCGGGGTTCCTGGGCGTGCTGGGCGACGACTCCGTCGAAGGCCTTGACGTACTCCAGGGCGCGGCGCATGAGCAGGGCGTCGGAGACGCAGATGCCGTCGTCGGAGAAGACCCGGACCTCTGCGGCCGAATCGGCCATGGCGCCGATCTCGGAGAGCTGCTTCCCGGCCAGTCCGACGGTGACGGCGCCGACGGGGCGCACGTCGCAGTACCCGGCCTCGCGGCCCAGGCGCCAGACCTGTTCGACGACCCCGGCGGTATCGGCGACCGGGTCGGTGTTGGCCATGGCGTGGACGGCGGTGTAGCCGCCCATGGCCGCGGAGCGGGAGCCGGTGGCGACGGTCTCGGCGTCCTCACGGCCGGGTTCGCGCAGGTGGGTGTGCAGGTCCACCAGTCCCGGCAGGACTACCAGGCCGGAGGCGTCGACGGTCTCGGCGTCGGCGGGGGCGTCGAGGTCCCGGCCGATCGCGGCGATCCGGCCGTCGGCCAGGAGCAGGTCGACGGGGTCGCCGCCGAGAGGGCTGGCGCCGCGGATCAGGTGCGGTCCGTTGGTGTCGGGCATCGCGTTGTTGGCTTCCTCGTGTTCTCGAATGGGGAGGGGTTCGTGGGCGCCGGGCACCGGGGCGTACCCACCCGGTGCGGGGCGCGGCTGCTCGGTTCGGGCGCCGTCCGGCCTTGGCGGGAACGCGGACGCGATCGCGGGATGGGGTCCATCGCACCTGAGGTCCCGGGGGTTCCCGGTCTCTCTGGCTCCCGGCCCCCGCAGGAGCCTCGCGCGGCCTCCGCCGAGGGTGGTGGCGGGTGACGAGCCGCAAAAGCGAGGCGGCGCCCGGAAGCGAGCACTGTCAGGAGCCGCCGAGCAGCAGGTAGAGCACGGCCATGCGCAGGCTGACGCCGTTGGCGACCTGCTCGGTGACGGTGCACCGGGGCGAGTCGGCGACCTCAGCGGAGATCTCCATGCCGCGGACCATGGGGCCGGGGTGCATCACGATGGCGTCCCCGGGCATGCGGGACAGGCGTTCGCCGTCCAGCCCGTAGTTGCGGCTGTACTCGCGCACGGAGGGAAAGAAGGACTCGTGCATGCGTTCGGCCTGCACGCGCAGCATCATGACCACGTCGGACTTGGGCAGGACGGCGTCGAGGTCGTAGGAGACCTCACACGTCCAGGTGTGCACCGAGACCGGCACCAGGGTGGGCGGCGCGACCAGGGTGACGTGCGCGCCCAGGGTGGTGAGCAGCAGCACGTTGGAGCGGGCGACACGGCTGTGCAGGATGTCGCCGACGATGGCCACACGCAGTCCGTCCAGACGGCCCAGGCGCGAGCGCATGGTGAAGGCGTCCAGCAGGGCCTGGGTGGGGTGCTCGTGGGTGCCGTCGCCCGCGTTGAGGACGGAGCCGTCGACCCAGTTCGCCAGTCGGTGCGCGGCACCGGAGGCGCTGTGCCGGATGACGACGCCGTCGGCGCCCATGGCCTGCAAGGTCAGCGCGGTGTCCTTGAGGCTCTCGCCCTTGGAGACGCTGGAGCCCTTGGCGGAGAAGTTGATGACGTCCGCGGACAGGCGCTTGGCGGCCAGCTCGAAGGAGGTGCGGGTGCGGGTGGAGTCCTCGTAGAAGAGGTTGACCACGGTGCGTCCGCGCAGGGTGGGGAGCTTCTTGACGGAGCGGTCGCCGACCTGGGCGAGCTCGGCGGCGGTGTCCAGCACGAGGGTGGCCTCGTCACGGGACAGGTCGCCGGCGGAGAGCAGGTGGCGCATCAGTCGTTCCCCTCTGTCGTGGAGGGAGACTCCTCGGCCGCAGGCCGACGGTTGAGGGTGGTGGAGGGTGACGAAGAGGGAGACTCCTCGGCCGCAGGCCGACGGTTGAGGGTGGTGGAGGGTGACGGGTGGGCGGGCCCGAGAAGCACCGCGTCGTGTTCGTCGGTCTCGTCCAGGCACACGGTGACGCTCTCGCGCAGGGACGTGGGCAGGTTCTTGCCCACGTAGTCAGCGCGGATGGGCAGTTCGCGGTGGCCCCGGTCGACGAGGACGGCGAGCTGGACGGAGCGGGGGCGGCCCAGGTCGCCGAGGGCGTCGAGGGCCGCGCGGACCGTGCGACCGGAGAAGAGGACGTCGTCGACCAGGACGACGACGCGGTCGTCGATCCCGCCCGCGGGGACTTCGGTCCTGCCCAGAGCCCGGACAGGGGCGGAGCGCAGGTCGTCGCGGTACATGGTGATGTCGAGCGAGCCCGCGGGGACGATAAGGTCCTCCACGCGTTCGATGCGCCGTGCCAGGCGCTGGGCGAGCGGTACCCCGCGCGAGGGAATACCCAGGAGGGTGACGTCCTGGCCGCCCTTGGTGCGTTCGAGCACCTCGTGGGCGATGCGGGTCAGCGCCCGGTTGATCTCATTGCCGTCGAGGACGGCGCGTGTGCCCTCGGGCAGCTGGTAAACACCGCCACCGGCATCACCCGTGGTCGGTTTTTGCGCACGCAAAGTAGTGACTCCCTTCCCTGCCTCACTGAACAGGTCGTTAAAGGACGTCGATCGGATCCACGCTATCAGCGGTGGCAGGACCCCCTGGGGAGCAGCCAGCGACCCCAAGTTGCCAGTGTGACTCTCGTCACATTACACACCCTCATCCTTTCATCTGAATGTAGCCGTATCGTCACTATGCGGATTCGCCCACGAAGCGGTCGAAACATGAAATTCCCTGGAGGAGCGGGCTTTTCGGGACATCGTGACGCACGACTCATCCCGTTCGGTCCGCACATGAGAGGTGCCTCACTTACGCACGGTTTGGCCACCGATTAGCCGTGTTTCACACCAACGGCTTGACCTGGAAGGCAGACCCCCCTACCGTCACTGTCTGTAACCACTGCCGGGTGGGGTTGCATCCCGTGACCATCCGCTGGACCGCATAGGCGGCCCGCCGAGTACGAGCGGACGTCTCCCCCACCACGCCAGCCACCGTCACGGCCGGGAGCGACAAGAAGATGCCATCCGAATACGCCAAGTCCCTTGGTGCGCGGCTGCGTGCCATCCGCACCCAGCAAGGCCTTTCCCTGCACGGGGTGGAAGAGAAGTCACACGGACGCTGGAAGGCCGTCGTGGTCGGCTCCTACGAGCGCGGCGACCGTGCCGTCACCGTCCAGAAGCTCGCCGAACTGGCCGACTTCTACGGTGTGCCGATGTCGGAGCTGCTGCCCGGCGGCGCGGCCCCCACTCCGCTGGGGCCCACACCCAAACTGGTCATCGACCTGGAGCGCATGCAGCAGCTTCCGCAGGAGAAGGCCGGTCCGCTCTCGCGCTACGTCGCCACGATCCAGAGCCAGCGCGGCGACTACAACGGGCGGGTGCTCTCCGTCCGCCAGGAGGACCTGCGCTCACTCGCGGTCATCTACGACAAGTCGCCCGCGGACCTGACCGAGGAGCTCATCAACTGGGGCGTCCTCGACCCCGAGGCACGCCGCGCGGTCGACGCCTTCTAGAACAAGCGCGAAACCGCACCCGCTCGACGAGGACCGGCGCATGTGCGCCGGTCCTCGTCGTGTTCGGGACGCCCGGGCACTGGCGGGCGCGAAGAGGCGGCGCGACCGGACGTGGGGCTTCCCCTCCCCAACCCGGCCGCGCCGCCCTCCGCCGGGCGGGGCCCGACGGAGACTGATCGAACCTCTGTTCGACATCGTCCAGTTAACCCCAGCCCACCGGACCCGTCAAGGACTCCGCGGGGGCTCGCCCCGAAACCGAACGGACCGCGCGGTTCGGGGCTAGGGTTGGATCGTGGTAGCCGATATCGAGCTGCGTGAACTGGCCCCACCCGCCTTCACACACGCCGTCCCCGCGCTGCTCCAGGTGTACGAGGCGGCCATGCGCCCGCCCCCGGAGCAGCTGCCCGGGCGGGCGGCCGTCATGAGCAGCCACGCCTTCCATCCGGGCTTCCGCTCGTTGGCGGCCCTGCGCGAGGGTCACCCGGTCGGCTTCGCCTACGCCTTCCACGGGCACCCCGGCCAGTGGTGGCACGACACGGTCGTGCGGGAACTGCACACGAACGGGCGGGCCGAGCAGGCGCGCCACTACCTGTCCGACCCGCTGGAGATCGCCGAGGTACACGTCCATCCCGAGGCGCAGAACCAGGGCGTGGGCCGGTCCCTGCTCCACGCCCTGTGCCGGAGGCGGCCGGAGCGCACCGCGGTGCTGTCCACCCTCTCGGGCCCCTCCGCGGCGCGCCACCTGTACCGCTCGTGCGGCTTCGCCGAGGTGCTGGAGGACCTGTCCTTTCCCGGCAGCCCCGGTCAGCCCTACTCGATCATGGCCGCCTGGCTGCCTCTGGACGGCTCCGGTGACCGGCGACCTCCTGGTAGATCTGCCTGGTGGCCGTGGACTGGTTCGAGGTGATGAAGTGGATACCCGGCGCGCCCTCGGCCAGAAGCCGCTCACACATGCGCTGGGCGTGCTCGATACCGAAGGACCGCACGGACTCGGCGTCGTCGCCGAAGGACTCGAACCGCTCGGCCAGGTCGCGCGGGAAGGGGGCCCCGGAGAGCTTCTCCGAGCGCGGGATGAACGAGGTGCGCACCACCGGGAAGACCTCGGGGATAATGGGTACCTCGCAGCCGCGCGCGGCCACTCGGTCGCGCAGGCGCAGGTAGTCCTCGGGGTCGAAGAACATCTGCGTGATGGCGTAGTCGGCGCCCGCCTCGCACTTGCGGACGAAGTGGTCGGTGTCGGTCTCGACGTCGGCCGAGCGCGGGTGCTTGAACGGGAAGGCGGCCACGCCCACGCAGAAGTCGCCGCTGTCCTTGATCAGACGGACCAGTTCCTCGGCGTAGGACAGTCCCTGCGGGTGGCGGACCCACTCACCGTCGGGGTCACCGGGCGGGTCTCCGCGCACGGCGAGCATGTTGGACACGCCCGCGTCGGCGAGGCGGCCCACGAGGTGGCGCAGTTCGGCGACGGAGTGATCGACCAGGGTCATGTGCGCGACCGGCAGCAGGGTGGTGTCGGTCGCGATGCGTTCGGTGGTCTCCACCGTCAACCCGCGCGTACTACCTCCAGCGCCGTAGGTGACCGAGACGAAGGAGGGGCCGAGGGCCTCGATCTCCCGGATCGCGCGCCACAGCCGCTCCTGCGACTGGGGTGTGCGCGGCGGAAAGAACTCGAAGGAGAACATCGGCTCGCCCGCGTCGAGGAGTTCGCGGATATGACGCGGCCTGGGGGCCGGGCTTCGGAGCGCCACGGGGCGTGTCGGTGCTGACAGCATGTACACCACCTTAGGCGAGGCACCCTCACTCGGTGGGAGCGACGTCCCACCCTGTGAGACCAGTGGCGGACGACACGCTCCCCGGCACCCGGGACCGGCCCATACCGGACAGCCGATAATGTGCAGAACATGGCCCTTTCTTCTCCGTCCGCCTCACCCGTGTCCGTGATCCGCTCCGACGTGGACCGCGAGCTGTCCGGGTTCAGCGCCGCCCACCGGACCCAGGTGCTGGAGGTCGGTGAGGAACTGGCCCCGGCGATGGACGCGCTGGAGGCGATGCTCTCCGGCGGCAAGCGCCTGCGCCCGACCTTCTGCTACTGGGGGTGGCGTGGAGCGGGCGGCGCGGCCGACGATGAGCGGGTGGTCCGGGCGGCGGCCTCCCTGGAGCTCCTCCAGGCGTGCGCGCTCGTCCACGACGACGTGATCGACAACAGCGACACCCGGCGCGGGATGCCCGCCACCCACAAACGGCTGGCCAAACTGCACGCCGACCACGGGTGGAGCGGCGACAGCGAGGGCTTCGGCATGGGCGCGGCGATCCTCATCGGCGACCTGTGCCTGGCCTGGTCGGACGAGATGTACCAGGCCAGCGGCTTCCCGGCGGAGGTCCTGCGGGACGGGCGGCACCCGTTCGACGCGATGCGCACCGAGGTGATGGCCGGGCAGTACCTGGACACCCTGGAGCAGGTGCGGGGCACCACCACCCGCGAGGCCGCGCTGCGCGTGATGCGCTACAAGACCGCCAAGTACACCGTGGAGCGCCCGCTGCACCTGGGCGCCGCCCTGGCGGGCCGCTACGAGGATCTGGCCGGGGTGTACACCGCCTACGGCATCCCGCTGGGAATCGCCTTCCAGCTGCGCGACGACGTGCTCGGCGTGTTCGGCGCCCCCTCCACCACTGGCAAGCCCGCGGGCGACGACCTGCGTGAGGGCAAGCGGACACTGGTCGTGGCCGAGACCCTGGCACGGGCGGGGGCGGCCGATGCCAAGCGGTTCCGCTCTCTGCTGGGCGTGCCGAACCTGTCGGTGGAGTCGGTGGAGTGGATGTGCTCCCTGATCGAGGACTCGGGCGCCCTGGCTGTGTGCGAGGAGCTGATCGCCGAGTACGCCGACCAGGCCGTGGCGGCCCTGGAGAGCCCTGAGCTGGACGCCGACGCGCGCGGGCCGCTGCGCCAGCTGGTGGTGGCGGCCACCTCCCGATCCCACTGAGAGGCCCTCCCCGGGGATCTCCGAGGGTCTTCCCCGCGAGGGGCGCGTTGTGCCCGGTTCCCCCCTCCGGTTGAATCGCTGACAAGGCATAGCGTGAAACCGGGGAGCCTCCGATGTCTGGACACACCGTCTCGCGTGGTCCTGTCAGCACGGGTGAGCGAGCGCTCGCACCCGACCTGGCGCGCGGGTTCATGCTCTTGTTCATCGCACTCGCGAACACGGTCTGGTTCCTGTGGGCGGCCCCCATGGGCGTGTCGGGTGCCCACCCCGAGCCCGCGGGCACGCTGGACGGCGTCGCGCAGTTCCTCACCATCGTGGCGGTGGACGCGCGCAGCTATCCGATGTTCGCCTTCCTGTTCGGGTACGGCATGGTGCAGCTGGCCCGGCGTCAGGAGGCGGCGGGCGCCGACGCGCGGGACGTGGGCGCGCTGCTGCGCCGCCGCAACCTGTGGCTGATCGCGTTCGGCTTCGTACACGCCCTGTTGTTGTGGATGGGCGACGTCCTGGGCGCCTACGGCCTGGCCGGACTGGTGCTGGGCTGGCTGTTCTTCCGGCGCGCGGACAGGACGCTGTTGCTGTGGGCCGGGCTGCTCACCGGGCTGATGCTGGTGCTGTCGGCGTTCAGTCTGGCGGGGCTGGTGTTCGCACCCGACGACGGTTCGGCCACCCCAGCGGCCGACCTGGGGCAGGCCGCCGCCAACATCGGCGACCCCTCGCCGTGGAGCGCCGCCCTGGGGCGGGTGATGACATGGCCCCTCGTCGTCCTGGGCCAGGGGCTCGTGGGCCTGACCGTGCCCACGGCGATCCTGCTCGGCTACTGGGCGGCACGCCGCCGGATCCTGGAGGAGCCGGGGAACAACCTGGTGCTGCTGCGCCGTGTGGCGGTCCTCGGCGTCTGCGCGGGCTGGCTGGGCGGGGTGCCCCCGGCCCTGGCCCAGGTCGGGGCCGGGGACCTGTCGTACCCGCGGGCCAGCATGCTGGACATGCCGCACACGGTGACCGGCCTGGTCTGCGGTGTCGGCTACGTGGCGCTGATCGCCCTGGTGACGCACCGGATCCATGGGCACGGGCGCGAATCCGGCGTGGTGGTGCGGGCGCTGAGCGCGACGGGTGAGCGCTCGCTGTCGGCCTACCTGGCCCAGTCGGTACTGTGCGCGCCGGTTCTGGCTGCCTGGGGCCTGGGCGTGGGGGCCGACCTGACTTCGTGGTCGATGCCGCTGTTCGCGACCGGCGTGTGGCTGGTGACCGTGGTGGCGGCCTACGCGCTGGAGCGCGCGGGCAGGCGCGGACCCGCCGAGGTGCTGCTGCGCCGCCTGGCCTACCGCCGGCCCCGGGAACCGGGGAGGGGGCCGACCGCGGGACCCCGGCGGGGCAGCGACCGGGAACGCACCATTCCCTGATCCTCCCTGATCCCAAAGCGCGAAAAAGGGGCGTGCCGGTGAGTGCTCGGCACGCCCTCGTAACGCAGGATGGGGTGTCATGGGCGACGATCACATGACAAACCACACCATAGGGGTGACCGGGGCGACCGGGGCGCTTGGCGGGCGGGTCGCCGCCCGGATCGCGAGGCTGGAGGTGGCCCAGCGGCTCATCGTACGCGACATCAACCGCGCTCCGGAGTATCCCGGCAGCAGTGCGGCGATGGCGGCCTACGAGGACACGGAGTCCTTCGCGAGGGCGTGCCGGGGGGTGGACACGCTGTTCCTCGTCTCGGCGACCGAGTCCGAGGACCGGATCGACGTCCACCTGAGCGCGGTGGACGGCGCGGTCAAGGCCGGTGTGTCCCGGATCGTCTACCTGTCCTTCCTGCGTGCGGGGCCGGCGTCGACGTTCACGTTCGCGCGCACCCACTTCTTCACCGAGGCGCACATCAGGTCGACCGGGGTGCGGTACACGTTCCTCAGACCCAGCCTGTACCTGGACCTGCTGCCGAACTGGGTGAACGATGACGGCGTGGTGCGCGGCCCGGCTGGTGAGGGCAGGATCGCTTGGGTGTCTCGGGACGACGTGGCGGACGTGGCCACGGCGGTGCTGACCGATCCGGCGACCACGCTCAGCTCCGAAAACGCCACCTACGACGTCACCGGCCCGGAGGCTCTGTCCCTGGGCGCGACGGTGGACAGGCTGGGCACGCTCACCGGCCGTCCGGTCCGGTATGTGCCCGAGACCCGCGAGGAGGCGCTGGAGTCGCGCCGCGGCGGCGGCTCCCCCGACTGGGCCGTCGAGGGGTGGGTGTCGTCGTACGAGGCGATCGCCTCCGGAGAACTGGACGTGGTCGCGCCCACCGTCCCGAAGCTGACCGGCCACCCGGCCCAGTCGATCGAGGGCTTCCTCCGGCGCCATCCCAGCGCCCTGTCGCACGTCTCGGTCTGACCTCGGGCCCGCTTCCGCCGCCGTGCCACGCGCGCGGCGGTTTCGTCGTCCTCGGGCCCGTGGCACGGTGGACCGGTCCACCGTGCCACGGGCCCGAGGACGACGAAACCGCCGCGCGCGTGGCACGGCGGCGGAAGCGGGCCCGAGGTCAGACCGAGACGTGCGACAGGGCGCTGGGATGGCGCCGGAGGAAGCCCTCGATCGACTGGGCCGGGTGGCCGGTCAGCTTCGGGACGGTGGGCGCGACCACGTCCAGTTCTCCGGAGGCGATCGCCTCGTACGACGACACCCACCCCTCGACGGCCCAGTCGGGGGAGCCGCCGCCGCGGCGCGACTCCAGCGCCTCCTCGCGGGTCTCGGGCACATACCGGACCGGACGGCCGGTGAGCGTGCCCAGCCTGTCCACCGTCGCGCCCAGGGACAGAGCCTCCGGGCCGGTGACGTCGTAGGTGGCGTTTTCGGAGCTGAGCGTGGTCGCCGGATCGGTCAGCACCGCCGTGGCCACGTCCGCCACGTCGTCCCGAGACACCCAAGCGATCCTGCCCTCACCAGCCGGGCCGCGCACCACGCCGTCATCGTTCACCCAGTTCGGCAGCAGGTCCAGGTACAGGCTGGGTCTGAGGAACGTGTACCGCACCCCGGTCGACCTGATGTGCGCCTCGGTGAAGAAGTGGGTGCGCGCGAACGTGAACGTCGACGCCGGCCCCGCACGCAGGAAGGACAGGTAGACGATCCGGGACACACCGGCCTTGACCGCGCCGTCCACCGCGCTCAGGTGGACGTCGATCCGGTCCTCGGACTCGGTCGCCGAGACGAGGAACAGCGTGTCCACCCCCCGGCACGCCCTCGCGAAGGACTCCGTGTCCTCGTAGGCCGCCATCGCCGCACTGCTGCCGGGATACTCCGGAGCGCGGTTGATGTCGCGTACGATGAGCCGCTGGGCCACCTCCAGCCTCGCGATCCGGGCGGCGACCCGCCCGCCAAGCGCCCCGGTCGCCCCGGTCACCCCTATGGTGTGGTTTGTCATGTGATCGTCGCCCATGACACCCCATCCTGCGTTACGAGGGCGTGCCGAGCACTCACCGGCACGCCCCTTTTTCGCGCTTTGGGATCAGGGAGGATCAGGGAATGGTGCGTTCCCGGTCGCTGCCCCGCCGGGGTCCCGCGGTCGGCCCCCTCCCCGGTTCCCGGGGCCGGCGGTAGGCCAGGCGGCGCAGCAGCACCTCGGCGGGTCCGCGCCTGCCCGCGCGCTCCAGCGCGTAGGCCGCCACCACGGTCACCAGCCACACGCCGGTCGCGAACAGCGGCATCGACCACGAAGTCAGGTCGGCCCCCACGCCCAGGCCCCAGGCAGCCAGAACCGGCGCGCACAGTACCGACTGGGCCAGGTAGGCCGACAGCGAGCGCTCACCCGTCGCGCTCAGCGCCCGCACCACCACGCCGGATTCGCGCCCGTGCCCATGGATCCGGTGCGTCACCAGGGCGATCAGCGCCACGTAGCCGACACCGCAGACCAGGCCGGTCACCGTGTGCGGCATGTCCAGCATGCTGGCCCGCGGGTACGACAGGTCCCCGGCCCCGACCTGGGCCAGGGCCGGGGGCACCCCGCCCAGCCAGCCCGCGCAGACGCCGAGGACCGCCACACGGCGCAGCAGCACCAGGTTGTTCCCCGGCTCCTCCAGGATCCGGCGGCGTGCCGCCCAGTAGCCGAGCAGGATCGCCGTGGGCACGGTCAGGCCCACGAGCCCCTGGCCCAGGACGACGAGGGGCCATGTCATCACCCGCCCCAGGGCGGCGCTCCACGGCGAGGGGTCGCCGATGTTGGCGGCGGCCTGCCCCAGGTCGGCCGCTGGGGTGGCCGAACCGTCGTCGGGTGCGAACACCAGCCCCGCCAGACTGAACGCCGACAGCACCAGCATCAGCCCGGTGAGCAGCCCGGCCCACAGCAACAGCGTCCTGTCCGCGCGCCGGAAGAACAGCCAGCCCAGCACCAGTCCGGCCAGGCCGTAGGCGCCCAGGACGTCGCCCATCCACAACAACAGGGCGTGTACGAAGCCGAACGCGATCAGCCACAGGTTGCGGCGGCGCAGCAGCGCGCCCACGTCCCGCGCGTCGGCGCCCGCCGCCTCCTGACGCCGGGCCAGCTGCACCATGCCGTACCCGAACAGGAAGGCGAACATCGGATAGCTGCGCGCGTCCACCGCCACGATGGTGAGGAACTGCGCGACGCCGTCCAGCGTGCCCGCGGGCTCGGGGTGGGCACCCGACACGCCCATGGGGGCCGCCCACAGGAACCAGACCGTGTTCGCGAGTGCGATGAACAAGAGCATGAACCCGCGCGCCAGGTCGGGTGCGAGCGCTCGCTCACCCGTGCTGACAGGACCACGCGAGACGGTGTGTCCAGACATCGGAGGCTCCCCGGTTTCACGCTATGCCTTGTCAGCGATTCAACCGGAGGGGGGAACCGGGCACAACGCGCCCCTCGCGGGGAAGACCCTCGGAGATCCCCGGGGAGGGCCTCTCAGTGGGATCGGGAGGTGGCCGCCACCACCAGCTGGCGCAGCGGCCCGCGCGCGTCGGCGTCCAGCTCAGGGCTCTCCAGGGCCGCCACGGCCTGGTCGGCGTACTCGGCGATCAGCTCCTCGCACACAGCCAGGGCGCCCGAGTCCTCGATCAGGGAGCACATCCACTCCACCGACTCCACCGACAGGTTCGGCACGCCCAGCAGAGAGCGGAACCGCTTGGCATCGGCCGCCCCCGCCCGTGCCAGGGTCTCGGCCACGACCAGTGTCCGCTTGCCCTCACGCAGGTCGTCGCCCGCGGGCTTGCCAGTGGTGGAGGGGGCGCCGAACACGCCGAGCACGTCGTCGCGCAGCTGGAAGGCGATTCCCAGCGGGATGCCGTAGGCGGTGTACACCCCGGCCAGATCCTCGTAGCGGCCCGCCAGGGCGGCGCCCAGGTGCAGCGGGCGCTCCACGGTGTACTTGGCGGTCTTGTAGCGCATCACGCGCAGCGCGGCCTCGCGGGTGGTGGTGCCCCGCACCTGCTCCAGGGTGTCCAGGTACTGCCCGGCCATCACCTCGGTGCGCATCGCGTCGAACGGGTGCCGCCCGTCCCGCAGGACCTCCGCCGGGAAGCCGCTGGCCTGGTACATCTCGTCCGACCAGGCCAGGCACAGGTCGCCGATGAGGATCGCCGCGCCCATGCCGAAGCCCTCGCTGTCGCCGCTCCACCCGTGGTCGGCGTGCAGTTTGGCCAGCCGTTTGTGGGTGGCGGGCATCCCGCGCCGGGTGTCGCTGTTGTCGATCACGTCGTCGTGGACGAGCGCGCACGCCTGGAGGAGCTCCAGGGAGGCCGCCGCCCGGACCACCCGCTCATCGTCGGCCGCGCCGCCCGCTCCACGCCACCCCCAGTAGCAGAAGGTCGGGCGCAGGCGCTTGCCGCCGGAGAGCATCGCCTCCAGCGCGTCCATCGCCGGGGCCAGTTCCTCACCGACCTCCAGCACCTGGGTCCGGTGGGCGGCGCTGAACCCGGACAGCTCGCGGTCCACGTCGGAGCGGATCACGGACACGGGTGAGGCGGACGGAGAAGAAAGGGCCATGTTCTGCACATTATCGGCTGTCCGGTATGGGCCGGTCCCGGGTGCCGGGGAGCGTGTCGTCCGCCACTGGTCTCACAGGGTGGGACGTCGCTCCCACCGAGTGAGGGTGCCTCGCCTAAGGTGGTGTACATGCTGTCAGCACCGACACGCCCCGTGGCGCTCCGAAGCCCGGCCCCCAGGCCGCGTCATATCCGCGAACTCCTCGACGCGGGCGAGCCGATGTTCTCCTTCGAGTTCTTTCCGCCGCGCACACCCCAGTCGCAGGAGCGGCTGTGGCGCGCGATCCGGGAGATCGAGGCCCTCGGCCCCTCCTTCGTCTCGGTCACCTACGGCGCTGGAGGTAGTACGCGCGGGTTGACGGTGGAGACCACCGAACGCATCGCGACCGACACCACCCTGCTGCCGGTCGCGCACATGACCCTGGTCGATCACTCCGTCGCCGAACTGCGCCACCTCGTGGGCCGCCTCGCCGACGCGGGCGTGTCCAACATGCTCGCCGTGCGCGGAGACCCGCCCGGTGACCCCGACGGTGAGTGGGTCCGCCACCCGCAGGGACTGTCCTACGCCGAGGAACTGGTCCGTCTGATCAAGGACAGCGGCGACTTCTGCGTGGGCGTGGCCGCCTTCCCGTTCAAGCACCCGCGCTCGGCCGACGTCGAGACCGACACCGACCACTTCGTCCGCAAGTGCGAGGCGGGCGCCGACTACGCCATCACGCAGATGTTCTTCGACCCCGAGGACTACCTGCGCCTGCGCGACCGAGTGGCCGCGCGCGGCTGCGAGGTACCCATTATCCCCGAGGTCTTCCCGGTGGTGCGCACCTCGTTCATCCCGCGCTCGGAGAAGCTCTCCGGGGCCCCCTTCCCGCGCGACCTGGCCGAGCGGTTCGAGTCCTTCGGCGACGACGCCGAGTCCGTGCGGTCCTTCGGTATCGAGCACGCCCAGCGCATGTGTGAGCGGCTTCTGGCCGAGGGCGCGCCGGGTATCCACTTCATCACCTCGAACCAGTCCACGGCCACCAGGCAGATCTACCAGGAGGTCGCCGGTCACCGGAGCCGTCCAGAGGCAGCCAGGCGGCCATGATCGAGTAGGGCTGACCGGGGCTGCCGGGAAAGGACAGGTCCTCCAGCACCTCGGCGAAGCCGCACGAGCGGTACAGGTGGCGCGCCGCGGAGGGGCCCGAGAGGGTGGACAGCACCGCGGTGCGCTCCGGCCGCCTCCGGCACAGGGCGTGGAGCAGGGACCGGCCCACGCCCTGGTTCTGCGCCTCGGGATGGACGTGTACCTCGGCGATCTCCAGCGGGTCGGACAGGTAGTGGCGCGCCTGCTCGGCCCGCCCGTTCGTGTGCAGTTCCCGCACGACCGTGTCGTGCCACCACTGGCCGGGGTGCCCGTGGAAGGCGTAGGCGAAGCCGACCGGGTGACCCTCGCGCAGGGCCGCCAACGAGCGGAAGCCCGGATGGAAGGCGTGGCTGCTCATGACGGCCGCCCGCCCGGGCAGCTGCTCCGGGGGCGGGCGCATGGCCGCCTCGTACACCTGGAGCAGCGCGGGGACGGCGTGTGTGAAGGCGGGTGGGGCCAGTTCACGCAGCTCGATATCGGCTACCACGATCCAACCCTAGCCCCGAACCGCGCGGTCCGTTCGGTTTCGGGGCGAGCCCCCGCGGAGTCCTTGACGGGTCCGGTGGGCTGGGGTTAACTGGACGATGTCGAACAGAGGTTCGATCAGTCTCCGTCGGGCCCCGCCCGGCGGAGGGCGGCGCGGCCGGGTTGGGGAGGGGAAGCCCCACGTCCGGTCGCGCCGCCTCTTCGCGCCCGCCAGTGCCCGGGCGTCCCGAACACGACGAGGACCGGCGCACATGCGCCGGTCCTCGTCGAGCGGGTGCGGTTTCGCGCTTGTTCTAGAAGGCGTCGACCGCGCGGCGTGCCTCGGGGTCGAGGACGCCCCAGTTGATGAGCTCCTCGGTCAGGTCCGCGGGCGACTTGTCGTAGATGACCGCGAGTGAGCGCAGGTCCTCCTGGCGGACGGAGAGCACCCGCCCGTTGTAGTCGCCGCGCTGGCTCTGGATCGTGGCGACGTAGCGCGAGAGCGGACCGGCCTTCTCCTGCGGAAGCTGCTGCATGCGCTCCAGGTCGATGACCAGTTTGGGTGTGGGCCCCAGCGGAGTGGGGGCCGCGCCGCCGGGCAGCAGCTCCGACATCGGCACACCGTAGAAGTCGGCCAGTTCGGCGAGCTTCTGGACGGTGACGGCACGGTCGCCGCGCTCGTAGGAGCCGACCACGACGGCCTTCCAGCGTCCGTGTGACTTCTCTTCCACCCCGTGCAGGGAAAGGCCTTGCTGGGTGCGGATGGCACGCAGCCGCGCACCAAGGGACTTGGCGTATTCGGATGGCATCTTCTTGTCGCTCCCGGCCGTGACGGTGGCTGGCGTGGTGGGGGAGACGTCCGCTCGTACTCGGCGGGCCGCCTATGCGGTCCAGCGGATGGTCACGGGATGCAACCCCACCCGGCAGTGGTTACAGACAGTGACGGTAGGGGGGTCTGCCTTCCAGGTCAAGCCGTTGGTGTGAAACACGGCTAATCGGTGGCCAAACCGTGCGTAAGTGAGGCACCTCTCATGTGCGGACCGAACGGGATGAGTCGTGCGTCACGATGTCCCGAAAAGCCCGCTCCTCCAGGGAATTTCATGTTTCGACCGCTTCGTGGGCGAATCCGCATAGTGACGATACGGCTACATTCAGATGAAAGGATGAGGGTGTGTAATGTGACGAGAGTCACACTGGCAACTTGGGGTCGCTGGCTGCTCCCCAGGGGGTCCTGCCACCGCTGATAGCGTGGATCCGATCGACGTCCTTTAACGACCTGTTCAGTGAGGCAGGGAAGGGAGTCACTACTTTGCGTGCGCAAAAACCGACCACGGGTGATGCCGGTGGCGGTGTTTACCAGCTGCCCGAGGGCACACGCGCCGTCCTCGACGGCAATGAGATCAACCGGGCGCTGACCCGCATCGCCCACGAGGTGCTCGAACGCACCAAGGGCGGCCAGGACGTCACCCTCCTGGGTATTCCCTCGCGCGGGGTACCGCTCGCCCAGCGCCTGGCACGGCGCATCGAACGCGTGGAGGACCTTATCGTCCCCGCGGGCTCGCTCGACATCACCATGTACCGCGACGACCTGCGCTCCGCCCCTGTCCGGGCTCTGGGCAGGACCGAAGTCCCCGCGGGCGGGATCGACGACCGCGTCGTCGTCCTGGTCGACGACGTCCTCTTCTCCGGTCGCACGGTCCGCGCGGCCCTCGACGCCCTCGGCGACCTGGGCCGCCCCCGCTCCGTCCAGCTCGCCGTCCTCGTCGACCGGGGCCACCGCGAACTGCCCATCCGCGCTGACTACGTGGGCAAGAACCTGCCCACGTCCCTGCGCGAGAGCGTCACCGTGTGCCTGGACGAGACCGACGAACACGACGCGGTGCTTCTCGGGCCCGCCCACCCGTCACCCTCCACCACCCTCAACCGTCGGCCTGCGGCCGAGGAGTCTCCCTCTTCGTCACCCTCCACCACCCTCAACCGTCGGCCTGCGGCCGAGGAGTCTCCCTCCACGACAGAGGGGAACGACTGATGCGCCACCTGCTCTCCGCCGGCGACCTGTCCCGTGACGAGGCCACCCTCGTGCTGGACACCGCCGCCGAGCTCGCCCAGGTCGGCGACCGCTCCGTCAAGAAGCTCCCCACCCTGCGCGGACGCACCGTGGTCAACCTCTTCTACGAGGACTCCACCCGCACCCGCACCTCCTTCGAGCTGGCCGCCAAGCGCCTGTCCGCGGACGTCATCAACTTCTCCGCCAAGGGCTCCAGCGTCTCCAAGGGCGAGAGCCTCAAGGACACCGCGCTGACCTTGCAGGCCATGGGCGCCGACGGCGTCGTCATCCGGCACAGCGCCTCCGGTGCCGCGCACCGACTGGCGAACTGGGTCGACGGCTCCGTCCTCAACGCGGGCGACGGCACCCACGAGCACCCCACCCAGGCCCTGCTGGACGCCTTCACCATGCGCTCGCGCCTGGGCCGTCTGGACGGACTGCGTGTGGCCATCGTCGGCGACATCCTGCACAGCCGTGTCGCCCGCTCCAACGTGCTGCTGCTCACCACCCTGGGCGCGCACGTCACCCTGGTCGCGCCGCCCACCCTGGTGCCGGTCTCGGTGCACACCTGGACGTGTGAGGTCTCCTACGACCTCGACGCCGTCCTGCCCAAGTCCGACGTGGTCATGATGCTGCGCGTGCAGGCCGAACGCATGCACGAGTCCTTCTTTCCCTCCGTGCGCGAGTACAGCCGCAACTACGGGCTGGACGGCGAACGCCTGTCCCGCATGCCCGGGGACGCCATCGTGATGCACCCCGGCCCCATGGTCCGCGGCATGGAGATCTCCGCTGAGGTCGCCGACTCGCCCCGGTGCACCGTCACCGAGCAGGTCGCCAACGGCGTCAGCCTGCGCATGGCCGTGCTCTACCTGCTGCTCGGCGGCTCCTGACAGTGCTCGCTTCCGGGCGCCGCCTCGCTTTTGCGGCTCGTCACCCGCCACCACCCTCGGCGGAGGCCGCGCGAGGCTCCTGCGGGGGCCGGGAGCCAGAGAGACCGGGAACCCCCGGGACCTCAGGTGCGATGGACCCCATCCCGCGATCGCGTCCGCGTTCCCGCCAAGGCCGGACGGCGCCCGAACCGAGCAGCCGCGCCCCGCACCGGGTGGGTACGCCCCGGTGCCCGGCGCCCACGAACCCCTCCCCATTCGAGAACACGAGGAAGCCAACAACGCGATGCCCGACACCAACGGACCGCACCTGATCCGCGGCGCCAGCCCTCTCGGCGGCGACCCCGTCGACCTGCTCCTGGCCGACGGCCGGATCGCCGCGATCGGCCGGGACCTCGACGCCCCCGCCGACGCCGAGACCGTCGACGCCTCCGGCCTGGTAGTCCTGCCGGGACTGGTGGACCTGCACACCCACCTGCGCGAACCCGGCCGTGAGGACGCCGAGACCGTCGCCACCGGCTCCCGCTCCGCGGCCATGGGCGGCTACACCGCCGTCCACGCCATGGCCAACACCGACCCGGTCGCCGATACCGCCGGGGTCGTCGAACAGGTCTGGCGCCTGGGCCGCGAGGCCGGGTACTGCGACGTGCGCCCCGTCGGCGCCGTCACCGTCGGACTGGCCGGGAAGCAGCTCTCCGAGATCGGCGCCATGGCCGATTCGGCCGCAGAGGTCCGGGTCTTCTCCGACGACGGCATCTGCGTCTCCGACGCCCTGCTCATGCGCCGCGCCCTGGAGTACGTCAAGGCCTTCGACGGAGTCGTCGCCCAGCACGCCCAGGAACCCCGCCTGACGCAGGGCGCGCAGATGAACGAGGGCTGCGTCTCCGACCGCCTCGGCCTGCCGGGCTGGCCCGCGGTCGCCGAGGAGGCGATCATCGCCCGCGACTGCCTGCTCGCCCAGCACGTGGGCTCGCGCCTGCACGTGTGCCACGTCTCCACGAGGGGATCGGTCGACATCCTCCGCTGGGCCAAGGCCCGCGGCTGCGACGTCACCGCCGAGGTCACCCCCCACCACCTGCTCCTGACCGACGAGCTGGTGGAGAGCTACGATCCCGTCTACAAGGTCAATCCGCCCCTGCGCACCGCGGAGGACGTCCATGCGCTGCGCGAGGGCCTGGCCGACGGCACGATCGACGTCGTCGCCACCGACCACGCCCCCCACCCCGTGGAGGCCAAGGAGACCGAGTGGTCCACCGCCGCCATGGGGATGGTCGGCCTGGAGACCGCGTTGGCCGTCGTGCAGCGCACCATGGTCGACACCGGCCTACTCACCTGGGCCGACGTCGCCGACCGCATGTCCGCGGCCCCGGCCCGCATCGGCCGCGCCCATGACCACGGCCGCGGCCTCGCCGTGGGTGAGGACGCCAACGTGGTCCTGTACGACCCGGCGGCGCCCGTGGAGGCCGACGGGACGGCCATGGTCACCAAGAGCAGCAACACCCCGTTCCGGGGCATGACCCTGCCCGGCCGGGTGCGCGCCACGTTCCTGCGTGGTGCCCCGACCGTCCTGGAGGGGAAGATTCAGTGAGCACAACAGTGAACGCCCAGGCCAGCCCTGGCGAGGAGGAGGGGGCGAACGTGTCCGAGACAACCGGCGGACCGGCGATTCTGGTACTCGAGGACGGACGCGTGTTCCACGGCCGTTCCTTCGGCGCCACCGGTGAGACCTTCGGCGAGGCGGTCTTCAACACCGGCATGACCGGCTACCAGGAGACCCTCACCGACCCCTCCTACCACCGCCAGATCGTGGCGATGACCGCACCGCACATCGGCAACACCGGCGTCAACGACGACGACCCCGAGTCCGGCCGCATCTGGGTGGCCGGGTACGTCGTGCGCGAGCCCGCCCGCATCCCCTCCAACTGGCGCGCCCAGCGCACCCTGGACGAGGAACTGCGCCGCCAGGAGGTGGTCGGCATCGCCCTCACCGGTACCCGCGCCCTGACCCGCCACCTGCGCGACAGAGGTGCCATGCGCGCCGCCATCAGCACCACCGAGGCCGATCCGCGGGCGCTGCTGGCCCGTGTGCGCCAGCAGCCGTCCATGGCCGGTGCCGAGCTGGCCGCTGAGGTGAGCACCGGGGATTCCTACGAGATCCTGCCGCCCGAAGGGGTTCCGACCCGCTTCCACGTCGCCGCCGTCGACCTCGGCATCAAGGCCATGACCCCCCAGCGCCTGGCCGAGCGCGGTTGCAGGGTCACCGTGTTGCCCGCCACGGCCACCGCCGAGGACATCCTCGCGCTGGACCCGGACGGGGTGTTCTTCAGCAACGGCCCCGGCGACCCGGCCACCGCCGACGCCCCCGTCGCCGCTATGCGCGGGGTCCTGGACGCGGGCAGACCGCTCTTCGGCATCTGCTTCGGCAACCAGATCCTGGGGCGGGCCCTGGACCTGGGCACCTACAAGCTGCCCTTCGGGCACCGGGGCGTCAACCAGCCGGTGATCGACACCCGCTCCGGCCGGGTCGCCATCACCAGCCAGAACCACGGCTTCGCCGTCGACGCTCCCCTCGACGCTCCCTTCGACACCCTCTACGGCCAGGCCGAGGTCAGCCACATCGGCCTCAACGACCAGGTGGTCGAAGGCCTGCGGCTGCTGGACCGGCCCGCGTTCAGCGTCCAGTTCCACCCCGAGGCCGCCGCCGGCCCCCACGACGCCGCCGAGCTCTTCGACGCGTTCGTCGACCTGATGTCCGCCCAGCCCGCACCGGCTGCCAAGTAAGCAAGAGGGAACAGAGCATGCCGCGCCGTAGTGACCTTTCATCCGTCCTCGTGATCGGCTCCGGCCCGATCGTGATCGGGCAGGCGGCCGAGTTCGACTACTCGGGTACCCAGGCCTGCCGTGTCCTGCGGGCCGAGGGCCTCAGGGTCATCCTGGTCAACTCCAACCCGGCCACGATCATGACCGACCCGGAGATCGCCGACGCCACCTACGTCGAGCCGATCACCACCGAGATGATCGAGAAGATCATCGCCAAGGAGCGCCCCGACGCGCTCCTGCCCACTCTGGGCGGGCAGACCGCGCTCAACGCCGCCATCGACCTGCACGAGTCGGGCATCCTGGACAAGTACGGCGTCGAGCTCATCGGCGCCAACGTCGAGGCCATCCAGTCCGGTGAGGACCGCGAGAGCTTCAAGGGCATCGTGGAGAGCATCGGCGGCGAGTCCGCCCGCTCGCGTATCTGCCACACCCTGGACGAGTGCCTGGCCGCCGCCGAGGAGCTCGACTACCCCGTCGTCGTGCGCCCCTCCTTCACCATGGGCGGCGCGGGATCGGGCTTCGCGCACAACGAGACCGAGCTGCGGCGCATGGCCGGCCAGGGGCTGGCGCTCTCCCCGACCACCGAGGTGCTCCTGGAGGAGTCCATCCTCGGCTGGAAGGAGTACGAGCTGGAGCTGATGCGCGACACCAACGACAACGTCGTGGTCGTGTGCTCCATCGAGAACCTCGACCCCATGGGCGTGCACACCGGTGACTCCATCACCGTCGCCCCCGCCATGACCCTCACCGACCGCGAGTACCAGAAGCTGCGCGACGTCGGTATCGCGGTCATCCGCGAGGTCGGAGTGGACACCGGCGGCTGCAACATCCAGTTCGCCGTCCACCCCACCACCGGCCGGATCATCGTCATCGAGATGAACCCGCGCGTGTCCCGCTCCTCGGCGCTGGCCTCCAAGGCCACCGGCTTCCCGATCGCCAAGATCGCCGCGAAGCTCGCCGTCGGCTACACCCTGGACGAGATCCCCAACGACATCACCAGGAAGACCCCGGCCAGTTTCGAGCCCACGCTCGACTACGTGGTCGTCAAGGTGCCCCGCTTCGCCTTCGAGAAGTTCCCCGGCGCCGACCCCGCACTGACCACCACCATGAAGTCGGTCGGCGAGGCCATGGCCATCGGCCGGTCCTTCCCCGAGGCACTCCAGAAGGCCATGCGCTCCCTGGAGAAGTCGGGCGTCGGCCTGACCTGGGAGGGCGTGCCCGACGACAAGGACGCGCTGCTGAGCCGGGCCGCCGTCCCCACCGAGCGCCGCCTGCGCCAGGTCCAGCAGGCCCTGCGCGCCGGGGCCACCGTCGAGGAGCTCCACGAGGCCACCCGGATCGATCCCTGGTTCCTGGACCAGATGCTGCGCCTGGAGGAGATGGCCCGCGTCCTGGCCGACGCGCCCAAGCTCGGGGCCGACCTGCTGCGCGAGGCCAAGGGACTGGGCTTCTCCGACGACCAGATCGGCCAGATCACCGGTAAGAGCGAGGACGTGGTCCGCGAACTGCGCCACGCCCTGGACATCCGCCCCGTCTACCTGACCGTGGACACCTGCGCAGCCGAGTTCGAGGCCCAGACGCCCTACCTGTACTCCAGCTACGACGAGGAGACCGAGGTCCCCGAGGGCGACAGGCCCAAGATCATCATCCTGGGCTCGGGACCCAACCGCATCGGTCAGGGCGTGGAGTTCGACTACTCCTGCGTCCACGCCTCCTTCGCGCTCTCCGACGCCGGGTACGAGACCGTGATGGTCAACTGCAACCCCGAGACCGTCTCCACCGACTACGACACCAGCGACCGGCTCTACTTCGAGCCGCTCACCCTGGAGGACGTGCTGGAGGTCGTGCGCGCCGAGCAGGCCGCCGGACCGGTCGCCGGGGTCATCGTCCAACTGGGCGGCCAGACCCCGCTGGGGCTGGCCCGCCGCCTCAAGGAGGCCGGGGCGCCCATCATCGGCACCAGCCCCGAGGCCATCGACCTGGCCGAGGACCGCGGTGAGTTCGGCAAGGTCCTGGCCGATGCCGGCCTGCCCGCGCCCAAGTACGGCACCGCCCACTCCTTCGCCGAGGCCAAGGTCGCCGCCGACGAGATCGGCTACCCCGTCATGGTCCGCCCCTCCTACGTGCTGGGCGGCCGGGGCATGGAGATCGTCTACAGCGAGGCGATGCTCGCCGACTACATCGAGCGCAACGCCGAGGTCAGCCCCGAGCACCCGGTGCTGATCGACCGCTTCCTCGACGACGCCATCGAGATCGACGTCGACGCGCTCTACGACGGCCGCGACCTGTACCTGGGCGGCGTCATGGAGCACATCGAGGAGGCCGGGATCCACTCCGGCGACTCGGCGTGCACCCTGCCCTCCATCACGCTGGGGCGCGAGGACATCGAGCGCATCCGCTACTCCACCGAGGCCATCGCCAAGGGCACCGGGGTGCGCGGTCTGCTCAACGTCCAGTACGCGCTCGCCTCCGGCGTGCTCAACGTGCTGGAGGCCAACCCGCGCGCCTCGCGCACCGTGCCGTTCGTGTCCAAGGCCACCGCGGTGCCGCTGGCCAAGGCCGCCGCCCGCGTCATGGCCGGGAGCACCGTCGCCGAACTACGCGAGGAGGGCTTGCTGCCCGCCAGCGGTGACGGCGGCGACCTGCCCGTCGACGCCCCGGTGTCGGTCAAGGAGGCCGTGCTGCCCTTCAACCGGTTCATCGACAAGGAGGGCGAGGGCGTCGACACCATCCTCGGCCCCGAGATGCGCTCCACGGGCGAGGTCATGGGCCTGGACACCGAGTTCGGCTCCGCCTACGCCAAGTCGCAGCTGGCCGTCAACGGCTCCCTGCCCGCACGGGGCCGGGTGTTCGTCTCCGTGGCCAACCGTGACAAGCGCTCGATGATCTTCCCGGTCAAGCGCCTGGCCGACCTCGGCTTCGAGATCCTGGCCACCGAGGGCACCGCCGTGGTGCTGCGCCGCAACGGCGTGCACTCCACGGTGGTGCGCAAACACAGCGAGGGCAGCGGTCCCGCCGGGGAACCGACCATCGTGCAGCTCATCCACTCCGGGGGCGTCGACCTCATCGTCAACACGCCGTTCGGCAGCGCCGGCCAGGCCGGTCCGCGCCTGGACGGGTACGAGATCCGCACCGCGGCCGTGGTGCGTGGCGTGCCCAGCGTGACCACCGTGCAGGGCCTGGCCGCCGCGGTGCAGGCGATCGAGGCACGGGTGCGCGGCGCCGTCGGCGTGCGCTCCCTCCAGGAGCACGCGCAGACCCTCACCGCCAGCCGCGCCTGAGCTGTGCCTGCTTTCGGGCTCCGCTTCGCCCGCCACCCCTGACGGGCGCCCGCGGCGAGGTCCCCTCGTCGTTCGGGCTACCCGGTGGCCGGGCCGTTCGGGCCCGAGGCCGTGGGCGGGGGCGCTGTGGAAGGTGTGTCCACGGCGCCCCCGCCGATACGGTTGTCGCACAGGGCAACTCAGGAATCCAGAGGGGGGAGGACGGCGTCCCGCCGACGTCCCGGTCCGCGGTACCGGGGCAGGGACGCCATGACCTGATGAGCGACAACGGACCGGTGCAGGCCAGGTGCCCCGTGCTGAACGTGCGCAGGGTGGACGCCTACTACGCCATCACCGTGGTCGCCCCGGGCATCGCCGAGCGCTTTCGCTCCGGGCAGTTCGTGTCGGTGGCGGTCGGCGGCGACCACTCCAGCACCCTGCTGCGCCGTCCCTTCGCCATCCACGACGTCAAGCCCGACTACGGCGGCACCGTCGAGTTCCTGTTCTCGGTGCGCGGTACCGGTACCGCCTGGTTGTCGGAGCGAAGATCACGCGACCTGGTGGACGTGGTCGGCCCGCTGGGCCGCCCCTTCCCGCTGCCGCGCGAACCGGTCAACTGCGTGCTCGTGGGCGGCGGTTCGGGCAGCGCTCCGCTGTTTCCGCTCGCCCAGTCGCTGCGCAGGCGCGGCTGCCGGGTGGACTTCGTGCTGGGAGCCGCATCCGCCGACCGGGTGTTCAGCGCCATCACCGCCCGCCGCATCGCCGAGACGGCCGCCTTCACCACCGAGGACGGCTCCTTCGGCACACGCGGACGGGTCACCGACGTCCTGGGCCGGGTGATCGAGGAATGCCGCTCCGACGCCGTCTACACCTGCGGACCCATGCCCATGCTGCACGCGGTCACCGACGTGGCGGGCGGCCACGGCATCCCCGTCCAGGTGGCGGTGGAGGAGACCATGGCCTGCGGTACCGGGATCTGCATGACCTGTGTCATCCCGGTGGTGGGGGAGGACGGCATCACCCGCATGGTCCGCTCGTGCGTGGACGGCCCGGTCTTCCGAGGCGAGCAGGTGCGCTTCGACGACGTGGGGACGATCCCCTTCGACGCCCTGGGCGCGCCAGGCTGGAAGGGCTCCAGCGCGGCCCGCGCCGCCGAGTCGGCACGCGACATCGCCTGAGGCGCCGACCCCGACAAGGATTCGAACGCGCGGCCGAGGAACGGGACGGCGTGCGGGCCCCGGCCCCGGGGATCCCGCTCCGCCCCGGACACCGCGGCCCCCGCACCCGGGCCGGCCCTCCCGGCCACGGCCGGACAGACCCGCCCGTACCTGTGGACGACCCGGACCGAAGCGCCTCCGGGCCGCCGACCAGCACCCGAGAGCAGAAGGAAACGTGAACGCAGACCTCAGGACCCGGCTGGGCGGCTGGGAGCTGCCCAACCCGGTGGTCACCGCGGCCGGATGCGCCGGATCGGGCCGCGAACTGGCTCAGTTCCTCGACATCGCATCGATCGGCGCCGTCACCACCAAGTCGGTGATGTTGGAGCCCCACGCCGGACGGCCCGCCCCCCGCATGGCGGAGACGCCCAGCGGGATGCTCAGCACGACCGGCATGCAGGGCCCGGGGGTGGACGTGTTCCTCCAGCGGGACCTGCCCTGGCTGCTCTCCCGGGGCGGACGAGCCGTCGTGTCCGTCGCCGGCGCGGGCGTGGGCGAGTTCGGTGAGCTGGCCAGGCGTGTCTCGGCCGCGGACGGGGTCAGCGCGATCGAGGTCAACCTCTCCTGCCCCGACCCCTCCGACCCCGCCGGGCGCCGTTTCGCGGACGACCCCACCCGGGCCGCGGCGGTGGTGGGGACGGTTCGTTCCCACACCCGCTCCGGGCTGCCGGTGCTGGCCAAGCTGGCGGCCGACGTCCCCGATGTGGTGGAACTGGCGAACGCGTGCGTGGAGGCACGCGCGGACGGGCTTTCCATGGTCAACACGATGCGCGGCATGGCCGTGGACGTCCGCACCTTGCGCCCGGCGGTGGCCGGGGGGATGGGCGGGCTGTCCGGTCCGGCCATCCGCCCGCTCGCGGTGGGGTGCGTCTACCGCGTGCACGAGGCGCTGCCGGACGTGCCCATCGTCGGGATGGGAGGGATCCGCACGGGCACCGACGCGCTGGGGTTCATGGCGGCCGGGGCCAGCGCGGTGGCGGTCGGCACGACCAACTTCTCCGACCCCTCGGCGTGCGCGCGCGTGCTCCGGGAACTCAGCGAGCTGCTGGACGCGCGGGGCGTCGCCAGGGCCACCGACGTCGTGGGCGCCGCCCACCGAACGGGAGCAGGGGTATGACACAGCGGGCACACGGCACGTGGGGGCGCTGACCGGCCTGAATGGCCTTGAAATGGCTCTGTGCGACCAAACGCGTGCATTTGGTCCCCATTCATTGCCCAGGTGGTGAGATCCGTCTGGGGCCATCTGAGCCGCCGTTACGGGGAAGTGACACGGGTGGGGCGCATGAAGCGCCTCATCCGGGGAACCGCACACCTTGATGGTGTGCACATGACAGTGAACGTGCATCGTCCGGTGCTTCGGTAAGCACGTCCGTAAGTACATCCGTGCGTTGCATGCGCCGACCCGGTCGGCCGCACACGATTGGAGATACCGACATGACCGCGCCTTCCGCGCCCATCGCCGTCGCACTCGACGCCAAGGATCTTGAGACCGCGGCCACCTGGGCCTCGGCGGTCGCGCCGCACGTGAGCACGGTCAAGGTGGGCTTGGAGCTGTACCTGCGCTACGGGCCCGACGTGGTCAGCGCGGTGCGCGGTGCCAGCAGGCTGGGGGTCTTCCTCGATCTGAAGCTGCACGACATCCCGGCCACGGTCGCCGGTGCCGCGCGCAGCGTCGCAGGCCTGAAGCCCTCGATCCTCACGGTGCACGCCGGCGGAGGGGCGGACATGGTCCGTGCGGCGGCCGAGGCCGCCCCGGAGACCGAGATCGCCGCCGTGACGGTGCTCACCTCGATGGGCGAGGCGGACCTGGAGCAGGTGGGGCTGCTCGGTCCGGCCCGCGACGCGGTGCGGCGCCTGGCGGTGCTGGCGGTGGGGGCCGGGGCCCGTGCCCTGGTGTGCTCACCGCGGGAGGTGGCTCTTGTGCGAGCCGAGGTGGGCCCGGACATCACCCTCATCACGCCGGGCGTGCGCCCGGCTGGGGCGGACAAGGGTGACCAGTCGCGGGTGTCGACCCCGGAGGAGGCCATCGAGGCGGGGGCGGACCTGCTGGTCATCGGCCGCCCCATCACCAGGGCGCCGGACCCCGGATCGGCGGCGGCCTCCCTCGCGGCGGCCGTGCGCCGGGCCGGGGTTCGCGTCTAGGCAAGCGAAGGAGGACGGGGCTTCGGGAGCACTCTTCGACGGTGCGGGGAAGCGTGGGGCGAAGGGATCGACGGATCCGAGTGACGAACTGTCGCAACGGGTCGGATAAACCTGATTATGTATCGCAGATGGTCGCTAATTAGGCATGTCCGAAACTCGGAACTCACTGCCTAGAGTGACCCGGGTCACCCCTGTGTGACCTGCACAGGTGACACGCTTGGTGCTTCGCTCAACCGGGACTAAGGTCCTGATTTTCGTCTCTGTTAGCAATTGATTGGTTACTCTAAGTAGTTAGTTCGACGAAAAAGCCTCTGAAAGGGCACTTTACGTTGCCTAACAGGGGTCAGACCTACTAACTTGCGCAGGCGTCCGCCCTCTACAAACGAGTAGAAATCCGAGGTGACCCGGCGTGGCCCTTCCTCCCCTGACACCCGAACAGCGCACCGCGGCTCTGGAGAAGGCCGCCAAGGCCAGAAAAGAGCGTGCGGAGGTCAAGAACAAACTGAAGAACGGCGGTATCTCGCTGTCCGAGGTCCTCTCTGACGGACTCAAGGACGACGTCATCGGAAAGATGAAGGTTTCGGCACTGCTCGAATCCCTTCCCGGCGTCGGTAAGGTCCGGGCCAAGCAGATCATGGAGCGGCTCAACATCGCCGAGTCGCGCCGTGTCCGCGGTCTGGGAACCAACCAGCGCTCCGCCCTCGAGGCCGAGTTCGGCGACCTCACCAAGTAGCACCACGCAGTACCGCGGTACCAGGTGGCACCAACAGCACCTGGACGCCGCCGGCCCGCCGCGTCCCCCACAGTCGCGGCGGAGACCGCGCCGCATCGGCGGCCGACCTCCGGTGAGCTTCTACCGGGCCGCGGCCGGTGGACGGGTGGCCCCAGGTCACGGCCGTCCGCCGCGCCGCGGCCCGGTGGTATAAAGGGAACTTCCCGCGACCGTACGCGGACACCCGCACACCAGCCGCCCGCACGGCGACGGCGCCCGGACCGAACCAGGTCCCCGGTGCGCGACGCGAGGGCCTCGGCCCCGCCGCCCCGTGGCGGACAGGCCCGAAGGGAAGCCTGGAACACACATGCCCGATCCCGGATCCCATTCCCACCCGGCCCGGAAACGGCTGACCGTCCTCTCCGGACCGTCTGGTGTGGGAAAGAGCACGGTGGTCGCCCACCTGCGACGTGAGAACCCCGAAGTGTGGCTCTCGGTCTCGGTCACCACCCGCAAGCCCCGCCCGGGCGAGCAGGACGGCGTCCAGTACTACTTCGTCACCGACGAGGAGTTCGACCGCCTCGTCACCGACGGCCAGCTCCTGGAATGGGCCCAGTTCGCGGGCAACCGCTACGGCACCCCGCGCCGCCCCGTCGAGGAGCGCCTCCAGGCCGGACTCCCCGTCCTGTTGGAGATCGAGCTCCAGGGCGCCCGTCAGGTCCGCGAGTCGATGCCCGACGCCCTGCACGTCTTCCTCGCCCCGCCCTCCTGGGAGGAGCTGGTGCGCCGCCTCACCGGGCGCGGCACCGAGTCCGACGAGGTCGTCCAGCGGCGCCTGGAGGTGGCCAGGGTCGAGCTGGCCGCCGAGAAGGAGTTCGACACCACGCTCGTCAACACGTCCGTGCAGGAAGTGTGCGAGGAGCTGCTAGCGTTGATCACCGCGCCCAAGGTGTGATAGCGGCCGGGCCCCGCGGCCCGCGCCACCCGCGCCCGCGCCGGGAACCGTCCCGGCGGCGTCCGTAGACCCGACCACCGCGCCGCGGCTCCTCCGTCGAGCCGCGGACCATCTCTGGGGGTAATTCGAAGTGGCTGGTACCGAGCCCGTCGCCGAAGGCATCACCAACCCGCCGATCGACGATCTGCTGGAGCTGGTGGACAGCAAGTACAGCCTGGTCACCATGGCCTCCAAGCGGGCCCGTCAGATCAACGCCTACTACGCCCAGCTCGGCGAAGGCCTGCTGGAGTACGTCGGCCCGCTGGTGGAGACCCAGGTCCAGGAGAAGTCCCTGTCCATCGCTCTGCGCGAGGTCAAGTCGGGCCTGCTCACCGCTGAGCCCTACGAAGGTTCCTGAGGGGCCCGTCACGCACACGGGGCAGAGGGAACCGAGGTTCTCCGCCGTCACCGGCGCCCGTCATCCGTCGTCGGCCCGGTTCCGCACGCGGAACCGGGCCGACGCTCGTGTGCGTGAGGAGGCCCGGCCGGTAGGACTCCCGCCCCTTCGACCCGCCCCCTCGTCGGGGAGCGGGCTTCGGATCACGCTGCTCGGCGCACGGCCGAGTCCTCCACGACCGACATCAGCCGGGCTGGGCCCAGCCCGGAGGAAAGCTCTGACAAGAGCGGAGAAGGACATGCGCGCCTGGTTCCCGCCCCACCACCTCCACCAACGCGTGAACCCACCGCCGGACACCGATCCGCGCCTCGCCGTTCGACAAGGCCCCTTCCGGCCCACAGCCGGAGCGTTCTCCGGGAGACCCGGTGAGTGACACGCGAACCGTTCCCCGGGTGGTCCTCGGCGTCGGCGGGGGCATCGCCGCCTACAAGGCCTGCGAGCTGCTGCGCCGACTCACCGAGACCGGCCACCGGGTCCGGGTCGTGCCCACCGCCGAGGCCCTGCGCTTCGTCGGTGAGCCCACCTGGGCCGCCCTGTCCGGCCAGCCCGTCGCCACCGGTGTGTGGGACCGGGTGCATGAGGTCCCGCACGTGCGCATCGGCCAGGAAGCCGACCTGGTGTTTGTGGCTCCGGCCACCGCCAACATCCTGGCCAGGGCGGCGGCGGGCCTGGCCGAGGACCTGCTCACCAACACCCTGCTCACCGCGCGCTGCCCGGTGGTGTTCGCACCCGCGATGCACACCGAGATGTGGGAGCACCCCGCCACCCAAGCCAACGTGGCCACCCTGCGCGCGCGCGGATCCACGGTCCTCGACCCGGCCGTGGGCCGCCTGACCGGCGCGGACACCGGGCGCGGCCGCCTGCCCGAGCCCTCGGAGCTGTTCGAGGCCGCCCGCCTGGCGCTACGCCGCGGCACCACCGCCCCCGACCTGACCGGCCGGCGCGTGGTCGTCTCCGCGGGCGGCACCCGCGAGGCCATCGACCCGGTCCGCTTCCTCGGCAACCACTCCTCCGGCAAGCAGGGGTACGCCCTGGCGCGTACCGCCGCCGCACGCGGCGCCGACGTGACCCTGGTCGCCGCGAACGTCTCCCTGCCCGACCCGGCCGGCGTGCGCGTCGTACGCGTGGGCTCGGCCGTGGAACTGGCCGAGGCCATGGACGCCGACCGCGTCGGCGCCGACGCGGTCGTGATGAGCGCCGCCGTCGCCGACTTCCGTCCGGTCGCCAGCGCCGCCTCCAAGATCAAGAAGTCGGGTACGGCGCCCGCGCCCATCGAGCTCGCGGAGAACCCCGACATCCTCGCCGGGCTGGTCGCCTCCCGCGACACCGAGCAGCTGGAACAGATCATCGTGGGGTTCGCCGCCGAGACCGACGACGTGATCGCCAACGGCCGCGCCAAACTGGCGCGCAAGGGCTGCGACCTGCTCGTGGTCAACCAGGTCGGTGAGGGGCGCGCGTTCGGTACCGAGGACAATCAGGCCCTCATCCTCGATGCGGAGGGCGCCTCGGTGGACGTGCCCACCGGGCCCAAGGAGGACCTCGCCGACAGGGTCTGGGACCTGGTCCGCCAGCGCCTGGGCTGACCCCGCGCCGACGTGGGCCCGCCACATGGGAACCACGACCGCATCCGGGCCACGCGTGTCCGAGGACTGGATTCCTACCGCCGAGTACGCCACACTTCGAACGGGCGCCCGCGTCCCCCGCGGCGCCCAGCGGGGTGGCCGAGGGGTGCCCGTTCCCACCACTCCCGTTACAGTGGACCAATAACCAACCCCGTCGGTCGGTATTGGGCCCCGGCGCGCAGCCGGGAACCGCCGCCGACGCATGTCAGCCAGCAGCCGCTGCAAGGAGTCACGCAACGTGTCCCGCCGCCTTTTCACCTCCGAGTCGGTCACCGAAGGCCATCCCGACAAGATGGCCGACCAGATCAGTGACGCGATCCTCGACGCGATGCTCACCCAGGACCCGTGTAGCCGGGTCGCGGTCGAGACGCTGATCACCACTGGTCAGGTCCACATCGCGGGTGAGGTCACCACTCAGACCTACGTCGACATCCCCGCCATCGTGCGCGAGAAGATCCTCGAGATCGGCTACGACTCCTCCGCGAAGGGGTTCGACGGTGACTCCTGCGGGGTCAACGTCTCCATCGACGCCCAGTCCCCGGACATCGCCCAGGGCGTCGACACCGCCTACGAGGCACGCGTTGGGAACGAGGACGACGCCCTCAACCAGCAGGGCGCCGGCGACCAGGGCCTGATGTTCGGCTACGCCAACCGTGAGACCCCCGAGCTGATGCCCCTGCCGATCAAGCTGGCGCACGCTCTCTCCGAGCGCCTGGCCGGGGTCCGCCGCAACGGCACGGTGCCCTACCTGCGCCCGGACGGCAAGACGCAGGTCACCGTCGAGTACGAGGGCCAGACCCCGATTCGCCTGGACACCGTCGTGGTCTCCAGCCAGCACTCCGCGGACATCCACCTCGACGAGATGCTCGCTCCCGACATCCGCGAGCACGTCATCGAGCCGGTCGTGTCCGCCTACGGCCTGGAGGCCGACGACTACCGCCTCCTGGTCAACCCGACCGGCCGCTTCGAGATCGGCGGTCCCATGGGCGACGCCGGCCTGACCGGCCGCAAGATCATCGTGGACACCTACGGCGGCTACGCCCGCCACGGCGGCGGAGCCTTCTCCGGCAAGGACCCGTCGAAGGTGGACCGCTCGGCCGCCTACGCCACCCGTTGGGTCGCCAAGAACATCGTCGCCGCCGAGCTCGCCGAGCGTGCCGAGGTCCAGGTCGCCTACGCCATCGGCAAGGCCCACCCGGTCGGTGTGTTCATCGAGACCTTCGGCACCGAGAGGGTCGCCCCGGAGCTGATCGAGAAGGCGGTCAAGGAGGTCTTCGACCTGCGTCCGGCCGCCATCGTGCGCGATCTGGACCTGTTGCGTCCGATGTACTCCAAGACGGCCGCCTACGGCCACTTCGGCCGTGAGCTGCCCGAGTTCACCTGGGAGAGCACCGAGCGCGCCGCCGCGCTGCGGTCCTTCGTGGGAGCCTGAACCAGCGCTCCACCCGCGCCCGCCTCCGACGCGGGCACCGGGGGCGGACGGCCCGAGCGGCCGTCCGCCCCCGACGCGTGTTCCGGGTCTCTCCGCATGGCGTACGAACAAAATGAATACTGCGTGTTATTCCGTATATACGCATTGTTATTACTGTGCTCGTACGTGGAGGGGATCATGGCCGCAGCAACCGTGGTGTCAGCGCTGGGACTGGC
The DNA here is from genome assembly GCF_056312425.1 of Nocardiopsis sp. TRM 82005. Taxonomy (NCBI): domain Bacteria; kingdom Bacillati; phylum Actinomycetota; class Actinomycetes; order Streptosporangiales; family Nocardiopsidaceae; genus Nocardiopsis; species Nocardiopsis sp. TRM 82005. Next base: position 103,598 of record NZ_JBWDTQ010000022.1, read on the forward strand.
GACCCTGATCGCCCTGCCCGGCACCCATCTCGCATCCGGCCAGCCGGGAAAGGCGGCGGGGGAGGCCGTGCCCGGCACGGACAGCCTGCACGTGGACCTGGAGGCCCATACCGACGAGGAGCGGCTGGGCCCGGGTGACCAGATCCAGTACACGATCCGGGTGCGCAACTCCGGAACCGAACCCCTACCCGAGGCCCAGGCCGTACAGTTCCTGCCGCCGACGATGCGCCACGTCCCCGCCTCGCCCGGTGCCGAGGCGGGGGAGGGGCGGGTGACGTGGCCGCTGTCCCTGGAACCGGGGGAGCAGAGGAGTATGCGGGTCACCGGCGAGATCACCGGGGTCCGCGACGGGGACGCGCACCCGGTCACCACGGTGTGCGCGCGCCCCGAACCCGGAGCGGTCCTGGTCTCCTGCGACGCCGCCGTGCACCGGGTCCACGAGGCGCTGCCGCTGGTGTGGGTGGTCACGGCTCTGGCGTTCTCCGCCTCCGTGGCACTGTGTCTCGGCGGCATGGTGCGTCACCGGAACGCGCAGAGCCAGGAGCCCGGCAGCGGTGGGGCGCGGACCGAACGGAAGGTCAGCCACGTGCTCGCGGCGGAACCCAGGGTCGGACCCGAGCCCGAGCCCGAGCCCGAGCCCGAGCTTCGGCCCATGCCCCGACCGGTGCCCGGACTGCGTGTGGAGGCGCCCCCGGAGAGGGCCGTCGAACTCGACGCCCAGCCCTAGACAGCACTCCACCGCCCCCAACGGCGCCCGAGAGGCGGTGTTCACGCGGCAGGCCCCGCAGAGGTGGTAGCGCACACGACGGGCCGCGTCCCCGGGGGAGCCCGGATTCGGGGACGCGGCCCGTCAGCGGCTCAGCTCAGCTCGTTGAGCGCCTTCTCCGCCTCGGCCAGCCACGAGCGGCGGGCCTCCAGCGCGTCCTCGTGCTCCTTGGCGCGACGGGTGTCACCGCTCGCCCGGGCCTTGTCCAGCTTGGCCTCCAGGCCGCTGATGGCCGACGCCAGCTGGGAGACCGTGTCCTCGGCGCGGGCCCGCGCCTCGGGGCTGGTGCGCTCCCACTCGGCCTCCTCGGCCCGGCGTACGCCGTCCTCGATCTGCCGGAAGGCGCCCTCCAGTTGGTCGCGCACATCACGCGGCAGCTCGCCGGCCTCCTCCCATGCCTCCTGGAAGCCGCGCAGTCGGGCACGCGCCCGGCGGGGGTCGGAGATGGCGGGGATCTCCGCCTTGGCCTCGGCCAGGATGCGCTCCTTGGCCTCGGCGTTGACCCGCAACTCGGCGTCGCGCTCGGCGAAGGTGGCGTTGCGCGCGTCGAAGAAGGTGTCCTGGGCGGTCTTGAAACGCGCCCACAGCTTGTCCTCACTGGCTCTGTCCGCGCGGCCGCTTCTCTTCCACCGCTGCATCAGGTCGCGGTAGGCGCGGGCTGTGGGCCCCCAGTCGGTGGAGTTCGCCAGCGCCTCGGCCTCCACCACGATGCGCTCCTTCTCCACGCGCACCACCTCGCGTTCCTGGTCCAGGTTGGCGAAGTAGGCCTTGCGCCGCTTGGAGAAGGAGTTGCGCGCCGCCGACATGCGCTTCCACAGCGCCTGCTCGGTGGGGCGGTCGGCCCGCGGAGCCTTCTTCCACTCCTCGATGAGCTGTAGCATCCGCTCGCCGCCGGACTTCCAGTGCGTCGTCTCCACCGCGACCCGCTCGGCCTCGGCGACGATGCGCTCCTTGATCTCCCGGGCCTGGCCGCGAGCCTGCTCCTGGGCCTGCTTCTGCTCGACCTTGCGCTCCTCGGCGCGGTCAGCCAGAGAGTCCAGGCGCTTCATCAGCGCGTCCAGGTCACCGACCGCGCTCGCATCCCGTACGGAGCCGCGCAGCTTGTCGATGCTCGCCATCGCGGCGGAGGCGGACAGGTCGGTGCTGCGGAGCCGCTTTTCCAGCAGCTCCACCTCGGTGACCAGGGCGTCGTATTTGCGGTGGAAGAATGCCAGGGCTTCCTCCGGCGCCCCCGCCTGCCACGATCCGACGACCCGTTCGCCTTCGCTCGTGCGCACGTAGACCGTGCCGTCGTCGTCTACGCGGCCCCAAGGGTCCGTGGTCACCGTGTCCTCCTGCTGTCATGAGCCCGGCCGTGGGACGGGTTCGGGTCGTCGCGTCGTGTCCTCGCCGGTTCGTGATGGGAACCACCGTGCTCAGCACGATATCCATACGATTCGACGGTGGGCGCCGCGCCGTGGTTCACGTCTACGCAGATCATGGGTGTCCGCGCGTCCTCGGGCGTCAGGCCGGGAGCCCTCCCGCCCAGCAGAGGCGCAGGCAGAGGCCTCGGCGTATACCAAGGACGGTGACCAATATGGCATTACCACGCGGTTTGGCAAAGAGGCCAGCCGCTGGCGGTGATCGAATGGTGATCAAACACGTTCCGCACTTCGGCGATCGGGTCGCTGCTCCCTCCGCGTCTCGGTAGGCTCTGAAGACGGGTGGTCCGCGTGTCCGGCCTGCGGACCCACCGCCCACGACCGCGCACCCGACCGAGGACAGGACGACACCCGCCGTGCTCATCGCCGCACTTCCCACCGGGCCCCTCGCCGCGAACTGCTACGTGCTCGCACCGGCCCCCGACGGCGAGTGCGTCATCGTCGACCCGGGCCAGGAGGCCACCGAGCAGGTCGACAAGGCCCTGTCCGAGCACAGGCTGACCCCCGTCGCGGTGCTGCTCACCCACGGCCACTTCGACCACGTGTGGTCGGCCGCCGAGATCGGTGGGCAGCACGGTGTTCCCGTCCATCTGCACGCCGCCGACCGCGGCCTGCTCACCGAGCCCGCCTCCGGGGTCGACCCCGGCTTCGCGGCGCAGCTGTCCGCGCTCCTGGGCCCGGGCCCGCACACCGAACCCGAGGACCTCGTGGAGGTCTCCGGAGGCGACACCCTCACCCTGGCCGGACTGGACTTCGGGGTCGAGCACACCCCCGGTCACACCCCCGGCTCGGTCGTCTACACGGTGACCACCGGGGACGGCGTCCCCGTGATGTTCGCAGGGGACCTGGTCTTCGCCGGATCCATCGGCCGCACCGACTTCCCCGGCGGCGACCACACCGCCATGCTGGCCAGCCTCGCCAGCGCGGTGCTGGGCCGCCCCGACGACACCCAGGTCCTGCCCGGCCACGGTCCCGCCACCACGGTCGGGCGCGAGCGCGCCACCAATCCCTACCTGCGCGATATCACCAGCTGAACCGTTGGCCACGGCCGTCGCGGCGAACCAGCTTGCCCGGCAGACGGGCTCACGGCGCCGGGGCCCGCCAGCCGGTCCCGGCCCGGAGACGGGAGGCGGTGCTGGTGGTGGACGGTAGGATTCCAGGTGTTCAAGGGGCACTCTTTCAGCCGGTCCCAGTCAGGGCTCTCCGGCGCCTTCCCTCAGCCGTGTAGTTAGTGGACTTGGTAACTCATGCATCGTTACAGGACTCATACGTGTGGTCAGCTCCGCAAGGAGCACGTCGGACAGCAGGCGCGTCTCTCCGGCTGGGTGCACAACCGCCGGGATCTGGGCGGCCTGCTCTTCGTCGACCTGCGCGACCACTACGGCGTCACGCAGTTGACGGCACGCCCCGAGTCCCCGGTGTTCGAGCAGCTCAGCCGTGTCCCCAAGGAGACGGTCATCCAGGTCACGGGCGAGGTGTCGGCTCGCAGCGCTGAGAACGTCAACCCGAACCTGCCCACAGGCGAGGTCGAGGTCGACGCCACCGAGTTGGAGGTCCTCGGGACCACCGAGGAGCTCCCCCTCACGGTCTTCCCCGAGGACAACACCTCCGAGGAGCGCCGCCTCACCTACCGCTTCCTGGACCTGCGCCGCGAGCGGATGCACCGCAACGTCATGCTGCGTTCGCAGGTGGTGGCGTCCATCCGTCAGAAGATGACGGGCCTGGGCTTCAACGAGTTCCAGACGCCCATCCTCACCAGCTCCAGCCCCGAGGGCGCCCGTGACTTCCTGGTGCCCTCCCGGCTCCACCCCGGGCAGTTCTTCGCCCTGCCTCAGGCGCCGCAGCAGTTCAAGCAGCTTCTGATGATCGCCGGGTTCGACCGCTACTTCCAGATCGCGCCCTGCTTCCGAGACGAGGACAGCCGAGCCGACCGCTCGCCCGGCGAGTTCTACCAGCTCGACGTCGAGATGAGCTTCGTGGAGCAGGAGGACGTCTTCGAGGTCATCGAGAAGGTCATGACCGACGTCTTCCGGGAGTTCTCCGAGGGCTGGGAGATCACCTCCCCGTATCCGCGGATCGCCTACCGCGACGCCCTGGAGTGGTACGGGACCGACAAGCCCGACCTGCGCGTACCGATGAAGATGCTCGACGTCACCGCGCTGTTCGACAAGACCGACTTCCGCGCCTTCGCGGGTAAGAAGGTCCGTGCCCTGGCCGTTCCCGAGGTGCAGGACCAGCCGCGCAAGTTCTTCGACGGTATCGGCGACTTCGCCGTCGAGAACGGCGCCAAGGGCCTCGCCTGGCTGAAGGTCGGGGAGAACAACGAACTGACCGGGCCCATCGCCAAGTTCGTCACCGAGGTCAGCGACGAACTGCTCACCACCCTCGGTGCCGGTCCCGGCCACGGTCTGTTCTTCTGCGCGAGCGAGGACGACGCGGAGATCAACCGCATCATGGCGCCGGTGCGCGTCGAGGCCGGCAAGCGGGCCGGGCACTTCGAGGAGAAGGCGTACCGCTTCTGCTGGATCGTGGACTTCCCGATGTTCGAGCGCTCGGACGAGGGCACGATCGAGTTCAGCCACAACCCGTTCTCCATGCCTCAGGGCGGCCTGGAGGCGCTCCGGGAACAGGACCCCCTGGACATCCTCGCCTGGCAGTACGACATCGTCTGCAACGGTGTGGAGCTCTCCTCGGGCGCCATCCGTAACCACTCGCCCGAAATCATGTACGAGGCCTTCGAGATCGCCGGATACGACAAGGAGGCCGTGGAGGCCGAATTCGGCGGCATGCTCAAGGCCCTGAAGTTCGGTGCCCCGCCACACGGCGGCATCGCTCCCGGTATCGACCGGATCGTCATGCTTCTCGCGGACGAGCCCAACATCCGCGAGACCATCGCCTTCCCGTTGAACCAGAACGCGCAGGACCTGGTTATGGGCGCGCCCTCCACCGTCTCGGACAAGCAGCTGCGTGATGTCCACATTCGTACGGTCCTGCCCCCGGAGGACCAGAAGAAGAAGTAGGTCACGGATTCTGACGCCCTCGGGCAGGGCCGGAGCCGAGGAGCGGTCGAAGTAGGGCGCTGAGGAGCCTGGGGGCGGTGCGCGGAGTCGCGTGCCGCCCCTTCGTGTGCCGGAGGGGCGGTCAGCGCTTCCTGCCCCCGCACCAGCAGGTGCCGTCGCTGTCGTCGTTGTCCGTGCCGCACAGAGGGCACTTCCAGCCCCAGGCGGTGCCGCTGATTCCGAACTTTGTCACGGCACGCGTAAGTACCAGGTACATGGGCATGTCCTCTGGGATCGAAGGATTTCGCACTGCATGGTGCGTGCCCGGATTTATCTCGCTTTGAACCTGCCACATTCGGTCACACGGAGAAAACCGTCGACTATCGGGCGTTGACGGGTGCGAACGTGGCCGAACACGGCCGCGTCGCCCTGGTGCGGATGCGTTGAGAGCCGTCATCCCCTACCGTTGGGGGCGAATCACCCCTCTCGCACCGCGATGAGCATGTGCCTGGAGTGAACACAGCACATTCACGGGATTTCCCGTACGCGGTCGGAAGTGGTGGCGGAGTTCTTCTGCGCCATTGAGTCACACGAGCGTAACGATTCACACCCTGTGATCGGTCGGATGCGGCCGAGAGTGTGGAATTCGGCGCCAGCCCACCACACCGGAAAACCGTCACGCCCCGTGCCCGGCCGGGCCGTGCGGTAACCGGGTGGAACGGGCGCCGCCGTCCGCCCCGATCCGGTAACGCCCCAGCCTCGGACACCTAGAATGAGCCGGCCGGAACGTTTCAGGGGTGGCCGCGCCTGAGCGCGGGTGTGACGTCCGAGACGACATGAGGATGAGTCATACGTGAACGGAAAACGCGCTGTAGGTGATGGTTCCGAGAGCGCTCTCGCGGGAGCGTTCTCCCACGCCCCCGAGCCCATGGCGCTCGCCCGGACCGACGGCGCGATCCTGCACGCCAATCTGGCCTTCACCGAGCTCTTCGGCCTTGAGGAGGCCGACATCGCCGGCCGGGCGTGGTACGGCCTCCTCGACGGTGACGACGTCCAGCGCGGCGTCCGCGCCCACGACGACGCTCTCGCCGGGCACTGGGGCCGCCGTGCCCGCCTGCGCCTGAGCGTGGCCGAGAAGGCCGCCCACCTGGTGGAGGCCGAACTGCGCGTCCTGCCCCGGGACGACGAGGACGCCGACGGCGCGCGCGTGGTCGCACTGCTGCACGTGCTCTCCACCGAGGAGGCCGACCTGCGGGTCGTCGGCGAGCTGCGCACCGACAACTCCGACTCCGTCCTGTGGAGCCTGGACCTGGGCACCGGGCGCCTCCGCGAGCTCTTCGGACCCACGCCGCTCGGCGCCCTGCTGGCCGGGAACGACCGCGAGCTCGAACGCATCCTGGAGCGGGTCCACCCCGACGACATCGCCCGTGTCCGCGACGCCATGTCCGCCTCCTTCGCCGGACGCGACTACGAACAGCGCTTCCGCGTCTTCGACCGCCTCGGAGACGAGCGCTCCCTGCACGTACGCGCTCGCTACGTGCCCGGCGACCCTGACCGCCTGGTCGGCATCGTCGACGACGTCACCGAGCACGTCCAGCTCGTCCGCCGACTCGCCGACCGCCGCCGCACCGAGGCCGAGCACGGCCGCCTGGTCACCGAGCTGTCCTCCAAGCTCGTCTCGGCCACCACCGTCGACAAGGTCATGGACCTGCTCAGCGAGGAGTTCCTGCCGATCTTCGGCGGTGTGCAGGCCATCGCCCTCTACGTGGAGGGCGGGCTGCTACGCAGCTCTCCCAACGCCCGGGCCCAGGGCGGCAACCTCGACCGCATCGACGGCCGTCGCGCCGACGACACCGACTTCCCCATGGGCGCCGTCATCCAGGACCGCCAGCCGCGCTTCTTCGAGAGCCGCGCCGAAGTCATCAGCCGCTTCCCCGCCGCAGTCGAGCTCATGCGCCAGGTGCGCGGCCAGGCATGGGCCACGGTACCGATCTTCGGTGACGGCAAGGTCGCCCTCGGCGTCTGGCAGATGGTGTGGGACCGCCCCCACCACGCCAGCCGCGACGAGCGTGCCCTGATGCTCACCTTCGCCGGGCTCGCCGGACAGGCCCTGCAACGGATCAAGGCCCAGCAGGCCGAACTGGAGCTGGCCGACGCCGTGCAGCGCCGCATGCTGCCCCGCCAGGTGCCCTGCTTCTCCGACATGGACATCGCCACCAAGTACCTGCCCTCCCGGGCGGACTGGCGCATCTGCGGCGACTTCTACGACGTCATCGAGCTGCCCGAGAACAAGGTCGGCCTCCTGGTCGGCGACGTGCAGGGACACGGAGTGGAGGCGGCCGCCGCCATGGGCCAGATACGCGTGGCCTTTCGTGCCTACGCCTCCAACCAGTCCGACCCCGGTGTGGTCCTGGGCGAGACCAACCGCCTGCTCACCGAGACCGGTGAGATCGTCTTCGCCACCTGCGCCTACCTCGTCGTGGACCGCGAGAGCGGTGTCATGCAGGCCGCATGGGCCGGGCAGCCGCCGGCAGTGCTGGCCTCCAAGGGCAGCTACGAGATCTGGGAGCCCGAGACCGGCCCGCCGCTGGGCGTGCTCCCCGACACCGAGTACCCCGTCACCACGCGCATGCTCACGCCCGGCGTCTCCCTGCTGCTGTGCTCAGACGGGCTCGTGGAGAGCTCGGAGGTGCCCATGAACGACGGACTCGCCCAGGTCGGAGCGACTCTGGCCGAGCACTACGAGACCCCCGAGACCGCCGCACACGTCCTGGCCGAGATGGCTCCCGCCGGGCGCGGCGACGACATCGCCCTGCTGGTTACCCGCATGACCCCTTCCGCCGAGTTCGCGCGCGGCCGGACCGCGGTGGCGTCGGAGGCCTGACCGTTCCGGGGCTACCCTGGGGGCGTGCACGAAACGCTGTTCGACGACGCAGGAGCCGAGGCCGCCCGAGGGCAGGAGCCGCTTGCCGTGCGTATGCGCCCCCGGACCCTGGACGAGGTCATGGGCCAGCGCCACCTGTTGGGCCGGGGCAGCCCGCTGCGGCGCCTGGTCGAGGACGACGCGCCCATGTCCATCTTCCTGTGGGGCCCGCCCGGCACCGGGAAGACCACCCTGGCCATGGTGGTCAGCCGTGTCACCAGGCGCCGCTTCGTGGAGCTGTCGGCGGTCAACGCCGGGGTCAGGGACGTACGCGCCGTCGTCGACGACGCCCGGCGGCGCATGGGCATGCACGGCACCCGCACCCTGCTCTTCGTCGACGAGGTGCACCGCTTCAACAAGACCCAGCAGGACGCGCTGCTGCCCGCGGTGGAGAACCGCTGGGTCAGTTTCATCGGAGCCACCACCGAGAACCCCTTCTTCTCCGTGGTCAGCCCGCTGCTGTCCCGCTCGCTGCTGCTGTCCCTGGAGTCCCTGGAAGAGGACGACGTCCGCGCCCTCGTGGACCGGACCCTGACCGACGAGCGCGGGCTGGACGGCCGCTACACGCTCTCGAAGGACGGTGCCGACCATCTCGTGCGCCTGGCGGGCGGCGACGGCCGTCGCTCCCTGACCTACCTGGAGGCTGCCGCCCTCGTCGCCGGATCTCCCTCCGAGGAGCCGGTCACCATCACCGCCGAGCACGTCGAGCGCGCCGTTGACCGGCATGCCGTCCGCTACGACCGCTCCGGGGACCAGCACTACGACGTCGTCAGCGCTTTCATCAAGAGCATGCGCGGTTCTGACCCCGACGCCGCCCTGCACTACCTCGCCCGCATGATCGAGGCGGGGGAGGACCCCCGCTTCATCGCCCGCCGTATCGTCGTGCACGCCAGCGAGGACGTGGGCATGGCCGACCCCACCGCTTTGCAGACTGCCGTGGCCGCCGCCCAGACCGTCGACCTCATCGGCATGCCCGAGGCCCGTATCAACCTCGCCCAGGCCGTCATCCACATCAGCCTGGCCCCCAAGTCCAACGCCGTGATCACCGCCATCGACGCCGCCTCGGCGGATGTGCGGGCGGGCATGGCCGGACCCGTCCCCGCCCATCTGCGCGACGGCCACTACAAGGGCGCCGCCGATCTCGGCCACGGGAAGGGCTACCGCTACGCCCACGACTTCCCCGGCGGTGTCGCTCCCCAACAGCACGCCCCCGAGGGCCTCACCGACCGCGAGTACTACCGTCCCACCCAGCACGGTGCCGAGCGGCGTTTCGGCGAGGTCCTCCAGCGCATCAAGGGCGTCCTCCGGGGCGGTGGCCAGCGCGGCTGAGGGCCGGGGCGACGAGGGGGAGACGGGCCCGTAGGGCCGCTCCCCCTCGAAAGCACCCAGGAGGAGCCCCCTAGTCGGTGAACAGCTCGGTGACCTGCACGACCTCGCGGGGGTCCCCGTCCTCTCCGGAGTCCTCGGAGAAGGTCACCTCCACGATCACCACCGGCCCCCACGACAGGTAGTCGACGAAGTCGCTTCCGGTCAGCTCCCAGGTGCCGCGACCCTCCGCGTCGAGGAACACGTGGTCGGGCGCGGCGCAGAACTTCGCGCAGAGCACCTCGGCGTCGGGGGCTATGACCGCCTCGGCTGGCTCACCGGCCTCGTCCCACTGTTCGGCCCAAGCGGTGTGGCTGGGCACCCCCCGTCCGCGGATCGGCTCGTCGTCGCGGTCGACGGGGGTGTACACCCACGGCCCCGACTCGGGGGACTCCTGGTCGGCGGGGTCGAACCGCACCACCAGTGTCAGCGGATCCTCCTCGGCGGAGGGGCTTTCCTCGGCGACCTCCTCCTCGGCGGCGTCGGAGGCCAGGGCCTCGTCATCGTCGGGCCCGAACAGCTGGGAGAGCCCCCAGACTCCGGCGCCGATGAGCCCGAGGGCGAGCGCCACGCTCCCCGCCAGGAACAGCGCACGGGTGGGGCGACGGTTGGACATGCGCCCCTCCAGGCGGATGACCTGGGGCACGCGCGCGGGTGGTTCCACGGCGTGCCACTCGCGCTCCAGGATGAGCGACAGTTCGCCACGGTCGGGGGAACCGGCCCCGGTGGTGTCCCCGGCCGGGGACACCGCGCGGTCCTGGGCGCTCCCGGCGTTCTCCGCCTGCCACATCGCGATGACCGCGCCGATCACCTCGCGCAGGCTGGGGCGGCGGTCGGGGTCGGGGTCCAGGGCGCGCCCGACCACGTGCCTCAGCCCCTTGGCCAGCGAGTCCAGGTCGAAGGAACCCCGCGCGGCGCGCTCGGCGATCTCCTCGGGGTCGCCGGGGCCGAAGGGCAGGCGTCCCGTTCCGGCGAAGGCGACGACGGCGCCCCAGGCGAACACGTCGGCGGCGGGTGTGGCCGCCCCGCCCCCGAACCGTTCGGGGCTCAGCCAGGTGGCGCCCGATCCGCGCAACCGCTCCGCGGAGGCTGCGACCGCGCACTCCATGATGTGCGGCCCGTGCGACTCCAGCAGGACATCGCCGGGACGCAGAGAGCCGTGTGCCACCCCGCGTGTGTGCAGCGCGGACAGGCCTTCGGCCAGGCCGGTGGCCAGGGCGATGAGTTTCCCGGTGCCCAGCCCGCCGCGCTTGGTGACGTAGTGCGACAGGCGCTCGCCCGCCAGGTAGGGCATGGACAACCAGGGCGGGTTGGCGTCGCTGTCGAAGGCCAGGGGGACGACCACGCGTCGGGGGTCGACGTTGGACAGGGCGCGCAGGCGCTGTTCCAGGGCGGGATAGACGTCGGGGGAATCCAGTTCGGGGGAGGTGAGTACCTTCACGGCGACCAGGCGGTCGCCCGCGCTGGCGGGCGCGGTGTCCACGGCGGCGTAGACGGTGCCGGTGGCTCCCTGGCCCAGACGTCCGAGGACGAGGTAGGGGCCGATCCGCGAGGGGTCGTCCGGATAGAGGGGTGCCAGGTCCGGCGGTACCAGTACGGAGATCTCTCGGGGAGAACGAGGGCTCATGGGTGTCCTGTCGGTGCTTCAGGGGCCGGTGGGCGGCTGAGTGTCCGGACATCGTAGTGAAGATCCCGCTTCGTAGTGATTCTCCTTCAGAGCAGGCCGTTCGTCGATCCCGAGTCCTCCACCGACCGCACAGTGCGAACAGTCGACTGGTGCGTGACCCGTGACACTTTCGGCTCCGCCGTGGCGTGTCCGCACGACCGGCGGCAGGACACGATAGGGTCAGCCGAAATCGGCTCGACCCGCGTACCACGGGGAGCCCGGTCGTCCCTCAGGCCCGGCGCGTGCGCGAGGTCGTCCGCACCCTCTAAGTAACCCTCTATCTGCCCACGGAGCCCGCATGCTGACCGGAGGAGAGGTCGCCGCGCTCGTCGCCGCGGTGGTCTGGGCGGTGCTGGCCACGTTCATGTGCGTGGCGCTCGTCAAACTGATCAAGCTCATCAACGAGACGACCAAGGTCGTTTCGGAACTGGGGGACCGCACCCCGCCGCTCATGGACGACGTCGCGTCCACGGTGGAACGCACCAACACCTCGCTCGAACGCGTCGAGGAGATCACCGCCAACGTCCAGGCCAGCTCTGAGGACGTCTCCACGGTGACCGCGCTGACCCGGTCGGTCCTCACCGGTCCGCTGGTGAAGGTGGCGTCGCTGTCCTACGGTGTGCGCCGCGTGCTCGGCCAGCGCAAGGCCCTGGCGGTGGTGCGGAGCCGCAAACGGAGGGCGAACCGGTGATCGGCAGGCTGTTCTATCTCGCGGCGGGGGCCGCCATCGGCGGTTACGCGGTCCACCGGGTGAACCGGGCCAGGCGTGCACTGACACCCGGGGGTATCGCCGACCGCGTGGAGGGCCAGGTCAGCGAGTACCGGGGTGCCCTGCGCGAACTCAACGAGGACCTGTCCCGGGCGGTGTACGAGCAGGAGGAGGAACTCCTGCGCCAGTACGCCCCGAAGGGCCGACGGTCCCTCCCCGAGGGCGACGGGCGGCCTCCGGAGCTGTCCTGAGGGCTCCGGAGGCCGCTGCCGTACGGGGCTGCGGCGTCATGGTGCTTTTCGCGGCAGCTGGGTAGGGGCGCCCGTAGAACCGACATAGGACCGTTCCCCAACTAATGGAGGTCGCCCCGTGTATCCGCAACAGCCTTCGGAGGATCCGAACAAGGGCGGACAGCGCTCCGGGGGTCAGTACCCCGGTGCCCCGCACGCCGGTGACCCCTACGCCGGGGGTCAGTACCCAGAAGGCCAGTCCCCACAGGACCCGGCGCAGTACGGCGGCTACCCGCCACCCGCCCCGGGGGCACCGGGCGCGGGTCCGGCCAAGATGCCCGGCGCGGCCATCGCCGTGCGGGTGCTGATGTTCATCGGCGGCGCCTGCGGCCTGCTGTTCGGCGGGCTGATGTGGATCGCCGCCGCGATGGCCGCCAGCGGCGGCCAGGTCGGTGAGGAGATGCGGCGCGCGATGCAGGAGGCGGGCCTACCGCTGTCCGGTGCCGAGGCCGGGGTGTTCTTCGGTGTCATGGGCGCGATCCCGTTCGTCTACGGGGTCGTGTCCATCGTGCTGGCCTCGCTCATGGGCCGCCGCAGCCCCGCCATCCTGTGGGCGGTCGTGGCCTTCCAGGGCCTGGCGGCGCTGATCCTGGTGATCAACCTGTTCACCGGCGGCCTCGCCGCGGTGATCCCGCTGGCCTTCACGGTGGCCATGATCGTGCTCATGCTTCTGGAGGGCACGCGTGCCTACTACACACGCCCCTCAACGGACGCCTACGGCTACTGATATCTCCTGGGCCCGTTGTGGCAGCGAGAGGGGGCCGGGTCGCACACTGACCGGCCCCCTCTCCGTGTCCGTGACTTTGCCCCACCTGCCCGTTTCGTGTTCTTTCGGAACCCCTCTGTAGGGTCGTGGCGCTGACACGATGGGTTACGGAAAGGCCGAAAAGTGAACCCAGCCCCCCGTCCCCAACAGTTCTCCGGTTCTCCGGAGCAGCCGCGGGGAGCGCCGTACGGGTACGGCGGCCAGTCGCCGCCACAAGCACACGGCCACCCGCCGGGACATGCCCTCCCCGGATATCCGGCCGCCCCACACCAGCACCCCCGGTATCCGTACGCGCCGCGCCCGCCGATGCCCGGCCAGGTGATCGTGGCGGTCGTCATGATGGGCCTCGGTGCCCTCCTCGGATTCGGCTTCACCCTGTTGTACGGGGCCGTGGCCCTCATCGCCGCGCTCAACGACGAGGCCAGGCAGGATTTCTTCAACGACGTCGCCGGCGCCGCGACCCCCGGGGCGATGGTCGTGCACACGACCCTCTTCGCCCTCATGGGACTGACCTACACCGTCGCCTCGATCACCATGGCCATCCGTGCGGGACGGCGCACACCGGCCACGCCCCGGGCGATCGCGGCCCTGCACCTCCTGGCCTCCCTCAGCCTGCCGCTGAGCGGATGGACCTCCTTCACCGGCGACGTCTCCACCGTGGTCCTCACGGGCGTCACGGGCCTGTACGGCGCGGTGGTCTGCCTGCTCGCCATGACGGGCCCGGCCCGCGCCTACTACCGGCCCCGAGACCGCCCGTCCACACCCCTCCACGATTCTCAGTAGAGTCCTGGCGTCATCCCCAACACGACCCCGAAAGGATCCCGGTGCACCCCTCACCGCAGCCCGGCCCCCACCAGCCCTTCCCAGGCCAGGCCCCGGCCGGTTACGGCTTCCCCGGGCAGATGCCTCCGCCTCCCATGGCCCCACCCGTACCGGTCGCCATGCCGGGCCAGGCCGTCACCGTCCGGGTGCTCATGTTCATCGGTGGCCCCCTCGGCATCCTCCTGGGCGTCCTCATCGGTGCCATCGCCCTGCTGGGCTTCGGCGTCGGAGAGATGCTCGGAGACGAGGACCCTGAAGGGTCCTTCGGCTTCCTGGCGGCCTTCACGGGAGCCATCGCCCTGATCCCCCTGGTCTACGGTGTCGCCTCCACGACCCTGGCCGCCCTCATGGGCCGCCGTAAGCAGGGCCTGTTCTGGGGCGTCGTCGCCTTCCACGGCGTCGCGTCCCTGATCCTGCTCCTCATGGTCGTCCTCGGCGACTACCTCTCCCTGATCCCGCTGGCTTTCGCCGCGCTGATGATCGGCCTGATGTTCACGCCCAGGGTCCGCGAGTTCTACCTGGCGTAGCCACGTCCTCCCGGGGCCCGCCAGTGGTCAGCGGCGATAGCCTTGGAACAAACCAGGCCGCCGACGCTGTCCAAGGGACGGGGCCCCGGCGGCCACCCGTAAACCACGCGCGCTGGCGCGGCGGCCCCCTCTACGATGGGCCCCTACCGACCACGCGTGACAACGGTCCCACGCTGGGACAGACACGTCGCCCCGGGCGGCGGAGCAAGCACAGGAGGGCATCAATGGAGACGGCAGAAATCGCGCGCCGCTTCCTCAGTTTCTTCGAGAAGAACGGACACACCGTGGTGCCCTCGGCAAGCCTCATCGCCGAGGACCCCACGCTGCTGCTGGTGCCCGCGGGCATGGTTCCGTTCAAGCCCTACTTCCTGGGCCAGCGCACGCCTTCCTACGACACCGCGACCAGCGTCCAGAAGTGCATCCGCACCAAGGACATCGAGGAGGTCGGCAAGACCTCCCGGCACGCGACGTTCTTCCAGATGCTCGGCAACTTCTCCTTCGGCGCCTACTTCAAGGAGCAGGCGATCCCGCTGGCGTGGGAACTGGTCACCACCCCTGTAGGCGAGGGCGGTTTCGGCATCGACCCCGACAAGCTGTGGGTGACCGTCTACCTCGACGACGAGGAAGCCGAGACGATCTGGCGTGACAAGGTCGGGGTCCGGCCCGAGCGCATTCAGCGCATGGGCATGGAGGAGAACTACTGGGACATGGGCGTGCCCGGCCCCTGCGGTCCCTGCTCGGAGATCTTCTACGACCGCGGCCCCGAGTACGGGGTCGAGGGCGGGCCCGAGGCGGACGAGAACCGCTACATCGAGATCTGGAACCTCGTCTTCATGCAGTACGAGCGGGGTGAGGGCAGCGGCAAGGACTACCCGATCCTCGGCGACCTGCCCAAGAAGAACATCGATACCGGACTGGGCCTCGAGCGCCTCGCGGCGGTCCTACAGGGCGTCGACAACATCTACGAAACCGACATCATCGGCCGCGTCCTGCACCGTGCCGCCGAGTTGGCCGGTACCCGTTACGGCGACAGCGCGGAGCAGGACGTCATGCTCCGCGTGGTCGCCGACCACGTGCGCAGTGCCGTCATGCTCGTCGGTGACGGCGTCAAGCCCGGAAACGAGAAGGCCGGGTACGTCCTGCGCCGCATCCTGCGCCGCTCCATCCGCAACCTGCGCCTGCTGTCGGGCACCGACACCGCCTTCCTGCACGAGCTGACCGAGGTCAGCATCGACGCCATGAAGGACATCTACCCCGACCTGCTGGACAAGGCCGACGTCATCCACGGTGTGATCGACACCGAGGAGAAGAACTTCGCCGACACCCTGCGCGCGGGCACCGCGCTGTTCGGCCGCGCGGCCGAACGCACCCGTGCCGCGGGCGGCACCGTCTTCTCCGGTTCGGACGCCTTCCAGCTGCACGACACCTACGGCTTCCCCATCGACCTGACCCTGGAGATGGCGTCCGAACAGGGTCTGTCCGTGGACGAGGGCGCCTTCCGCGAGCTCATGCAGCGCCAGAAGGACACCGCCAAGGCCGACGCCAAGGCCAAGAAGCTCGGCAACGCCGACATCTCCCTGTACTCGCAGCTGCTGGAGGGCGCCGGGTCGACCGACTTCCTCGGCTACACCGATGCCGAGAGCGAGTCGCACGTCAAGGGCATCGTCGTCGACGGCGCCTCCTCGCCCGTGGCCCGCGCGGGGGAGAGGGTCGAGATCATCCTGGACCGTACCCCGTTCTACGCCGAGAGCGGTGGCCAGCTCGCCGACACAGGCACGCTGACCGTGGACGGCCGCGGCGTCGTGGACGTGGAGGACGTACAGAAGCCGCTGCCCGGCCTGTTCGTGCACCGGGGCGCCGTCCGCTCGGGCGAGGTGGTCCTGGACGACACCGTGCACGCCACCATCGACACCGGCCGCCGTCACGCCATCGAGCGCTCGCACTCCGCCACCCACCTCATCCACTCGGCGCTGCGCAACTCCCTGGGCCCGTCGGCGGGCCAGGCTGGTTCGGAGAACCGCCCCGGCCAGCTGCGGTTCGACTTCACCGCGGACAACGCGTTGGGCGGCGCGCGCCTGGCCGAGGTAGAGGAGGAGGTCAACACCGTCCTGGCTGGTGACATCCCGGTCCAGACCGAGGAGAAGAACCTGGACGAGGCGCTCAGCATGGGCGCCCTGGCCATGTTCGGTGAGAAGTACGGTGACCGCGTGCGCGTCGTGGAGATGAGCGACTACTCCGTCGAGCTGTGCGGCGGCACCCACGTGCCCTCCACCGCCAGGCTGGGCATCGTCAAGCTCCTGGGCGAGTCCTCCATCGGCTCGGGCGTGCGCCGTGTGGAAGCGGCCGTGGGCGTGGACGCGTTCAGGCGCCTGTCCAAGGAGTCCGCGCTGGTCGGTCAGCTCTCCGAGCAGCTCAAGACCCCGCGCGAGGAGTTGCCCGAGCGGATCGACACCATGGTCTCCCGGCTGCGCACCGCGGAGAAGGAGATCGAGAAGCTGCGCGCCGCGCAGGTGCTCCAGGCGGCCGGCTCGATCGCCGAGGGGGCTCGCCGCCACGGTTCCGCGCTGGTCGTGGCCACCCCGGCGCCGGAGGGCGCCAGCGGCGACGACCTGCGCAAGCTGGTGCTGGACGTGCGCGGCCGTCTCGGCGAGAACGAGCCCGTGGTCGTGGCGATGACCGCCGTGCCCAAGGACCGCCCGGTCGTGGTGATCGCGGCGAACAAGGCCGCGCAGAAGGCCGGGATCAAGGCGGGCGAGCTGGTGGGTATCGCGGCCCGTGCGCTCGGCGGCGGTGGCGGCGGCAAGCCCGACATCGCCCAGGGCGGTGGCAGCGACGCTGGAAAGGTCGACGAGGCACTGCGTGCCGTCGAGGAGCGTGTGGCCAGGGACTAGGGAGTGTGTCTACGGGCGTGTGCGGAGACCGCCTACAGCGGTTTCGCACACGCCCGACGTGCGTCGCCCCCGTCGTAGCCAGCACGGCGCTGAATCGACGCACGGGCGTACGGCGAATCTGTAGTGTCGCGGTCTGTGACGATGTGGAGAATTCCGACACGCTCGGGCACCGCCGTTTCAGCAGGGCCGGAGCCCACCGCCGCAGGGGGTGGCGCCCCCGGGAGTCCGGTACGCCATGGCCGCACGTGCACCCGTCCGCGCCGGAGCGGCGCCGGAGCGGCGCCGGAGTGACTTACACTCAAACGGAACGCGTTCGATCCGGACCCCGCCGGTGCGGCCCCGTACGAGGAGACCGACGCGGACCGCGGACCAGTACCGCGACCGTCGGCGTCGAGGCTGCGCACCGTCATCGAATCGGGCATACTGTGGCGCGTCACAGCCGATCACACGGCTGTCTGTGCGGACTCTCCCGCGATCCAGCTGACGAACAGGACCACCGTGTTGAGGATTTTCCAGCCGCGGTGCTGTGCCGACAACGGTACGGCCCGCCCGCACACCATCCCCGGGGCCGGGGAGAGGTCCTCTTGAGGAACGGTGTGCGCCTGGCTGTGGACCCTGGCAACGCCCGTATCGGGGTCGCTGCCAGCGACCCCAGCGGCATGCTCGCCAGCCCGGTCGAGACCGTTCCGCGCGGCAAGGGCGACATGCAGCGAATCGCCCTGCTGGTCCTGGAACGGGAGGCGCGGGAGATCGTTGTGGGCTACCCTGCCTCACTGTCAGGCAAGGAGGGCCCGGCGGCCCGGTCCGCCAGGGAGTTCGCGAACGCGCTCGCCGCGCTCCTGCACCCCGTTCCCGTCCGACTGGTCGACGAACGCCTCACCACGGTGACCGCCCAGGGCCAACTGCTCTCCGGGGCTTCCTTCGCCAAGAAGGGCGCCAAGGGCGGGCGGGCCCGCAGGTCGGTCATCGACCAGGCCGCCGCCACCGTGCTCCTCCAGAGTGCCTTGGACCAGGAACGGTCAACAGGCCATCCCCCGGGCGAGATCGTCCGCTCCAGCCAGGGAGAAGAATGAACGACAGGGATGATTACCCCGACAATCCCTATCGTGGGCACCCCGACCGCGAGCGCGGTTACGACTACGACCCGCTCAGCGACCCCATGCCCGCGCAGCCGCCCCCACGTGGCCGCAGGGCGCGTCCCGAGTCCGCAGCCTGGAACGACACCCCCGGAGCGGGTGAGTTCCAAAGCAGCGGCCCGGACACCGGAGGGGGCCGCACGCCCCGGTACGCCAGCGGAGGGGGAGAGTACGACCCGCTGGGCCCAGATGCCCAGCCGCCCGGGCGCCGACGCCGCCCGGAGCCGCCCGTGGAGGGCCCCGGCGTCCCGCCTCGGCGCGTCGGGGCCGCCGACGCCCTGCGTGGAAGCCGTGCCGCCCGCTCCGGGACTTCCCACCCCCAGGGCACGGAAGAACCCCGGCCGCACGATCCCGCGCCGCCCCGGCGCACCGCCGGCGACCCGACCCAGGACGCCCTTGCCGCCCTGGCCAACCTGGGTGAGAGCGCCGCACCGTCCCAGCCAGTCGAGAGCGCTCCGCAGCCGCCCCCCGGAGCCGAGGAGCCGCCCCGGCGCAGCCGCCGCACCCGCTCCGAACCCGAGCCCGGGCCCCGTCGCGGGGCCGGCGGGGACGAGGACGTTCCCACGGGCCGTCGTGGCCGCCGCAAGCGCGGCAGGCGCGCGGAGGAGCCTGCCGGAGGCTTCCTGGACGACGTCCCCGAGGAGGACGGCGCCTTCGGCGCCGGCGCCCCCGCGGACACGGGAGCCTTCCGTGAGGAGGAGCCCCGGAGCCGTCGCGGCGGTCGTCGTAGACGCGGCATCCCGGTGGACGACGTGCCAGCCGGGGGCGCGGCCCCGCCCCCGCCCCCGGACGAGCAGCCCGAGGGCCGTCGTGGCCGCCGCAAGCGCGGCAGGCGCGCGGAGGAGTCCTTCGGCGGTTTCCTGGACGATGCCCCGGAGGACAGCGGGTTCTTCGACTCGGGGAGCTTTCCCGGTGTGAGCAGCTCCGCCGACACCGGTGCGTTCGCCGCGGTCAGCGAGCCCCCGGGTCGCCGCTCCCGTCGTAAGCGCGCCGACAGCGGAGACCGTGCCGACGAGGTCTCCGCCGACACCGGTGGCGACCCTGACACGGGTGCGTTCGCTGGGGACGTTCCTGAGGAGGCGCCTGAGCCGCGTGGTCGCCGTGCCCGCCGCAGGCGTGCGGCCGCGGCCGAGGACGAGCCCCGGAGCCGCCGCGGCAGCCGCCGCAGGCGAGGGCGGCGGGAAGAGCCGGAGGAGGAGCCGAAACCGGAGGAGGAGCCGGAGGAGGACGAGTACGAGTACGAGGAACCCGGACTCGCCGATATCGCCGAGGCCTACGGCGGCGGACGCAGCAGCCGTAGGAAGGCCAAGGAGCTCAAGCGGCGGGCACGCGCCAACGCGGGCAGGGGCGGCAGGAAGCGCCGCCGCAAGAGCAAGGGCATGATGATCCTGCTGGCCCTGGTCCTCGTCCTCGTGATCGCGGGCGGCGGCTACGGCGTCATGCGCACCTACGTCTTCCCGGCCGACTTCGAGGGCCAGGGCAGTGGTGAGGTCGTCTTCGTCATCGAGGAGGGCCAGAGCGGCACCGCCATCGCCGACAACCTCGCCGACGAAGGGGTCGTGGCCAGCGTGCGCGCGTTCACCAACGCCCTGGACGCCGTCCCGGAGGAGGAGCGCGGTGACGGGCTCGTCCCCGGCACCTACTCCCTGGCACAGGAGATGAGCGGCGAGGCCGCCGTGGCCGCGCTGCTCGACGCCGACAACCGGCTCGGCGGGCAGGTCCGCATCCGTGAGGGGCTGCGCTCGGAGGAGGTCCTCGAAGAGATCGCCGAATCCACCGACCTGACGGTGGAGGAGCTGGACGAGGCCTACGCCCGGACCGACGAGCTCGGCCTGCCCGGTTACGCCACCGAGGGTCCCGCGGGCTACCTGTTCCCGGCCACCTACCGGTTCGATCCGGGTACCGAGGCACTGTCGGTCCTCAAGACCATGGTGACCAAGCACCAGCAGGTCGCCGATGAGATCAGCCTGGAGGACCGGGCCGCCGATCTCGGCTACGACGCCAACGAGATCATGGCGATCGCCTCCATCATCCAAGCCGAGAGCGGTAAGCCCGAGGACATGCCGAAGGTCTCCCGGGTGATCCACAACCGCATGGACATCGACATGGCCCTGCAGATGGACAGCACCTGCTTCTACGCCATCGGCGAGTACGGCATCGCGCTCAACGACGATCAGCGCGAGAGGTGCAACCAGGACACCAGCGGGTTCGACACCTACCACAAGCCCGGGCTCATCCCAGGCCCCTTCGTCGCACCCGGGCAGGAGGCCATGGAGGCGGCCCTGGACCCGGCCGAGGGCGACTGGCTGTACTTCGTCGCCACCGACCCGGAGAACGGTGTCACCGAGTTCACCGGGGACCACGAGGAGTTCAAGCGGCTCAAGGAGGAGTTCGAGGAAAACTGGTTGGGGGATTAGTGCGCACCGCAGTGCTGGGCTCTCCCGTGGCCCACTCGCTCTCACCGGTTCTGCACACCGCCGCCTACACGGCGATGGGGCTGACGGACTGGTCGTACGGCAAGTACGAGTGCGGTGAGGAGGACCTCGCGTCCTTCCTCGCCGGGCTCGGTGGCGAGTGGGCCGGGTTCTCCCTGACCATGCCGCTCAAACGCCGTGCCCTGGAACTGGCCGACACGGTTACCGATCTGGCCCGGCAGGTGGGCGGCGCCAACACCTTCTTCCGGCGCAACGGAGCGTGGGAGGCCGCCAACACCGACGTCCCGGGGATCGCCGCTGCCTTGGCGGAGGCCGGGGTGACCACTCCGCGCGACGCGGTCGTTCTGGGCGCCGGGGCCACCGCGGCCTCCGCCCTCGCCGCGCTGCGCCAGCTCGGCCTGACCTCGCCGGTCACCGTGCTGGCCCGTGACACCAACCGCACAGGGGAGGTGACCGCCGCCGCCCGGCGGCTCGGCCACCCGATCAGGATCGCACCGCTCTCGGAGCTGGACGAGTACCTGGACGTGGACCTGGTGGTCTCCTCCCTGCCCTCGGGCGCGGCCGACCACCACGCCGACCAGCTCGCCGCCTCGGGCGCCGACCTGTTCGACGTCGTCTACTCGCCCTGGCCGACCCGCGCCGCCATGGCCGTCGCCGCGGGGGGCGGCCGTGTGGTCGGCGGTTTTCCGATGCTGCTCCACCAGGCCGTCGGGCAGGTCCGACTGATGACGGGGGTCGAGGACGTTCCGGTGGAGGCCATGCGCGAGGCGGGCAGCGCGGAGCTGGACCGCCGTTCCGTGTCCGTCGGGGCGGGCCGGCCCCCCGGCGCGCCTGGTGGCTGACCAGCGCGGCCGGACGGGGTCCGCCCTGCTTCCGCCGAAGCGGTGGGCCGAGCATGGGCCGACCCCTGGTATGATGAGGTATCGACTTGTTCCGGTGTGTTTCACACCGGAGCCGCAAGTGGAGGTGATCCTCCCACCTGCCGGGCACAGCTCGTGTAGGTCCGGTCCGGCGATCGAGCGCGCCAAGCTCTGTTGGCCGGGTGCCCGTGTCCGGGGTGCCTGGTGTGCGTGCCCGCTCCTCGCCGGGAATAACCGATTGGATCGCCCCGCTTGCAAACGCTGGCGGGGTTTCGCTGTATGTGGACCCCGACGAGGCCGAGCGCCCGACGGACGAGGGTGGCCCGGCCCGCAGGGCCGCCCACCGTCTGGCGGACGGCCGATTCCAGGTAATCCGAGAAAGCTAGGGAGGGGTCCCATCAGCGCCGAGCCCCGCATCAATGACCGCATCCGGGTGCCCGAGGTCCGTCTCGTCGGACCCAACGGTGAGCAGGTCGGAATCGTCTCCGTGCAGGACGCACTGCGTCTGGCGCAGGAGTCCGACCTCGACCTCGTCGAGGTCGCTCCGACCGCGCGCCCGCCGGTCGCCAAGCTGATGGACTACGGCAAGTTCAAGTACGAGTCCGCGGTCAAGGCCCGTGAGTCGCGCAAGAACCAGTCGAACACGATCATCAAGGAGATCAAGCTCCGCCCGAAGATCGATCCGCACGACTACGAGACCAAGAAGGGTCACGTGGTGCGGTTCCTCAAGAGCGGGGACAAGGTCAAGGTGACGATCATGTTCCGCGGCCGTGAGCAGTCCCGGCCCGAACTGGGTCGCCGACTGCTGGCGCGGCTGGCCGAGGACGTCCAGGATCTTGGCACCGTGGAGTCGCAGCCCAAGCAGGACGGCCGCAACATGGTCATGGTGATCGGCCCGCACAAGCGGCGGTCCGACCACAAGGCCGAGGCCCGCGCGGCGGCGGAGGACAAGTCACGCCGCGAGCAGCGTTCGGGCGCCTAGCGACGGGAAGTCCCCACCGCCCGGTCGCCGGGGAGGCACCGGGTGGTGGGGTGGGCTGTGCCAGCACAGCCCGGATGCATCGCATCAGCGCGCAGGGGCCCCGCCAGAGCAGCGGAAGAACCGTGCCAGCCGTCCCAGGCGGGTGGCACGCCGACGGAGTAGGAGACGCGGCGACATGCCGAAGAACAAGACCCACAGTGGGGCCAAGGACCGCTTCAAGCTCACCGGCTCCGGCAAGATCATGCGCCGCCGTGCCAACAAGAACCACATCCTTGAGCACAAGACCTCCAAGCGCAAGCGCAAGCTGAGCAACGAGTCCGTGCTCTCTCCCGCGGACACCAAGAGCATGCGCAAGCTGCTCGGCAAGTAGCCCCGAGACTCTTCCCAGGAGCGCCCACGTGCCGGGCAGTCAGCACGGTGACGGCCCCAGGAAGGGAACCACACGAAGCAACACGGCCGCCGGGTTCGTTGAAGCCGGGCCGGTCGGCGCGCCGCGCGCGCCGGACGAGACAACGAGGGAGTTCCAGTGGCACGCGTGAAGCGGGCTCTCAACGCCAAGAAGAAGCGCAAGGTCGTTCTCGACCGGGCGAGCGGTTACCGCGGTCAGCGTTCGCGCCTGTACCGCAAGGCCAAGGAGCAGATGCTCCACTCGATGACCTACTCCTACCGGGACCGCAAGGACCGCAAGGGGCAGTTCCGTCGCCTGTGGATCCAGCGCATCAACGCCGCGGCCCGGGTTCACGGCCTGACCTACAACCGCTTCATGCAGGGCCTGAAGCTGGCCGGCATCGAGGTTGACCGCCGTATGCTCGCCGAGCTGGCTGTCAACGACGAGGCCGCCTTCGCGAGCCTGGTGGAGACGGCCAAGAAGGCCCTCCCCGCCGAGGCCGCGGCCTAGGGTCGAAGGTGATCGGCGAATAGCGATGGCGAGCCACGAGTTCACGAGTATCCGCTCACCCAGGATCAAGGGGGTTCGGCGGCTCGCCAAGCGCACGTTCCGCCAGCGTGAGCGGCGCTTCCTCGCGGAGGGGCCGCAGGCGGTGCGGGAAGCCCTGTCCGCCGCGGGCGGCGGTGACGGGCGGCCCCACGGGGCCGCCCCGGGCGTTGTCGAGGTCTACGCCACGGCGGAGGCCATGCAGCGCCACATCGACCTGTTGGACGCCGCCCGCGCGGCGGGCGTACCCATTCACAGGGTCAGTCTGGACGTGATGTCGGAGCTGGCCCAGACCGTCACACCGCAGGGCGTCATCGCCGTCTGCGAGTTCGTCGACGTCCCCTTGGACGGTATCGGCGACGTTCGCCTGGTGGTCGTACTCTCCCACGTCCGCGACCCGGGCAACGCGGGCACGGTCCTGCGCACCGCCGATGCCGCCGGTGCCGACGCGGTGGTCTTCACCGACGCCTCCGTCGACCCCTACAACGGCAAGTGTGTCCGAGCCTCGGCGGGAAGCCTGTTCCACCTGCCCGTGGTCGTGGGCGTTCCGGTGTCACGCGCGGTCGACTTCCTACGCGGAGCCGGGGCGCGGGTATGGGCCGCCGACGGCAGCGGCACCCGCGACCTGCACACCGTCGCCGACGGCGGCGGCCTGGACGGCCGGGTCGGCTGGGTGTTCGGCAACGAGGCCTGGGGCCTGCCCGGGGACGTCGTCTCCCTGACCGACGGCGCGGTCAGCGTTCCGATCTACGGCGGGGCCGAAAGCCTGAATCTGGCCACTGCCGCAGCTGTGTGCCTGTACACCACCGCACGGCAGCAGCGGCGCTCCTGACCGATCCGGACGGACTTGGATCGTGCCAGGTCAGGGCCTGGCCGGTCACTTTGGGTGATCTCCTGGTGGCGCCTGACCCGCCCCTGTCGCGGGGTGTTACCCGGACGCACGCGCTCAGTCCGTGCGTTCATCTGCTTGAAATGCACGTGCACGGGGCCTGGGTGCCGATAGGGTCGCCAGGAGAGGGATCGCGGAGGGTCCATGCGCGTTGCGCGTAGGATCCAGCGTGCTCACCCGTGTTAGGGGTGGACGCTGTGACGTCCCGGCCTCACCCGGCAGGCTTGACGACACCGCGTGAACACGCGGGGCGTACTCGGATCGGCGATCCCTGTTCCCGGGTGGCGGGCCGACCGGAGAGGGCTTGTACGCTCTTCTCCCGCCAGGCGCCCGATCCCGGGCCGCGAGGCGTACCAGGTGGAAGTGCAGGGTAGACAACCTGCGGTGGTGCCCACGGGGTTGACCACCGGTCAGCGGTCCTCGGCCCAGGAGCCTGCGGTCGTGGACCTTCAAGGGGAGCGGGGAGAGGCGTGGGCAGCGGCCGGCAGGCGGATCACCCGGCGGAGGACTCGGGCGACGGAACCGCGCACTCCCCGGGCGGCCCCGGACAAGGGGCCGACCCAGCCACCGAGGCCTCTCCAGAGGCTGAGGACGACCGCGAACCCGGTATCCGCGACCCCTTCGGCGCGCAGACCACAGCCGCCCTGCAAGAGGTCGGCGGCGCCTCCGCCGGAACCGGCCCACTGCACCCCGACGACCTGCCCGACGGTGTGGTCGTGGCCGACGCGCGCGGCCGGGTCGTGCTGTTCAACGTCCAGGCCGCCCAGCTCATCGGTATCCCCGTCGAGGCGGCCCTGGGCCGCGACTACCGCGCTGTCCTGCCGCTGCTGGGCATCGACGGCAACGACTGGTGGGAGGCCAGCAACCCCTACGGCGGCGCACGTGACCGCGTCCGCCAGCCCGAGCGCGCCCTCCTGTTGCCCGACGACCGCGAGATCCTCGTCGCCGTGCGCTACGTGCGCGCCCGACCCGGCGGCGAGCTCGTCCGTCTGGTCGTCACCCTGCGGGGCGCCTCCGTGCGTGCCGAGCGCTCCCGTGCCGACCTGGTCTCCCAGGTGGCCCACGAGCTCCGCTCCCCTCTGACCAGTGTCAAGGGATTCACCTCCACCCTGCTCACCAAGTGGGAGCGCCTCACCGACAAGCAGAAGCTGTTCATGCTGGAGACGGTCAACGCTGACGCCGACCGCGTCACCCGACTCATCCACGATCTGCTCGACGTCTCGCGTATCGAGTCCGGCCGCCTGGAGGTGCGCCGCCAGATCGTCGACCTGCCCGAGGCCGTGCGCCGGGTCGTGGCCGGGCGCGTGGCCTCCGGCGAACCCGAGGAGCGCTTTCGCGTCGAGACCCGGGGCGAGCTGCCGCGTATGTGGCTGGACGCCGACAAGATCGAGCAGATCCTGTTGAACCTGGTGGAAAACGGCGTGCGGCACGGCGCTGGTACTGTCAGTGTTGTGATCGAGCCGTGTGAAGGAGGAACAGCGGTGTCGGTGCGCGACGAAGGCCAGGGCATAGCGCCCGAGACCATTCCGCGCGTCTTCCGCCAGTTCTGGCGCAGCAAGCGCCGGAGCGGGACCGGCCTCGGACTGTTCATCGTCAAGGGCCTCGTCGAGGCCCACGGCGGCACGATCACCGTCGGACGCGCCCCCAGCGGCGGTGCCGAGTTCCGATTTACCATGCCCGCCGGGACGCCTGAGTTCGTCTGAATACCCTTCGGACCCTCCAGCCTCCCCGGTGGGCGCCACGGCGTGCTCCCGGCCCCGCAACGGACTCTTTTCCGGGCATGCCCGCAATCCGTCTGCTTTCCCTGTCGGCTTCGTCCGCCCCGTCGCGGACCGTGACTGCCGCCCGTCCCCCCTCATCCTGGTCGGGGACTTCGGCGGCGAGGCAACCAACCATGTCTGCACCGAACAATTCCTTCGATCCGGTCGAGGTGACCCCCCTGCACCCCGACGAGGTCGCCCGCATGCGCGAGGAGGCCCTGGCCGCCATCGAGGCGGCCGCCGACCTCGCCGAACTCAAGGAGGTCCGGCTCGCACACGCCTCGGACCGTTCCCCGCTGGCCCTGGCGAACCGGGAGATCGGCGCCCTGCCCCCGGCCGCCAAGGCCGACGCGGGCAAGCGTGTGGGCGGCGCCCGGCGCGATGTCGGCCAGGCCCTCAAGGCCCGCCAGGCCGTCCTGGAGGCCGAGCGGGACGAGCGGGTCCTCATCGAGGAGCGGGTCGACGTCACCCTGCCCTGGGACCGGGCCCCGCGCGGCGCCCGTCACCCGCTGACCACCGTCGCCGAGCGCGTGGCCGACATCTTCGTCGGCATGGGCTTCGAGGTCGCCGAGGGCCCCGAGGTGGAGGCCGAGTGGTTCAACTTCGACGCCCTCAACTTCCAGCCCGACCACCCGGCCCGCACGATGCAGGACACCTTCTTCGTGGAGGGCCCCGACGGTGGTGAGTCCGGCCTGGTCATGCGCACCCACACCTCGCCGGTGCAGGTGCGCGCGCTGCTCTCCCGCGAGCTGCCGGTGTACGTGGTCGCGCCCGGCAAGACCTTCCGCACCGACGAGCTCGACGCCACCCACAGCCCCGTCTTCCACCAGTTGGAGGGCCTGGTCGTGGACAAGGGCGTCACCCTGGCCCACCTGCGTGGTGCCATTGACGCCTATGTGGAGGGTGTGTTCGGCGAAGGGCTGCGGACCCGGTTCCGCGCCTCCTACTTCCCGTTCACCGAGCCGTCCGCCGAGGTGGACATGGAGTGCTTCGTGTGCCGGGGCGCCTCCGTGGGCAACCCCGACGCGGCCTGCCGCACCTGCTCCAGCGAGGGCTGGATCGAGATCGGCGGCTGCGGTGTGGTCAACCCGCGCGTACTCACCGCTGCGGGCGTGGACCCCGAGGTCCACACCGGTTGGGCCTTCGGACTGGGAATCGAACGGACACTGATGTTCGCGCACGGTGTGCGCGACATGCACGACATGGTCGAGGGCGACATTCGCTTCACCTCGGCGTTCGGGAGTGAGAACTGATGCGCGTCCCCCTTACCTGGCTGCGGGAGTACGTCGACCTGCCGGCCGACGTCACCGCCCGCGACCTCGCCAGTCGCCTCACCCTGGCAGGTCTGGAGGTCGAGACCGTCGACGAGCTCGGCTCCGACATCAGCGGCCCCATCGTCTACGGTCGCGTGCTCTCCATCGAGGAGCTCACCGGGTTCAAGAAGCCCATCCGCTACTGCCGTGTGGACGTGGGAGAGGCCAACGGCAGCGGTGAGCCGCAGGAGATCGTCTGCGGCGCCCGCAACTTCTCCGAGGACGATCTGGTCGTGGTCTGCCTGCCCGGCGCCGAACTCTCCGGGGGCTTTCGGATCGGGGCCCGCAAGACCTACGGCAGGATGTCGGCGGGCATGATCTGCTCGGCCACCGAGCTGGGCCTGTGGGAGGACCACACCGGCATCATCGTTCTGCCCGAGGGCTTCGGTGAGGTGGGCGAGGACGCCATCGGCCCCCTCGGCCTGCGCGAGGACGTCCTCGACATCGCCGTCACCCCCGACCGCGGCTACGCGCTGTCCCTGCGCGGCGTGGCCCGCGACGCGGCCGCGCTGTACGGGGTCGGCTTCCGCGATCCGGCCGACCGCGCGGTGTCCGAGCCCGCCGGCGACGGCTGGCCCGCCGAGGCCGACCCGGCGCTGTGCGACCGCTACGTCCTGCGCGGCGCCACCGGATTCGACCCTGACGTGCCCAGCCCGCTGTGGATGAAGCGCCGCCTGCACCAGAGCGGCGTGCGCCCGCTCTCCCTGGCCGTGGACGTCACCAACTACGTGATGCTCGAACTCGGCCAGCCGCTGCACGCCTGGGACCGCGCCCAGCTCAGGGGAGGCCTGCGTGTGCGCGCCGCCGAGGCGGGGGAGAAGCTGGAGACCCTGGACCGCGTCCAGCGCTCCCTGGACACCGACGACATCGTCATCGCCGACGACAGCGGCCCGGTCAACATCGCGGGCGTCATGGGCGGCCTCAGTACGGAGATCTCCCTGACCAGCACCGAGGTGCTGGTAGAGGCTGCGCACTTCGACGCCATGCACATCGCCCGCGCCTCGCGCCGCCACCAGCTGTCCTCGGAGTCCTCCCGCCGGTTCGAGCGCGGTGTGGACTCCGCCGTGCAGCTGGCCGCAGCCACCCGCGCGGTCGAGCTGATCGCGGAGCTGGGAGGTGCCACCGTCGAGACCGCCTACACCCACCTGGACCGGACCCCGCCCCGTGAGCCGATCACGGTAAGGGCCTCACACGCGGGCTCCGTCGCCGGTGTGGACTACCCCGAGGGCACCACGGAGAAGTGGCTGCGCGTCATCGGCTGCACCGTGGAGGCCGACGGGGACATGCTGAGGGTCACCCCGCCCACCTGGCGGCCCGACATCACCGACCCCAACGACCTCGCTGAGGAGGTCATCCGGTTCGAGGGCTATGAGAACATCCCCTCGGTCCGCCCGCTCGCCTCGGGCCGGGGACTGACCGCGAGCCAGCGCCTGCGCCGGGCGGTCGGCCGTACCCTGGCCGACACCGGCTTCCACGAGGTGCTGAACTACCCGTTCGTCGGCGAGCGCGACCTCGACGGGCTCCAGCTGGAGGCCGACGACGATCGCAGGAGGGCGCTGCGCCTGGCCAACCCGCTCAACGAGGGCGAACCGCTGCTGCGCACCTCGCTGCTGCCCGGTCTGTTGAAGGCCCTGGCCCGCAACGCGGGGCGCGGCTTCACTGATGTGGCCCTGTACGAGATGGGACTGGTCTACCAGCCCAGGCACGAGGCCGCCCGCGCTCCGATGCTTCCGGTGGACCGCGGCCCCAGCGCCGAGGAGCTGGCCCGGATCGACGCCGCCCTGCCAGAGCAGCCGCGCCGGGTGGGCGCGGTGGTCTCCGGGCTCGCCGAGCGGGCCGGATGGTGGGGCACGGGCCGAGAGGCCACATGGGCCGACGCCGTCCAGGCCGCACGTGACATCGCACGCGTCGCCGGAGCGGAGCTGGAGGTCGAGGCCGACCAGCACGCCCCGTGGCACCCGGGCCGCTGTGCCGCGCTGTACGTGCGCGCGGGCGGTGAGCGTCTGCTCGTGGGGCACGCCGGTGAACTGCACCCGCGTGCCGTCAAGGCATTCGGGTTGCCCGAGCGCACGGCGGCTGTGGAGGTCGAACTCGACCGGATCGAGAGGGCCCGTATCCCGGTCACCGCCCCGGAGGTGTCCACCTACCCGGTGGCCGCTCAGGACGTGGCCCTGGTCGTGGACTCCGCGGTGCCGGTGGGGCGGATCAGCGAGGCCCTGGCCGAGGGCGCGGGTGAGCTGTTGGAGAATGTGCGACTGTTCGACGTCTACACCGGCGAGCAGGTCGGTGAGGGCCGTAAGTCGGTGGCCTTCGCCCTGCGCTTCCGGGCCAAGGACCGGACGCTGACCGCGGAGGAGGCCAGCGCCGCGCGAGACGCGGCCGTCGCCGCCGCCGCGGAGCGCACGGGGGCCGTCCTGCGCGGCTGAGGCGCATGTACGGGCCCGTGCCCGGGTCCGGCGGGGCCGGTCACCTCCAAGACGGGGTGACCGGCCCTTTTCGCGTGAAGGGGAGGGTGCGCAGAGTCACGATGCTGCCCGCGTGCTGCCGAAAGCTCTGATGAGAACCCCCGGATTCCAGAATTTTTTCAGCCTGTTTTTCCAGGCCAGCAAGGGTTTTGGTGCTGATTCCGGAGGGTAGCTGGCATGAAGTTTAAGTTTCGGGGCATGAATCGTCGTTTTGTCTCTTGCTGTGAGGTGGGTCGCCCGCTTAGCCTGCAAGCACCTGCCACTATCGGGCGTCCGGGTGCAGGTCAGATCAACCTGGGTTTTCCACTGCGCTCTCGCGCATGACACGGCTCGGAGGTCGCCATATGACCGAAACGGTTGTATCGTCCGCACTCGCTCCCCGGGAACACCGGGAGCCCAGCCGCCTCTGGCACACTTTCTGCGATATGAACACCGTGGCCAAGGGCCCGGAGTTCATGGTGGCCCGCGCCGAGGGCGTGTGGCTCTGGGATGACTCCGGCGACCGCTACCTGGACGGTACGGCAAGCCTCTGGTACTGCAACGTCGGGCATGGACGCACCGAGATCGCGGACGCGGTCCACCGCCAGCTCAGCACCCTGGACGCTTACACCGTCTACGGGGACTTCACCAACCGGCCGGCGGCGGAGCTCAGTGAGCGCTTGGCCGCACACGCGCCCGTCACCGATCCGAGGGTGATCCTGACCTGCGGTGGCGGAGAGTCCATCGACACCGCCGCCAAGCTGGCGCGCCGGTACTGGGCGGTCACCGGTCGGCCCGGGCGCACCCACCTGATCAGCCGGACCGGCGGCTACCACGGCCTGCACGGCTTCGGCACGAGCATCTCCGGCATGGACCGGTTCCGCAGCGGCTACGGCAGGCTGGTCGAGGACACCTCGGTGGTGCCACACGACTCAGCCGCGGCCCTGGAGGCCGAGATCCTGCGGGTGGGACCCGAGCGGGTCGCGGCCTTCTTCGCCGAGCCGGTGGTCGGCGCGGGCGGGGTGTTCCTGCCGCCGGAGGGCTACTTCGCCGAGGTCTCGCGGATCTGCCACAAGTACGACGTGCTGTTCGTCGTCGACAGCGTCATCTGCGGTTTTGCCCGGATGGGCAACTGGTTCGGGATCGAGCGCTTCGGGGTCGACCCGGACATGATCGTCTTCGCCAAGGGCGTCTCCAGCGGGTACCTGCCGCTGGGTGGCATCGTGGTCAGCGGGCGCGTGGCCGACCCCTTCTACAACGGTGAGGGCAACCCGTTCATGCACGGGACCACCTACGCCGGTCACCCGACGGCCTGCGCGGCGGCGTCGGCCAACCTGGACATCCTGGAGCGCGAGGACCTGTTCACGGTCTCGCTGGAGGTCGAACGGCACCTGGACGGCGCGCTGCGCGGCCTGGCCGACCACCCGCTGGTGGCCGAGGTCCGCTCGGGTGTCGGGGTGATGGGCGCGGTGGAGCTTACTGAGGAGGCTCTCACCGGGCGGGGGATCACCACGGCGGAGGTGTTCGCCGAGGCGAGGGCCCGCGGGGCGATCCTGCGACCGATCCCGACGGCACTGCTCGTCTCGCCGCCCCTGATCATCACCTGGGAGCAGATCGACCACCTGGTGTCCACCCTGGCGGCCGCGCTCGACGCGGTCGCGGCCCGTCACTGACCACGGGGCCCTGCCGTCTCCGGGGAGCGCGGCGGGGTCCTGTGGAGCATATCCGTCCAACCTCATACCGGTTTGCTGACCCGGCGCGTGGCAAGGCGCGCCGGGTGTGACGTGTTCACGGGTGGAACACATTGGGTGAAACGCCCGTTGTCGAGTAAAGTTTACTGGGAAGATATTTCTTGTGGGTGGGATGCGCGCCGGCGTCCGGCCCGAGGGACAGGAGCGGGGCATGACCACACAGCCGACCGAGACCGTGGCAGGCACGGGGACCGTGCCGAGCGACGACGACCTCATCACCACATGGGGGCTGGTCCACGAGGCGATGAACGCCATCCAGCCCAGGCTCCTGAGCGGCATCACCCCCGACGGCAGGGACATGGCGGGGCCCTGGTTCGAGGTGCTCATACGCCTACAGCGCGCCCCGGGCCACCGGCTGCCCATGAGCTGCCTGGCCCGTGAGGTCAGCCTGAGCACGGGCGGGTTCACCAAACTCGCGGACCGCCTGGAGCACGAGGGCTACCTGGCGCGGGAGAACTGCTCCTCCGACCGCCGGGTCGTCTACGCGGTGCTCACCGACAAGGGCCTGGACTTCATCGGGAAGACGCGTACCAAGCACGTCGAACGGCTGCGTGAGCACGTCCTGGGCCCGCTCGGCGACGACGGCGTCCGTCAGCTCGCCAACATGGCGCGCACCCTCCGTGACAGTGCCTGCTGCTGACAGTGCGTCCGCATCGAGGCTGTAAGTAGCCGAATTCGTCTTTCTCGACCGGTCATCGCTCACGAAGGCACTGAAAACATCCCACGAACCGTCGTTCCCGTGTAGGTTGGCGTGAGTTCGTGGGTTCCACGCGGGGTGGGCCGTGAGCGCACAGGTTTCGGGGGGAAAGATGGGACTGTTCACCACTGCCGCGCAGATGAGGACGATTCCCCGGTCCTCACGTTTCGCCAACGGGGGCGTGTCCTTCTGGTTCCGCGACACCGGGCTCCCCGAGCGTCGTGCGCCCCTGCCCGGCACCGCCGACTACGACGTCTGCGTGGTCGGAGCCGGATACACCGGCCTGTGGACCGCCTACTACCTCAAGAAAGAGCAACCGGATCTGCGGGTGGCCGTGGTCGAACGCGAGTTCGCCGGATTCGGTGCCTCCGGCCGTAACGGGGGGTGGCTGTCGGCCGAGTTCGCGGGCTCGCGCGAACGCTACGCACAGTCACACGGCAAGGCCGCGATGATCGCCCTACAGCGGGCGATGATGGACACCGTGACCGAGGTGGCCTCGGTAACCGACGCCGAGGGCATCGACGCCGACATCGTCCGCGGCGGCATGCGCCTGGTGGCCACCAACGCCGCCCAGCGCGAGCGCCTGGCCGAGGACATCGAGTACCTCCAGGAGTGGGGCTACTGGCCCGACGACATCCACTTGGTGGGCAGCGACCACGAGCCCCGGCTGTCGGTGTCCGGTGCGGTCGCCTCCGCCTACTCCCCGCACGCCGCCCGCGTGCACCCCGCCAAGCTGGTCACCGGCCTGGCCCGAGTGGTGGAGGACCTGGGCGTGGCGATCTTCGAGGACACCGCCGTGGAGGAGATCCGCCCCCGCGGCGGCGCGTCCCGCCCCGCGGTCTTCACCGAGCACGGGACCGTCTACGCCGACCACGTCGTGCGCGCCACCGAGGGGTTCACCTCCACACTGCGAGGCCAGCGCCGCGAGTGGTCGCCGATGAACTCCTCGATGATCGCCACCGAGCCGCTCCCCGCGAATCTGTGGGAGAAGATCGGCTGGGACGGCCGCGAGGTCCTGGGCGACACCGCCCACTCCCACGTCTACGCCCAGCGCACCGCCGACGACCGCATCGCCATCGGCGGACGCGGCGTCCCCCATCGTTTCGGCTCCGGCCAGGACAAGGACGGCGCCACCCAGCCGCAGGTCATCGCCGGGCTGTGGCGTGCGCTCACCCGCCTGTTCCCCGACGCGGCCGAGGTGCCGGTCGAGCACGCCTGGTCCGGCGTGCTGGGGGTGTCGCGCGACTGGTGCCCGACCGTGCACATGGACACCGAGGCCGGCCTGGGCTGGGCGGGCGGCTACGCGGGCAGCGGTGTGACCACCAGCAACCTGGCCGGGCGCACCCTGCGCGACCTG
Organism: Nocardiopsis sp. TRM 82005; assembly: GCF_056312425.1. Taxonomy (NCBI): domain Bacteria; kingdom Bacillati; phylum Actinomycetota; class Actinomycetes; order Streptosporangiales; family Nocardiopsidaceae; genus Nocardiopsis; species Nocardiopsis sp. TRM 82005. The sequence continues at coordinate 137,301 of NZ_JBWDTQ010000022.1, forward strand.
ATCCTGCGCCGGGAGACCGACCTGACCCGCCTGCCCTGGGTCGGCCACCAGGTCCGCGGCTGGGAGCCCGAGCCCCTGCGCCGGGTGGGCACCCAGGTCATCCACGGGCTGTACCGCACCGCCGACCGCCGCGAGTCCCGGACCGAGGACAAGGCCCACACCTCACGCTTCGCCGGGATCGCCACCCGCATCGCGGGCCGCTGACCGGAGGGCGCGGAGCCCACCGTCACCAGTCCTCACCAGTGCCCCGGGCGCGACCGGGGACTCGGGACCGTGCTCGGGTCCGGGCGACACCCTCGTCATTGCTTGCATAAATTTACATGGTCATGCATGATGGTTCAGTCAGTTTCGACCAGGGGGCATCACCATGGGATACACAGCGGCCATCGCCGGCGCCAGCGGCTACGCGGGAGGCGAGCTGCTGCGCCTGATCCTGGACCACCCCGAGATCGAGATCGGCGCGCTCACCGCGGGGAACAGTGCCGGGACCCCCCTCATCCAGCACCAGCCGCACCTGCTGCCGCTGGCCGACCGGGTCCTGGCGCCCACCACCGTCGAGGAGTTGCGCGGCCACGACGTCGTCTACCTCGCCCTGCCGCACGGCCAGTCCGCCGAAATCGCCCAGCGGCTCGGAGACGGCACCCTCGTGGTCGACTGCGGCGCCGACTTCAGGCTCAACGACGCCGCCGCGTGGGAACGCTTCTACGGAACCCCGCACGCCGGTACCTGGCCCTATGGTCTGCCCGAACTGCCCGGGCAGCGTGAACGACTCGCCGAGGCACGCCGCGTCGCCGTCCCCGGCTGCCACGTCACCGCTGCCACGCTGGCCCTGCTGCCCGGCCTGGCCGAGCAGCTCGTGGAGCCCGACCTGACCGTCGTCGCCGTCACCGGCACCTCCGGCGCGGGCAGGTCGCCCAAGCCCAACCTCATCGGCAGCGAGGTCATGGGAGCCCTGAGCCCCTACGGCGTCGGCGGTGCCCACCGGCACAACCCCGAGATCGTCCAGAACCTCACCTCGGTCACCGGCGAGCCGGTCAAGCTGTCCTTCACCCCGATCCTGGCTCCGCTGCCCCGCGGCATCCTCACCACCTGCACCGCACCCCTGCGGCCCGGCACCACCGCCGACCAGGTTCGCGCCGCCTACCAGGCCACCTACGCCGACGAGCCCTTCGTCCACCTGCTCCCCGAGGGCACCTGGCCCAGCACCGCCATGACGCTGGCCGCCAACACCACACTCGTACAGGTCACCGTCGACCCCGACGCGGGCCGCATGGTCGTCGTCGCCGCCCTGGACAACCTCACCAAGGGCACCGCGGGCGGCGCCCTCCAGAGCACCAACCTCGCCCTCGGCCTGCCCGAGGACACCGGCCTGCCGCTCGCCGCGGTCGCACCCTAGGAAGGCAGCACCGTGAGTGTCACCGCACCCCGGGGCTTCCGCGCCGCCGGAGTCGCCGCGGGCCTGAAGGACGACGGCGCCCGGGACGTCGCGGTCGTCGTCAACGACGGCCCCTCCCGTGCCGCGGGGGCAGTCTTCAGCGTCGCCGACGACAAGGCCGCCCCCGTCCTGTGGTCCGAACAGGTCGTCTCGGGCGGACGCGTGCGCGCCGTCGTCCTCACCTCCGGCGGAGCCAACGCGGGCACCGGCCCCCTCGGCTTCCAGGACGTCCACGCCCAGGCCGAACACACCGCCGGCCTGCTGGACGACTCCGCCGCCGAGGTCGTGCTGTGCGCCGCTGGCCCCGTTGGCACACGCCCACCCCTGGACACCCTGTGCCAGGGCGCCGCCACAGCCCTGGCCGAGGCCTCGCGCAGCGGGGGACTGGCCGCCGCCGACGCCATCCGCACCACCGACACCGTCGCCAAGATCGCCTTCCGGCGCGGTGACGGCTACACCGTCGGCGCCATGGCCAAGGGTCCCGACGCCTCCCTGTCCTCGGTGCTGTGCGTACTCGCCACCGACGCCGACCTCACCGCAGACCAGTGCCAGCGCCTGCTGGCCTCCGCCGCGGACAAGACCTTCGACCCGCTGACCGCCACCAACGACACCGTGCTGCTCATGGCCAGCGGCGCCAGCGGCACCACTCCCGACGAGGGCACCCTCGTCGCACTGCTCACCGAGGTGCTGGCCGAGCTGGCCACCCAGATCGGCGCCGACACCCCCGCCACCGACCACGACCAGGCCGAGAACTCATGATCGCGCGCTCTCCCCATCCCTCTGAGGACCAGTCCAGGGCTGACGCCCTGGGCAAGGCCGCCCACCTTATCGAGGCGCTGCCCTGGCTCTCCCGCTTCCACGGCCGTACCGTCGTGGTCAAGTACGGTGGCAACGCCATGGTCAGCGAGGAGTTGCGCGTCCGTTTCGCCGAGTCCATCGTCTTCCTGCGCTACGCGGGCCTGCGGCCCGTCGTCGTGCACGGCGGCGGGCCCCAGATCAGCGCCCAGCTCAAGCGCTCCGGCGTGGAGTCCACCTTCGCCGCCGGGCTGCGTGTGACCACCGACGAGGCCATGGACATCGTCCGCATGGTCCTCACCGGCCAGGTCAACCGAGAGATCGTGGGCCTGGTCAACCAGCACGGCCCCTTCGCCGTGGGTGTCTCCGGCGAGGACGCCAACCTCCTGGCCGCGGAGCGCAAGACCGTCGAGGTGGACGGCGAGGCCGTCGACCTCGGCCGTGTCGGCCAGATCACCGGCGTCGACCCGGGCGCCGTCGCCGCGCTCCTGGCCGACGGCCGCGTCCCCGTGATCGCCAGCGTCGCCCGAGCCGACGACGGCGGTGTCTACAACGTCAACGCCGACACCGCCGCCTCCGCACTCGCGGTCGCCCTGGGCGCGAGCAAGCTCATCATGCTCACCGACGTCGAGGGCCTGTTCTCCGACTACCCGCACAACACCGAGCTGATCAGCCGCCTGGACGTCGACGAGCTGCGGTCACTGCTGCCCTCCCTGGCCTCGGGGATGCTCCCCAAGATGGAGGCCTGCCTGCACGCGGTCGAGGGCGGCGTCCCCCAGGCCCACATCATCGACGGCCGCATCCCCCACTCCCTGCTCCTGGAGGTCTTCACCGACCAGGGCATCGGAACCATGGTCGCCGACGAGGAGCTGGAGGCCGCCCTGCTCGCCGGAAACGGCCACACCCAGCGCCCCTGGCGCCCCACCGAAACCACCGCCACGAACGCAGGAGGCGTACAGTGACCAGCGGCCCCGAACTGCGCGAGCGCTTCGCCGCCTCGCTCATGCCCACCTACGGAGTCCCGCCCGTCGCCCTCACACTCGGGCGCGGCTGCGAGGTCTATGACGCCGACGGCCGCCAGTACCTCGACCTCATCGCCGGAATCGCCGTCTCCAGCCTCGGACACGGGCATCCCGCCCTGGTCAAGGCGGTCGCCCACCAGACGGCCACCCTGGCCCACACCAGCAACCTGTTCGTCCATGAACGCGAGGTCGAACTCGCCGAGCGCCTGATCGGCCTGGTCGGCGGCGACGCCAAGGTCTTCTTCGCCAACTCCGGAACCGAAGCCAACGAGGCCGCGCTCAAGCTGGTCAAGCGCGCCACCGGTCCCGGCCGCCACTACTTCGTGGCCGCCGCGAAGGGCTTCCACGGCCGTACCTCCGGCGCCCTCGCACTCACCGGCAAGGACACCATCCGCGAACCCTTCGGCCCCTTCGGCATGGACGTGCGCTTCGTCCCCCACGGCGACCTGGACGCCCTCGCCGAGGCCGTGGACGAGTACTGCGTCGCCGTGTTCACCGAACCCACCCAGGGAGAGGCAGGGGTCGTCCCCGCACCCGACGGCTACCTCGCCGGAGTCCGCGGTATCTGCGACGACACCGGTGCCGCCTTCGTCCTGGACGAGATCCAGAGCGGCATCGGCCGCACGGGACAGTGGTTCGCCCACCAGGCCGAGGACGTGCGCCCCGACGTTCTCACCCTCGCCAAGGGCTTGGGCGGCGGCCTCCCCATCGGTGCCTGTGTCGGCTTCGGCCGCTACGCCGACGTCTTCGAAAAGGGAGAGCACGGCTCCACCTTCGGCGGCAACCCCGTCGCCTGCGCCGCCGCCCTGGCCGTCATCGACACCATCGAGAGCGAGGACCTGCTCGCCCACACCGCCGTCATGGGCGACCTGCTCGCCGAGCAGATCGACGCGCTCGACCACCCCCTGCTGGCCGGACAGCGCGGCAGCGGACTGTGGCGGGCCATGGAGCTCACCGCGCCGCACGCCGCACACGTGCAGGAACAGGCGGCGGTCCGCGGCTTCCTCGTCAACGCCGTGGCACCCGAGGCCGTCCGGATCGCCCCGCCCCTGGTCATCACACCCGAACAGATCGGCCTTTTCATCGAGGCGCTGCCCACCATTCTGGACGCCTCCGAGGCCGCAGCGACGAAGGAGCAGCAGTAACCGTGACACGCCACTTCCTACGCGACGACGACCTCACCCCGGACGAGCAGACCCGGGTGCTCGACCTCGCCGACGAGATGAAGACGGACCGCTTCGGCCACCGGCCGCTCGCCGGTCCGCGTACCGTCGCCCTGCTCTTCGACAAGCCCTCCACCCGTACCCGTCTGTCCTTCTCCGTCGGCGTCGCCGACCTGGGCGGGAACTCGCTGGTCCTGGACACGGCCAGCACCCAGCTGGGGCGCGGCGAACCCCTGGAGGACACGGCCCGCGTCCTGGAGCGCCAGGTCGCCGCCGTCGTGTGGCGCACCTTCGCGCAGAGCGACCTGGAGACCCTGGCCGACCACATCTCCGTCCCGGTGGTCAACTCGCTCACCGACGACTTCCACCCGTGCCAGATCCTCGCCGACCTGCAAACCATCCGAGAGCACAAGGGCACCCTGGCCGGGCTCACTCTGAGCTACCTCGGCGACGGCGCCAACAACATGGCCCACTCCTACCTGCTCGGCGGCGCCACCGCCGGACTCCATGTGCGCATCGGCGCCCCCGAGGAGCACCACCCCGACCCCGCCGTGGTCGCACGCGCCACAGAGATCGCTGAGAGCACCGGAGGGTCGGTCACGGTCACCGCCGATGCCCACGAGGCCGCCCAGGGGGCCGACGTTCTGGCCACCGACACTTGGACGTCCATGGGGCAGAAGGACGGGGCGGCCGAACACGAGGCGCTCTTCCACCCCTACGCGGTCAACGCCGGCCTGCTCGCCGCCGCCCACCCCGAGGCCGTCGTCCTGCACTGCCTGCCCGCCTATCGGGGCAAGGAGATCTCCGCCGAGGTCATCGACGGACCGCGGAGCCTGGTCTGGGACGAGGCCGAGAACCGCCGCCACGCCCAGAAGGCCCTGCTCGCCCTCCTGCTCGAGGTCAGTGACAGGCCCGGGACCGACCGACGATGACGGTGGACAACGGTGGTACGGCGCCAATGACCAAAGCGGCCAGGCACGCCCGCATCACCGAGGTCCTCACCCGCGAGGACATCCGGTCCCAGGGTGAACTGGCCAGGCGCCTCGCGCGGGCGGGGGTCCAGGTCACCCAGGCCACCCTGTCCAGGGACCTGGACGAACTGGGCGCGGTCAAGCTCCGCACAGCCGACGGCCACCTGGCCTATGTGCTGCCCGGGGAGGGCGGAGAACGCCTGCAACGCACCCGTCCCGACAGCCTCGACCTCGAACAGGTCTCCGGCGCTCGCGTGACCCGACTCGCCGAGGACCTTCTGGTCTCGGCCGAAGCCTCCGCCAACATGGTCATCGTCCGCACCCCGCCAGGAGCGGCCCAGTACCTGGCCTCGGCCATCGACCACACCGACTTCCACGCCATCCTGGGCACCATCGCCGGTGACGACACCATCCTGGTGATCTCACGCGACCCCCAAGGCGGCGAGGAGCTGGCCGCCGCGCTCCTGGGGCTGGCCGACCGCAGACCGTAGCCGCGCATGCGAAGCCCAGCACGCCGGATCCGACGAAGTACCAGAGGGGGACCCCATGACCGAGCGCGTCGTACTCGCCTACTCCGGAGGGCTCGACACCTCCGTGGCCATCGGCTGGATCGCCGAGCGGACCGGTGCCGAAGTCGTCGCCGTGGCCATCGACTGCGGTCAGGGCGGGGAGGACCTGGACACGGTCCGCCAGCGCGCCCTGGACTGCGGCGCCGTCGAGGCCGTCGTCGCCGACGCCCGTGACGAGTTCGCCACCGAGTACTGCGTCCCGGCCCTTCAGGCCAACGCCCTCTACATGGACCGCTACCCGCTGGTCTCGGCCCTGTCGCGCCCGCTGATCGTCAAGCACCTTGCCGACGCCGCCCGCTACCACGGCGCCACCATGGTCGCTCACGGCTGTACCGGCAAGGGCAACGACCAGGTCCGCTTCGAGGCCGGGCTCGCCGCCCTCTTCCCCGAGCTCAGGGTCCTGGCCCCGGTCCGCGACTCCGGTATGACCCGCGACAAGGCCATCGCCTTCGCCGAGGACAAGGGCCTGCCGATCGACGTCAGCAGGAAGTCGCCCTACTCCATCGACCAGAACCTCTTCGGCCGCGCGGTGGAGACCGGTTTCCTGGAGGACCTCTGGAACGGCCCCATCGAGGACGTCTACGAATACACCCAGGACCCCGCCCAGCAGCGCGAGCCCGACGAGCTCGTCATCACCTTCACCGCAGGGGTGCCCACCGCAATCGACGGCAAGGACCTCACACCGCTCCAGGTCATCGAGGAGATGAACCGGCGCGCGGGCGCCCAGGGCATCGGCCGTATCGACATGGTCGAGGACCGCCTCGTCGGCATCAAGAGCCGCGAGGTCTACGAGGCCCCGGGGGCGATCGCCCTCATCGCCGCCCACCAGGAGCTGGAGAACGTCACCGTCGAGCGCGAGCTGGCCCGCTACAAGCGCGGCGTCGACCAGCGCTGGGGGGAGCTCGTCTACGACGGCCTGTGGTTCTCCCCGCTCAAGAACGCGCTACAGGCCTTCGTCACCGAGGCCAGCAAGAACGTCACCGGCGACATCCGCGTGGTCCTGCACGGCGGCCGTGCCGTGGTCACGGGCCGCCGCGGCGAGGCTTCCCTGTACGACTACGACCTGGCCACCTACGACACCGGCGACGCATACGACCAGTCCCTGGCCCGCGGCTTCATCGACATCTTCAGCATGCCCGCGAAGATCGCCAGCCTGCGCGACCAGCGCCTCAACAAGTAACGCCCCCGGTGGTGCGGGCCGCCCCGGTCCCGCACCACCCACACACCACACGAGGAGAGAGACCACCATGGCCGACCAGCCCGAGGCGCTGCGCCTGTGGGGAGGCCGCTTCGAGGGCGGCCCCGACCAGGCCCTGGCACGGTTGTCGCTGAGCACCCACTTCGACTGGCGCCTGGCCCGCCACGACATCGCGGGTTCGCGTGCCCACGCACGCGCACTGCATCGTGCCGGTCTGCTCACCGCCGATGAGCTGGAGCGCATGATCGAGGGCCTGGACCGGTTGGAGGCCGACGTGTCCTCCGGGGCGTTCACCCCCGTCCTGGCGGACGAGGACGTGCACACCGCGCTGGAGCGGGGCTTCATCGAGCGGGTCGGCCCCGAACTGGGCGGCCGACTGCGCGCCGGGCGCTCACGCAACGACCAGATCGCCACCCTCGTGCGCATGTACCTGCGCGAGGAGGCCCGCCAGATCGCCGACCAGCTCCTGGACCTGGTGCAGGCCCTGGCCGACCAGGCCGCGGCCCACCCCGCGGCCGCCATGCCCGGCCGCACCCACTTGCAGCACGCCCAACCCGTGCTGCTGGCCCACCAGCTCATGGCGCACGCCTGGCCGCTGGTGCGCGACATCGAACGGCTGCGCGACTGGGACCGCCGCGCCGCGGTCTCCGCCTACGGCTCCGGTGCCCTGGCCGGCTCCTCCCTGGGCCTGGACCCGCAGGCGGTCGCCGCCGAACTGGGCTTTTCCGACTCGGCGGACAATTCCATCGACGGCACCGCCGCACGCGACGTGGTCGCCGAGTTCTCCTTCGTCACCGCCATGATCGGGGTGGACCTGTCCCGGCTGTCGGAGGAGGTCATCCTGTGGGCGACCAAGGAGTTCTCCTTCGTCACGCTCGACGACGCCTTCTCCACGGGCTCCTCGATCATGCCGCAGAAGAAGAACCCCGATGTCGCCGAGCTCGCCCGCGGCAAGGCCGGGCGCCTGGTCGGTGACCTCACCGGGCTGCTCACGACCCTCAAGGGCCTCCCCCTGGCCTACAACCGCGACCTACAGGAGGACAAGGAGCCGGTCTTCGACGCTGTGGACACCCTGCACCTGCTGCTGCCCGCCATGACCGGCATGGTCGCCACCCTGACCTTCCACACGGAGCGGATGGCCGAACTGGCACCGCAGGGCTTCTCCCTGGCCACCGACATCGCCGAGTGGCTGGTGCGCGAGCGTGTGCCGTTCCGTGAGGCGCACGAGATCGCGGGCGCCTGCGTGCGGGTGTGCGAGGAGCGCGGTACCGATCTGCCCGACCTCGGCGACGACGACCTCGCCGCTGTCTCCGAACACCTGACCCCGGCGGTGCGCGAGGTCCTCACCGTGCCCGGCTCACTGGCATCCCGCTCCGGCAAGGGCGGCACCGCGCCGGCCCGGGTCGCCGAGCAGCTGGAGCGGCTGCGTGCGGGGATCGACGAGCACCGGAAGGGCTTCGTCGCCTGAACCCACCCGTCCTACGCGCGGCCCGCGGACACGGCCCCCACCGTCCGTCGCCCTCCACCACCTCGACGGACGCGCTCCGCGCGCGATCCTTCCCGCTCCCCTCGTTCGGGCGCGCACCCAGTGCGGGTGCGCGCCCGAACACGTTCGTACAGAGCCCTCCCGCGACCGCGTCCACGGTGCCAGTGCTCTCCTCGCATCCATTTTGGAATTCGCCCCGCGACGACCATGAGAGTGCGATAGCGTCCTGAGTCTGCGGGCACCATGCGTGGTACGCCCTGTGCGCACAGTGACGCTCCCTTCGGCGCACGGCCCTTCGGCGCACCAGCGCGATGCGCGGTGCACCCACGCCTGACAGGCGTCCGCGACCAGTCCGTGGGAGGAACGCAATGGGGAACCCGGGAGGAACCGGCTGCGGCGGTATCAGGGCTCAGATCAACAGGATCGTGCTGATCCCCAGCATCATCTTTCTGGTGCTGTTCATCGTGCTCAGTACGGCCACGCTGGCCCAGGCCGTGTCTCTGCGGGTCGCGGTCGGCGACGGGCGGGCCGGGATCCAGCTCGCCGACGCGCTCGTCCTGCTACAGGAGGAACGCCGACTGAGCGCCGAGTACCTCGCCGCGTCCGGAGAGGAAGGCCGCGAGGCACTCACCGAAGCGGTCGGGCGGACCGACGAGGCGCTCGAGCCCGTACGCGAACTGCGCGACACCCTCGGGGACCAGGACGACCCGGCCACCGCGCCCCTCACCGAGGACTTCTTCGCGTCACTGGACGCCATCGGTGAACTGCGAACTGACAGCCTCTCCGACCCCGGTCCGGCCGACGCCGCCGTCACCGTCTACACCACCGCCATCGAACAGGGCATCCTCCTCTACGCAGGCACCGTGCGCTCCCTGGACGACGGGCCGGCCTCCGCCGAGGCCGCCGCCGCCACCGATCTCATGTGGGCTCAGGAGAGCTTCAGCCACGCCGACGCGCTCATCAGCGTCGTGCTCGCCAGCGACACCCTGGACCGCGCCCAGCAGCTCCGGGTCGCCGAACTCACCGCCGACGCCCGCCACCGCGTCGGTACCGTCCACCCCGGTGTCGACGACGACCGCGAGTCCTCCGCGCTGACCGCCCTCGCCGAGAGCCGGGCCTGGAAGGACGCCTTCACCATCGCCGACACCCTCGCCCACCACGAGGCGTCCGTCAGCATCGACCCCCTCACCTCCGAACAGAACCGCGACCACGAGCCGCCCACCGGCCTCGACGGCTGGCGCGAGGCCGCCGACCGGGTCAACGCCGACCTGGGCGACGTGACCACCGCACGCGCCGACTCCGTCGTCACCGCCACCGAGGACACCAGCTCCTGGATGCTCACCCTCGCCGTGGGCGGCAGCATCATCTCGCTGTTCGCGGGCACCCTCGCCTACGGTGTGGCCGCACGCTCCGCCGGACGGCTCACCTACCGGCTCGCCCAGCTGCGTGCCGACACCCTGGGCACCGCACGCAGCGACCTGCCCCGTATCGTGCGCCGACTGGAGGCAGGCGACCATGTCGACCTCGACACCGAGATGAAGCAGCTCGACCACGGCGACGACGAGGTGGGCCAGGTCGCCGACGCCTTCAACATCGCCCAGCGCACCGCCGTGGGCGCCGCCGTCAAGCAGGCGGACATCCGTGCGGGCGTCAGTCGGGTCTTCCTCGGCATCGCCCACCGCCACCAGTCCCTCCTGCAACGCCAGCTCCAGCTCCTGGACCGCGTCGAGCGCGAGGAGGAGGACCCCGACCTGCTGGAGAGCCTCTTCCAGCTCGACCACCTGGCCACCCGGGGGCGTCGCCACGCGGAGAACCTCATCATTCTGGGCGGCGCCCAGCCGGGCCGCCGTTGGCGTCGGCCCGTCCCGCTCGTGGACATCCTGCGCGGCGCCATCTCCGAAACCGAGGAGTACGCCAGGGTCCGGCTGACCTCCGTCCCCGACCTCTCCCTGTCCGGCGCCGCCGTGGCCGACGTCATCCACCTGCTCGCCGAGCTCGTCGAGAACGCCACCGCCTACTCGCCACCGCACACCGAAGTCGCCATCGCCACCGAGGCCGTGCCCAAGGGCGTGGCCGTGGAGATCGAGGACCGCGGCCTGGGCATGACGGAGGAGGTGCTGGCCAGCTCCAACAGGACGCTCAGCGAAGCACCCGAGTTCGACGTCATGACGCCTGGAGCGGACTCGCACCTGGGCCTGTTCGTGGTCGCACGCCTCGCCGCCAAGCACGACATCCGGGTGCAGCTGCGGCATTCGCCCTACGGCGGGACCCGGGCCGTGGTACTCGTTCCCAGCGCCCTCGTCGCCGCATCCTCCACCGCGCCCGAACGTCCCCGCTCCGCCGTCCGCCAGGGCGCCCACTCCGCGGGGCAGGATCCGGGCGCGGAGGAGCACACCGACCTGCTCGCCGTGGGGGACACCCCCCACCACGCCCGCCCCGTCCTGCGCCCGGTGCCCCGGCAGGTCGACGACGACGGCGGGCACCGGACCGAACGCCCGGCCCGGGAGGCCCCCCTGCTGCGCCGGGTCCCCCCGCCGGCCCCCGAAGCGGCTTCCGCTCCCGCGGAGCACGGCGTGCTTCCCGACACCGCCCCCTCGGCCCCCGCCGAACGGGTCGGCGCCGGACCCAGCCGCGCCGGACTGCCCAGGCGCAGGCGCCAGACCAACCTCGCCCCCCAGCTCAGGACCGAACCCGCAGTGGAGCGGGACCAGCCCGCCCCGGCGGACTCCGTCGAGAGGAGCCCCGAACAGGCACGGCGAATGATGAACGCCTTCAGCGCCGGGACCCGGCGCGGCCGCGCCGCGGACATCGACGCCGACGGGCGTGAACACAGCAGTGACGGTCAGGTCGGTGCAAGCACCGACGATCACACGGGAGAGAGCGACTGACATGGTGGGCAAGAGCAAGGCCGCGGACAACCTGGACTGGCTCCTGGACGACCTGGTCGACCGCGTCGTCGGCGCCGAGCACGCGATCGTGCTGTCGGCCGACGGGTTGTTGCTCGGACGCTCGCGAGGCCTGGCCCCAGAGGACGCCGAGCACCTGTCGGCCCTGGCATCGGCGTTCCAGAGCCTGGCACGGGGGACGGGACGGCACTTCGGTGGCGGGGACGTCCGCCAGACCGTGGTGGAGATGGAGCATTCCTACTTCTTCGTCACCGCCGCGGGTGCGGGAGCGTGCCTGTCCGTGCTGGCCACCGAGGACGCGGACGTCGGGCTGGTCGCCTACGAGATGAACCTGAGGGTCAAGCGGGTGGGCCAGTTCCTCACCGCCGCGCCGCGCAGGTCGGACCAGCTCACCACCACGGGGGGTGCCGGTTCGTGAGCACGTCCGACGACCGGCGCGGAGTCCGCTCGCCCGGACCCGCGGACGGGGCGGTGGCCCCGTCACACGGCCGCCAGACGCCGCCGTGGCACCGGGGCCGGGGGCATCCCACGTCGGAGGGGCCATCGGCGGGGGTCGCGCTCGGCGACGCCCCCGTGGGCCCCCTGGTGCGCCCCTACACCATGACCCGGGGCCGTACCCGCCCGTCCACCGGCCCGCGACTGGACCTGGTCACCATCGTGGTCACCGCACGGGACCTGCGGGAACGGGACAGGGAACCGGAGCACGAGGCGATCATACGACTGTGCCGCAGACCGATATCGGTGGCGGAGATCTCCGCGCGGCTCGACATCCCCCTGACCGTCGTCAGGGTGCTCCTGGGCGACCTCCTCGCCGACGGCGACGTGCGTACCAGGGCGGCCATGACACAGCTTCCCGAGAAGAAAGTACTTCAGGCGGTACTCGATGGCATCCGCAGACTCTGAGACCAGGCCGCCGCAGGCGATCCCCCAGGCGGTCAAGATCATCATCGCCGGGGGGTTCGGCGCGGGCAAGACCACCCTGGTCGCCTCCGTCAGCGAGATCACTCCGCTGAGCACCGAGGAGGTGATGACCGAGGCCAGCTACGGTGTGGACGACCTCGGGGGAGTGGAGCACAAGACCACCACCACGGTCGCTCTGGACTTCGGCCGCATCACCATCAACCCCGACATCGTCCTGTACCTGTTCGGCACCCCCGGCCAGGACCGGTTCTGGTTCATGTGGGACGAGCTGGCCGAGGGGGCGCTGGGCGCGGTCGTGCTGGCCGACACCCGTCGCCTGGACACCTGTTTCCACGCCGTGGACTTCTTCGAGCGGCGCGGGGTGCCGTTCGTGGTCGCGGTGAACCGCTTCGAGGGCTCCACCGCCTACTGCGAGGAGGAGATCCGCGAGGCGCTGGACGTCTCCGCCGAGGTGCCCGTCGTCATGGCTGACGCCCGGGAGCGAGAGTCCTGCAAGAAGGTGCTGGTCGAGCTGGTCACCCACGTGATCCGGGGGCGGAGCCCCGTCATGAGCGGCTGATCCCCGCTGGGCGCCACCCCCCGGGCGCTCCCCGCGGATTCGATCCGGTATACGTTCGGGGGGACACGCTCATGAAACAAGGTGCTGAACGCTACAATGTCGCGGCAGTGACCACCGGTCCGCCCGGGCACCCCATCCGCCTCTCATCTGAATCCTGGTATGCGAAACTCTGATCGACTTCCTCCACGCGAACTGCCCAAGCGCCGTTCCGGCCGCCACCGCAACCCCTTGTCCTTCGACAACTGGTTCGGCACTCCCACCCTGATCATGGCGGTCCCGGGCACGGCCGAAGCGGCCAGGTGCGCCGACGGCGAGTCGATCGGTGCTCATATGGCCGACCTCGTGCGCGCCTACCGTCCCGAGGTCACCATCCGTTACGGGCACACCGAGGGCGACGAGCAGACCCTCACCGATGCGCTCGCCGGTCTGGAGCGCTCCGATGGCCGACCTCTGGCCGGCGTCGTCGTCCCGCTGGTCACGGCCCCGCATACGGGGGTGTCCGCAGTGATCGATGAGGCCGTCGCCCAGAACAACGCGGATGTGCGCGTCACCGAGGGCCTGGGCCCGCACCCGATGCTCGCCGAAGTGCTCCACCTGCGCCTGGCCGAGGCCGGATACGTGCGTGCTGACCGCATGCGGCTGATCAGCGTGGTCGCCCGCGACACCACCATGGCGGACGGCGTCGTGGTCGGAGCCGTCGGCGGTGAGGGCGCTGTCGGGGCCGCGGGCGTGACCTCCGTCCTGCTCGCCGCACGCCTGGGCCTGACCGTGCTGCCCGCCGACCTGGAGAACGAGGCGGCGGTCGAGCAGATGGTGGCCCAACTGCGTCAGGGCGGCTGCCAGCGCCCGGTGATCGCGCCCAGCGCCCTGGGGCCGGAGCTGCCCCGCGAGGAACTGGAGGCGCTTGCCACACGTTTCGGCGCCAGGCTCGGAGAGCCCCTGGGATCCGACAGCCTGCTGGGCAAGATCGCCGCCCTGCGCTACGCCGAGATCCTGAACTCGCTGGGTGTGGAACAGCCGCCCACGGTCGAGGAACTGCCCGCTCCGGTGGGCTCCCGGCACCGCCCGGACTCCGAGGGGCAGGCATGAGAACGAGGCGGCCTGGCCGCACGGTGGTGTGAGAACACGACACGCCGTGCCCTGCCGGGTAACACGTGCCCCGAGGGCCGTCCGCGTAGCGGGCGGCCCTTCGTCGTTTCCACTGGAGGACCTGCGGTTTCGTTCTTCGGAGGGACGCCGTAGCACGTCTTGGGTCGATGCACGGCCAAAGAAAAGACAACCGATAGTGATCGTTTGACAGCATAAAGCAAGGATTTTTCGATAGCCTCGGCACGACCGAAAGCCGCCGAGGCACCCTCCCGGAGCCCGGCAACCGCACAGGCTGGAGGGGGCCATGCGCAGAACCCGCGTCAACGCGCCCACGATTCGCGGGCAGCTCACCCGCATCGTGCTGATTCCGAGCCTGTGTTTCCTCGCGCTCTGGCTCGTCGTCGCCGCTGTCGTCACGGTTCAGGCCGTCCAGCTCATGGGTGCCGTCGCCCAGGCACGTGAAGGAACCCAGGTCTTCTCCGACGTGTCCGAGGAGCTGCGCGCCGAACGCCGCCTCTCCCTGATCTACCTGGGTCGTTTCGAGCACAGCGGACCCGACACCCAGGCGGGCACCGCCCTCGACGAACAGCGTGAGTCCACCGACGCCGCCATGGCGGATGCCGCCACCTTCGCCGAGCGCCTGTACGGAAACAGCGACGACGAGGTCCAGCGCAGCGCGACCGCTTTCCTGGACGGCCCCGAGGCACTGGAGGAGGTCCGCCTGCGCCTCGACGAGCACAACATCGGACAGGAGGAGACCCTCCTGCGCTACAGCGGGATCCTGGACACCGCGACCGGTGCCATCACCGCGCTCGTGCACACCACCGACGGCGGGAAGAACCTCACCGACGCCGTCCTGACCAGCGATCTCCTGAGCGCGCGTTCCGCCTACGCCACCGCCGACGCCCTCCTCGCCGGCAACATCGCCCGCGAGGAGATGAGTTATGAGGAGACGGCGCACTTCACCTACCTCACCGCCTTCTACCGCGAGACCCTGGAGTCGGTCGGTTCCGTCATGCATCCGAGCGTGCGGGCCCACTACGACACGATGACCTCGCAGCAGTCCTGGACCCGTGCCGAGGACCTCAGCCGCCAGGTGGTCACCCGTCCCCCCATCACCGAGCCCGAAGAGGCCGAAGTGACCGAAGCAGCTGATCCGGCCGATCCGGCCGACCCCGAGGGCGATGGGTCCAACATCCGGTGGAACACCGACATCGACGTCGACGCGGGAGAGTGGGACGACTCCTCGGCCAAGGCCGTGCTGTCGCTGGACGATCTGGTCCGGGCCCAGACCGGGCGGACCGTCGACCTGGCCTGGAGCGCTGCCCTGCTACAGGTCTCCCTCGCCGCGGCGGCGGCCGGACTGACCCTGGTGTGCGGTATGGCCGCCATCGCGGTGGTCAGCCGCTCTTCGCGACGCCTCACCGACCGCCTGACCCGCCTGCGCGGACAGACCTTGGAGCGCGACGAGGACCTGCCCGACATCGTCGACCGGGCCCAGCGCGGTGAGAAGGTCGACGTCCAGGAGGAACTGCCGCCGCTGGACGAATGCGGGGACGACGAGGTCGGACAGGTCGCCGAGGCCTTCGACGCCGCCCAGCTCACCGCCGTGGAGACGGCGGTGCGCCAGGCCGAGATCCGCCGAGGTGCCAACCGCGCCTACCTGGGCATCGCCTTCCGCAACCAGACCCTGGTCCAACGCCAGCTGCGCCTGCTCGACGAGATCGAGTACCACGAGCAGGACCCCGAGGCGCTGCGCCGCCTGTTCCGCCTGGACCACCTCGTCACCCGGGCACGCCGCTACTCCGACAACCTCATCATCCTGGGCGGCGGTCAGTCGGTCCGCCGCTGGCGCCAGCCGCGTCCGCTCGTGGACGTGCTACGTGTCGCCATCGCCGAGACCGAGGACTTCGAACGCGTTCGCCTGATCTCCGCGCCCCGTGTGCTCATGCACGGCCAGGTGGTCGCCGACGTGGTGCACCTGCTCGCCGAACTGGTGGAGAACGCCACCCAGTTCTCCCCGGCGGGCACCCCCGTGGACGTCAGCTGCACCCCGGCCTCCGAAGGGCTGGTGGTGGAGGTCGAGGACCGGGGCCTGGGCATGTCCGAGCACGGGTACGCGGAGGCCGAGCGAACCCTCGCCCAGCCTCCGGAGTTCGATGTGATGGCGCTACCGGACGACCCCCGCCTGGGCCTGTTCGTGGTGTCCCGCCTGGCCAACCGGCACGGCGTGCGGGTGTGGCTGCGGCCCTCGCCCTACGGGGGTACCCGGGCGACCACGCTCATCCCGGACACGCTGCTCGAACCGGCGGAGAACCCCGTGGCGGTCGTGGACGCGCTGACGGGGGGCAACGGCTCGATGGGCAACCCGGGGCATCCGTACGGAACGGGTTCCCCGAGCGGTCCCCTCCCGCTACACGGCTCCTTCCCCGGCAACGGAGCGGTGCACACGCCGGGAGGCCCCGGAAGCGGCGGCCCCCAGAACCCCGTCCCGACCGGCTCCCAGGGGGCCCCGCCCGTTCGGACGGGACCCCAGGGTCCTGTGCCGCCCAACGGGCACAGCGGGCCGCAGCCCTTCGCCGCGCCGCCCGTCCCAGCCGGCTCCCAGGGACCCCCGCCCGTTCCGCCCGGGTCCCAGCGGTCCGACCTGCCCAAGAGGCAAGCCCGGACCGGCAGCACCGTGTACCGGACGTCCGCTCCCACGCCGCCGGGGGGGAATGGTGAGAACTGAGAGAACCGACGGCTCACACAGACACAGATCGGCCGCGGGCACGCCCAGGGAGGAGACCGGCCGCGTTCCGACGCCGGACGGTCCGCGACACGACGAGGAGTTCGGGCAGGAACGTTTCCTGCGCCCCTTCGCCGTAACCGCGGGCGACCCCGACGCCCACGCCGCGCCCGGCCCCGACCCCTCCGGAATCGACCTGCTCAGCCTGGTCGTCGCCGCGCGCACCCCGGGCCGCGACGAGTGGCTGCGTCCCGAGCGCGAGGCCATCCTCAGCAATGCTCTGCGCGCCCGCACCGTGATCGAACTCGCCGCCGAGGCGCGACTGCCGGTCGGTCAGGTCAGGGGCATCGTCGCCGCCATGATCGCCGACGGATCGCTCCAGCGCTGTGGCCCCTCGCGCCCCCTCGGCCACCAGGACGTCCTGCACGCCGTCCTGGTCGGACTGCGCTCGCTCTGATCCGGAGGGCCGGCTCCGTCAGTCCCGGCGCGGCCCGGGCCGCGCCGGATTGCTAGCGTGCCGCCATGCGCAGCACCGAACACATCGGCATCATCGGAGCGGGAATCGTCGGCCTGGCCCTCGCCCGCCACCTCATCCTCCACCGCCCCGGCACCCGTGTCACCGTCCTGGAGAAGGAGGACCGGGTCGCCGCGCACCAGACCGGCCACAACAGCGGCGTCGTCCACGCCGGGCTCTACTACGAGCCCGGATCCCTCAAAGCCACCCTGTGCCGCCGCGGCGTCGGCCTGCTCAGGGACTACTGCGCCGAGTACGGGCTGCCCTACCAGGAGATCGGCAAGGTCCTGGTGGCCGCCGACGCCGAAGACGAGGCCCGCTTGGACGGCATCGAGCGCCGGGCCAGGGACAACGGGGTCCCGGGCCTCACCCGGCTCGGCCCGGAGGGGCTGCGGGGGATCGAGCCCCACGCGGTCGGGACCGGCGCTCTGCACTCGCCCAGTACCGCGGTCACCGACTTCGTCGCGGTCGCCGAGCAGCTCGCCGACGACGTGCGCCGCTCCGGCGGCCGGATCCTGCTCAACACCCCTGTCCTGGACCTGCGCCAGAACCACGGCGATGTCAGGGTCCTGACCGGAGACCCGCAGGGTGAACGGCTCTTCCACCGCTTCGACCGCCTGGTGCTCTGCGGCGGCCTGCACAGCGACCGCCTCGCCCGCATGGCCGGAGCCGCCGACGAACTCCGGGTCGTGCCCTTCCGCGGTCAGTACCACGAACTCGTCCCTGAGCGCCGCCACATGGTCAACGGCTTGCTCTACCCCGTCCCCGACCCCCGGTACCCCTTCCTCGGGGTGCACCTGACGCGCCATGTCCACGGCGAGGTCATGGCTGGACCCAACGCCATCCTCGCCACCGCCCTAGAGGGTTACCGGGCACGTGACCTGCGCACCCGCGAACTCGCGCGGACCCTGTCCTGGCCCGGATTCTGGCGTCTGGCCCGCCGCCACTGGACCATGGGCGCCAGGGAGACCATCGTGTCGGCCTCGCGCGCGGCCTTCGCCGCCCAGGCACGGCGATTGCTGCCCGAGCTGGCCGCCGCCGACCTGCGCCCGGCGCCGGCCGGGGTGCGTGCCCAGGCCCTGGCCCGGGACGGTTCCATGCTCGACGACTTCCACGTCGACACCCACGGGCGGGTGGTGTGCGTGCGCAACGCCCCCTCGCCCGCGGCCACGTCCTCGCTGGCGATCGCCGAGTTCCTCACTGACACGTTCGTCCCCTGACCTCACGGGTACACCGTCCCGGCGCGTGCCGGGGCGTGTCGGGACGGGTTTTCCACAGGCTGGAGGACACCCTGGTACTGGTCTTCGCGGCGCTTCACCATAGGAGACGGCGGTGATCCGGGACGGTCCCGCGACCGCCGCCGGAGGTGACCATGCGCGTTGTCCGGTGGGCCGCGGCGTTCCTCGCCGCAGTGCTCGCACTCGTACTCACCGCTGCCTCGGCCGCCACCAGCCCACGAGGGGGAGAGTTGGACGGATTCACCATCGGGCGCCTGCCCGAGCAGATCGACGACCAGACCTCGGTTTCCGACTTCGAGTACGAGTGGGGCGACGTGTCCTTCTCCAGCCGGGTGTGGGAGAAGACCCTGGAGGGAGGAGGGGCCAGGGTCGTCCTACAGGTCCTGGTCATGCGCGGCACCGGACTCACCGACCTGGCGACCGTGCGCGACTTCCTCGCCGAGTACCACGAGCGCGCGCCCGACTGGGAGCTCACCGAGTTCGACAACAACGGCCGCACCGCCCTGCACGGCGAGACCGAGGCCTTCTGGACCCCGGCCGAGGGCGTGGCGGTGGAGGTCCGCGACGCCTTCGGCCTCATCGGCCAGGAGGAGTTGCTGGCCACCGCGCGCGGTGTCAGAGCCGAGGGCCCCGGCTGAACGGCCTCAGCAACCGGAGAGCACCTCGCGCAGCGCGGCCTCCTCGCCCGGGTCCATGGTCAGGTCCCACACATGTTTGACCTCGATCCACGAGACCACGTAGTCGCAGTGCGAGGACTCCAGCGGCGGTAGCCAGTCCGCGGGGTCGGCGTCTCCCTTGGACCGGTTGGACGAGGCGCTGACCGCCCACAGCTGGGAGGAGTCCAGGTCGTTGGCGAAGCGCCCGCGCTTCTCGGTCGTCCACGAGTGGGCGCCCGAACGCCAGCCCTCCTTCAACGCCACCATGTGATCGATGTCGATGTCCTGCGCTTCGGTGAGCGTCTCCCCGTCATAGGAGCTGGCCCAGGAACCGGACACCGGCTGACAGTCCTCGTCGGTCTCCACGTCCTCGCCGTCGCGCAGCAGGACCACCTGGCGGGTGGTGCAGTTGTCCTGGACACCGCTGTCCCAATGGGGGAACAGCGCACGGTCGTACCCGTCCGGGTCGTTCTCCGCCTCCACCCGCAACTCCTCGAGTTGCTGGCGGGCCTGCTCCACCGGCAGTCCGGAGGAGGACGTGTCACCGGTCTGCGGTTCGGCGGCGCCCGCCTGGCCGTCGGCGCCCTCCTGGTCCAGCTCGATCACTCCCAGCTGGTACAGGACGAACGCGGCGACGGCGAGAGCGCCGACCACGGCGGACACGACTCCGCCGATCTTCGACGAGGCCTTCTTGGACATCAGAGAACTCCACAATGCTTCGGGCACCGCGCACGGGGACGGCGGCGGTCGTGCCACCAGCTTGGCCCATGCCGGCATTCAGCGGAAACACCGACGGGGCCAGGGGTTCCTTATCGGGGGAGGTTACGGCCGCCGAAAAGCGGGGGCTCAGGTCAGGAGGAGGTCGAACAAGAAGGAGCCCACCAGGAGCAGGCCCACACCCGCGCTGTACAGCCACGCCCGGGTGCGGTCGTGATGGTCCCGGAGCGTGCGCCAGGCGTACAGGACCGTCCCCGCTAGCACCAGCGAGCCCTCGACCACGGCCGCTGCCGCGGGGAACTCCCACAGTCCCAACCCCAGGAGAGGCAACCCACCCGCGCCACCGGGCAGGGGTACCAGGTCAGGCCGGTGCACCAGCAGGTCCAGGAGCCAGTGGCTGAACACCACGCCACCCAGGACCGCGCCGGCGTCCCGTCCCCACCGGTCCCGAAGTAACACGTGCGTCAGTCCGCCCACGAGCAACGCCAGCACCAGGTTGCCGACCAAGGTATGTGAGTACTCCGCGGTGATGAGGAGGGACCCGTATCCGCTCAGGCCGGGCTCGGCCGGCTCCGCGCTCTCGACCCCCAGCATGGACAACGGCAGGAAGACCAGTTCGGGTAGTTGTGCCGCCACCAGAAGCGCACCCATGGGAAGCGCCGGGCGCCAGGCCCTGACGATCCCCGCTACCCCGAAGTGCCCGGCCAGCATCAGTCACGGCTCCGTTCCGTGTTCGTTCGTTCCGCCGTGCCGGGCCACTGCCGGAGGGCGCGCACGAGGCCCTCCACCAGGAACGCGTAGGTATCGTCCACGTCCTCCGGAAGCCCGAAGCCGTCGCGGGTCTCCAGGTCCACGAACCCGTGCAGTGCGCTGCGCAGGACCCGGATCGCGTGCACCATCTGGTCCTCGGGGACCCCGAAGCCGCGCAGCACCGCCGCCAGTACCCGCACGGGGTCGGTGGTCAGATCCGCCTCGGCCCCGGCCAGCCGGGGCAGCTGCTGCAGGGCCGTGTAGCGCCCCGGGTGGGTGTACGCGTAACGGCGGTAGGCCTCAGCCGTCGCGCGCAGCGCGTCGGGGCCGGAGCGGCCCACGGCGGCACTCTGGACCCACTCACCGAGTCCGTTCGCGCCCAGCAGCGCCACCTCCCGGCGCAGCCCCGCCAGTCCGTCGACGTGTTTGTACAGGCTGGGGGTAGCGACCCCGAGTCGTTTGGCGACCGAGGCCAGGGACAGGGAGTGGAAGTCCTCCTCGTCGCTGAACCGCGCCGCCTCCTCGGCCACCAGCGCCGGGGTCAGACCCGCCCTAGGCACTGGACACGACCTCCCCGAGCAGGGCCTCCAGGGCGGGCACGACCACGTCGGGCCGCTGGGACTGGGGATAGTGGCCGCACTCGGGCACCATCACGGCGGGGCCGTGGACCACCGAGGCCGCCCATTCGGCCTCCGCTCGCGGGTCCTTCCAGTCGGAGTCCTGTTCGCCCACGATCACCACGGACCTGACCCGCAGCTCCGCGGCTTCCAGGACCTCCTCGCTGGGTGCGTAGATGGTGTCGTACACGGCTCGGTACCTGTCGGCCGGACGCAGCATCCCCAGGATGCGGTCCAGGTGTTCCCGGTGCCCCTCGGGGGTGCGTCCGGTGTTCAGGCTGTCGTAGTAGCCCGTCACCGCTCGGGGCCCCCACAGCCGTACCAGCATGAGCCGCAGCGCGATCCGAACGAACAGGTGGAGGTGGGGCTGGCGGAGGAAGGGCGCCAGCAGGGCTATCCCCGCTACCAGGTCGGGCCGCTCCTTCGCGGCGATGGTCACGGCCGCACCGCCCATGGAGTTGCCGACCATCACCACGTTCTCCCCGCCCAACTCCTCGGCGAGCGCGATGGCGTCGGTGGCCGCCGCCCGGTTGGTGTGGACCTCGAAGGTGGTGTCGCTGTCACCGTGGCCGCGCAGGTCCATGGCGGCGACCCGGTATCCGGCCTCGGCCAGACCGGCACCGACGAAGCGGAAGGAGGCCCGGTGGTCGAACATGCCGGGCACGCAGACCACGAGGGGGCCGGGGTTCTCCGCCCCGTAGAGGTCGTAGGCGATGCGCCCCCGGGGGCGCATGAGGTGGTGCATCGGGGAGCTCCTCACGTTCTGGCTTATCCCTGTAGCTAAGAAGCTAATCTAATTAGCCAAATAGGGCAAGGAGTCGACCGGGGTTCTTCGCAGGTCCGCGATCGATCCGGGGAGCAGGCCCGTGAACAGCGACTCGGGGGCAGCCGATAGCGTGGAAGCGGGTCAAAACCGGGTGCCCATTCGCAGCATCCGGCCTACACTTCAAGGCAGATCGAGCCCTTACGGGCCCGCCTACACAAACAGAGAGCAACACAGTGACCGACATCATCGACGAACTCCAGTGGCGCGGCCTGCTCGCGCAGACGACCGACCTTGACGCACTGCGCAAGGCGCTCGCCGATGGTCCGATCACTCTGTATTGCGGATTCGACCCGACGGCGGGCAGCCTGCACGTCGGCCACCTCACCCAGATCCTGACCCTGGCCCGTTTCCAGCAGGCCGGGCACCGCCCGGTTGCCCTGGTCGGCGGCGGCACCGGTCTCATCGGTGATCCCAAGCCCAGCTCCGAGCGCCAGCTCAACTCGCTGGAGACCGTGCAGGGCTGGGTCGGCAACCTGGCCGGGCAGCTGTCCGCGTTCCTGCGCTTCACCCCCGAGGACGAACAGCCGGGACCGACCGACGCGGTCCTCGCCAACAACGCCGACTGGCTCGGTGAGATCAACGCCATCGAGCTGCTGCGTGACGTTGGCAAGCACTTCAGTATCAACCAGATGCTCGCCCGGGAGACGGTGAAGAGCCGCCTCGACGGCGAGGGGATGAGCTACACCGAGTTCAGCTACGTGTTGCTCCAGTCCTACGACTACGTGCAGCTCTACCGGCGCTACGGCTGCACGTTGCAGACCGGCGGCTCCGACCAGTGGGGCAACATCACCGCCGGCCTGGACCTGGTACGCAGGATGGACGGCAACGAGCCGCACGGCCAGGCGCACGGGCTGACCACGAACCTGCTCACCAAGGCGGACGGTACCAAGTTCGGCAAGACCGAGTCCGGCAGCGTCTGGCTCGATCCCGAGCTCACATCGCCGTACGCCTTCTACCAGTTCTGGTTCAACGCCGACGACCGCGACGTGGCGCGCTACCTCAGGACCTTCAGCTTCCGGGGCCGGAGCGAGATCGAGGAGCTGGAGCGCCAGACCGAGGAGCGTCCGCAGGCCCGCGCCGCCCAGCGCACCCTGGCCGAGGACCTCACCACGCTGGTGCACGGCGAGGAGGAGTGCCGCAAGGTCAAGGAGGCCAGCCTGGCCCTGTTCGGTCGGGCTGATCTGTCCGACCTGGACGCCCGCACGTTGGACGCCGCTCTGGCCGAGGTGCCCAAGGCCGAGGTCAGCGGTTCCGTGGACGAGCTGCTCGTGGTCGACCTGTTCGCGCGGAGCGGCCTGACGCCGAGCAAGTCCGCGGCCCGCCGCGCCATCCAGGAGGGCGGGGCCTACGTGAACAACGCCAAGGTCACCGACGTGGAGGCCACGCTCAGCGCCGAGGACGTGCTCCAGGGGCGCTTCGTGGTGCTGCGCAAGGGCAAGCGCAACATCGGCGGCGTCGTCCTCGACGGCTGACACGCACCGCGGGCCGGGGCCCACCCGGTTTCGGCCCGCGGCGCATCCCCTGCCGGCCTCCGGAGGTTTGCAGGAGGATGAGGGTTTCGCGAGGGAATCTTCCGGGCAGGACCTGCGTTGTCTGATACATAAAGCCGACGTAACCACGCGGACCTGGTGTGAGGACCGTGTACGTCACGGGGGCCGTCACAAGCCGCCCATACGGGGCGAGGAGGTCCCGGAACCCGGGCTCAACGCCCGATCCGGGCTTCAGCTTGACGCTTGCCCCCTCCCTCCCTATACTCGAAAGAGTCGCTGCGGGACGGCGAGCGGCCCTTCGGGGGTCGCCTCGGAACCGGACCGTGTAGCGCGCATTCTTCTCTCCAAGGCGAACTGGTTCAGGCAGTGTTCTTGATCCGGTAAGCTCAGGGGGCGCTCCCAAGGAAACGCGGAAGCGAAACGGGCTTTACCCCGAACAGGAACACCACAAACCGCCGATTTGGCGGGGTGCGGAACACCTGATAAAGTAAAGACACAACAAAGCGGAAACGCACAACGCTTTCCA
>NZ_JBWDTQ010000023.1:0-158564 GCF_056312425.1 Nocardiopsis sp. TRM 82005
GGCGACCAGGGCGGCGGTCAGCACCGGGAACGCGATGAGCACCAGGACACTGGTGAGCAACGTGTTCCAGGTGAAGACCGGCATGCGGAACATCGTCATACCGGGCGCGCGCATGCACAGGCCGGTGGTGATGAAGTTGACCGCGCCCAGGATCGTGCCCAAACCGGAGACGACCAGGCCCAGGATCCACAGGTCACCGCCGATCTCGGGTGAGCGGACCGCGTCCGACAGCGGCGTGTAGGCGAACCAGCCGAAGCTGGCCGCGCCGCCCGGAGAGAGGAACCCCCCCATGACGATCAGCCCGCCGAACAGGAACAGGTAGTAGCTGAACAGGTTCAGCCGGGGAAAGGCCACGTCGGGCGCGCCGATCTGCAACGGCATGATCACGTTCGAGAACCCGATGAACAGCGGGGTCGCGAAGAGCAGCAGCATGATCGTGCCGTGCATGGTGAACAGCTGGTTGAACTGCTCGTTGGACACGATCTGCATGCCCGGGGCGAACAGCTCCGCGCGGATGATCACCGCCATAGTGCCGCCGACGAGGAAGAAGGCGAAGGCGGTGATGATGTACATGTACCCGATGATCTTGTGATCGGTCGACGTCAACCAGTTGACGATCGTCCCCCTGGGTACTGTTCCCTCACGTTCCTCCGCCTCGGTTTTCGCCGGTGACACGATCCAACCCCCCATATGCGAAAATACGGACAGCCAAAGGCTGACCGCATCCTTCCCGAGCCCCTACGGCCCTCTCTTCTGCCCCCAAGGGGACACGTTAACGCAGGACACCGGCCCCGCGCTCACTTTTTATCACGCGTTTGCCTTGCAGATTCAGCGCCTATTCACCATTTCACGCGTTGTCCGACTTGCCAGCGGTCATGGTGATTGGGAACGACAATTTCCCATTTAGTACTACGGTTGGGCTTCCGAGGCGAGTGACCGTGCCCCGTGGCGGAAGGACGTGCGGGGTGGCCAGCCGAAGGGGGTGGGGAGAGCGTGTCACCTTCCCGGGCGCCGTCTCGTCCATGGAGCGACCACCCAGCCGTCATCCTCACGCAGAAGGAGCCCCGTGTTCGCCACCTACTTCGTGGTCGTCCTCCTCGCCTCGGCCGTCAGCGGTCTGGCCGCCGCCGCCAACTTCGTCGGCCACGACCACCCCAAGAGCGAGGCGGACAGGCTGCGCGTGCCCCGTTCCTGGATACGCCCGCTGGGCACTCTGCTGGCGGCGGGTTCACTGGGGCTGCTGGCCGGGTTCGCCGTGCCGGTGCTGGGCGCACTCGCCGCCGGCGGTCTCGTGCTGTACTTCCTCGGTGCGCTCTGGGCCCACCTGCGGGTCCGTGACTACCGATTGGGGCCTTGGTCCGTGTTCTTCTGCCTGTCGGCGGGTGCCTTGGCCGTGAACCTGGCCTACCACGGCCCCTGGTGAACCGATGGCGTGATCGGGCTCGGTCTCGGGGACACACCCGAATGCCGCTCCGGGCGCGTCCCCCGACACACGTTTGCCGACTACCGGCATCCGGGGGGCGTCGGCTCCGGGCTCGGGTCCAGTCCGGGGCTCGGGAAGAGAGCGACGGACTGGGAGAGGACGGCCGTGCCTCCTCGCGTCCAGTCGACGCTGACTCTCTACATCATACGCGGGCGAATCCGCTGCTTGAGAGACCTGCCAAGCGATCACGGAACTTGGACAAGCCCTGCAAGCCAAGGGATCCGGTGGATGATTCAGTACCTCATCCGTCTCCTCTTCCGCGTTGTGCAGTTCGGGCCGGTCTGTCAGACGGGGAACTCGCCGTACCAGGAGCGCTGGAGGATGTGCTTGGGCAGGTAGCCGGACTCGACGTCGAAGTGGAAGTCGGGATCGATCTCGGCTGTGTCGTAGGCCAGGCATGCCATGGCCAGGAGGCTTAGCGGGACCGCGCCCTTGATGCTGCGGCTCCGATCCTCGTTGGCGGTGTAGTAACCACGGTGCAGCGCCAGGCCCTGGGCGAGGGCCTCGTTGAACCTGTCGCTGTCGCGCTCCACCAGGCGAAGGAAGGTGTTCATCGGCGGGAAGGCGAGTTCGTCGAGGAGTTCGGTGTCGCCGAAGTCGACACGTTCGGGTGTGGACAGCTCCATCGCGGCCAGGAGTTCCTCGCCCAGACCGGGGCGGTTGAGGACGAATGCCTGGAGGGCGGAGATCCAGTGATAGGTGAAGGGGTTGTACTGGGTCCCCTGGGACTGCCCGGCCTCGCGGAGGAGATCGACCGGGATCTCGCACAGTTCTTGGTAGCGCTTCTGGTCGCGGCAGATGACGGCGAGGAAGAAGGCGGTGGTCCAGTTGCTGGCACTGGTGGCATAGCTGGGGCCGGTTGCTTTGGTCCGTCGGATCCTGTGGTGGACCATCAACTCAAGATCAGTACCCGGTAGGTTGGTTTCCACTGCGAACAGGGCATGGTGCATCTGCATGTCAGCGGTCCACGCCTCCCAGGTCTCCAGGCGTGTCACCTCGGGGTCCGCAGCGGTACTGAACATCACATCCATATGCAAGGTACTCAAAGAGAGATCAACCGATTTGGGCTTTGACTCCAAGGACGAAGGCCAATAGTTTCGATTGTCGGCACTTTCCTCCCAGTGGTCAGAATCCACACGATGCGAGAGGTCATGACTAGGTACATGAAGGCTCATTTTATTCCCTTCTGATGTTAAAGAACCTCATGGCATTTCCTTGATACTGTCCAGATTTATCTGGATTCCCCTTGGCTTCTACGTAGTGGACCTTCCCTTCGTTTTCGTTCAGAGTGCGTTTGATTTTATTTGCGATCTTCTTTTCTTCTCCTCCGCGGTCGATCATTGCTTCCAAGATATCGTCAAAGTACTCACGGGTTCCTTGTTTGACGCGCTTGGGTCCGTCTCCGGACTTAACCGTCCGTTCGTTGAGTTCGGTGCCAAGGCTACTCTTGGCCTCTACGATGACAAAACCCCCGTCCTTGGTGCGCCAGATCTGATCGAACTGGTCGTTCCCATTTTTAGGGGCGTTCTCACCTGTAGGGATGGGATTCGGGTTGTCAGGGGGCCGGTTCTCCGCCAACTCCGGTAGAGTCCCGCGCCACGTGGTTGTGACCTCATTACCCCGAGCGTCCTTGACGACGCTTCCGTTCGGTTTCCGCATGGGCTCTTAGAAAGAGACCTCGGATCCGGTGAAGTTTTCCCTGACCGTTCTTTCTGCAGCCCGCTCCCCAAACTGCTCGGTGAGTCTCTTCTTCATTCTGCCCATGGGCCTGCGGTCCTCGCGTGCCGCTTCGAGCTCTTGGACTAGGGATGTAGGTTTGCTGTTCTTGATCCTGTCTTTGATGCCCTTGACGATCTTGTTCAGCGGGTTGTACGCATTGAGTTAGATCTGCCGAAGATCGGCGAATGAGTCCAGCTTACGGAGGTTCTTGCTGTCGATTCCTGATCGTGTACCCCTGATCGTCCCCGGCAGGTATTTGGGCGGGAGGGGGAAGGAGATCCCTGGCTATCCAGGGGTCGCTCGGATCGGTCCTCGTTAGGCTGGGAAGGGGGCTCACCGTTGATAGTGATGCCTTCTCTGTACCTGTGTCCGAGACTGTTGTAGAAAGCCCTCTCCAGTAGGCCTTCGTACTTCTTATTGTTGACCAGGTCGACAAAGTTCTTCATGAAGTCGGTGCCCTTGCCGAGATTCATGGTATTGAGGATTTCGCGGGCGCTCGCCTGAGCTTCCTCCCGTGTCCTGGGAACCGGGATGGGTTCTTCCGTCTTGCTGTCTGCTCTGTCCCCGGAAGACGACCGGGTCGTGTCGTTGTCGCGGCGTGTATCCGGCGTTTCGGGATCATGCGGTCCGGAGGCCGAGTGCCGGCGGCCGTCCTCATCGATCCTGGCTCCGTCGAGACCGTCACGGTTCGGGCCGGAACGCTCACCGTCACTCCTGTCCGAGCGGGTGGAGGTCTCGCCCGTGGTACGGCGGTCGGTGGAGTCATTCCTGGACGTGTCCCGGTCCCTGGGAATGTCCCCGTCCCGGGAGGGCGTGACATCCGTGCGGTTGGTGGCACCGGGCCCGTCGTCACGCAGGTTCGGGCCGCGATCGCCGGAGTTCGCGTCGTGGCGGTGGCCGGCACCGCGGTCGTTGGGGTTGGTGGTGTCGGGGCCGCCGCCGGCGTGGGCGGGCACCCCGGCCGAGTCCGGGCCGCCCGTGCCCGGGCCGGCCTCCCAGGCGGGATAGTCCGAGGCCAGAGCGCGCCCGTCGGAGAAGACGGAGTTGAGCGAGGGGTCCAGCCCCGCCTGCTCGGCCTGCTGGGAGGGCTTCAGGCCGGGGCCCGCGCGCTGGCCGCTCCCCGGCGGGGACGTCCGGCGAAGCTCCACGGCGATAAGGCCTACTGCTCCAGGGAGCGGCGCCGCTGGCTGCGCGAGTGCGGGATCGGGGGCGCCTGGCCCGTACCGGGATCGAATCCTCCCAACGACTGGGACGGCATCGGTACAAGGTCGAGCGCTCGATCCGCCTGGCTGGGCTCCTACCGAAGGCTGAATGTGCGTTGGGAGCGCAAGGCCTTCACCTTCCCGGCCATGCTCGGCATCGCCTGCATCCTCATCCGCTACAAGCACCTGGCCAAGCATGATGATGGCTTTCGAGATGAGCCCTCTGTGTCGCTAAATTTGGATGGGGCCTGTCCGCTCACCTTTCGAACCTGGATATGGAGTCCCATTTTCCAAACTGTGGGATCGACTCCCAGTTGATTTCGTTTGGCATATCCCTGTACTCGGTGGTGTCCTTTGTGTTGCTTTTCTTGTCGATGGCTATGTGTTTCATGTAGCCGTTTGGATCTTCGTGGATCTCGTTGATTTCCACGGCGTCAAATGTATGTAGGTCGGGGTCTTCGCTTCCGTATTCCCAGTAGTAGCGACTTCGCAGGAAAAGAAGGTCACCACTCTCCCTCTGGAATATGTAGGATGCCTTTTCTCGTCCCAAGTGGTCCAGGAATTTTACTTCGGCATGTCCGTTTTCCCACATGATCTCTATCAGTACCGGCCAGGTGTCACCTTTGTCAGAGTTGACCAGGACCGTGTACTCGTCCCCCTGCTGGCTTCTCTCCGATGCCTCTTCTGCCGTCAGGGGTTCCAGCGGTTTTTTCAGCACTGGATTCCATCGAGTGCAGTAAGAAACTTCCCGGCCGCCTGGTTTTGTCATTTGCTTTCTCCTTGGTCTGGCGTGTCCTCGTCGGGTTTTACTGGTCGCCAAACCTTGCCGTTCTCGTCTCTTACGATGATACCTCTTTCAGCTGCGGCCTCAAGTGCCCTGTTGGGAGGCGGATCCCTCTGGACTGGTACTTCTAGGGTCATGTTCCCCTTCATTGCTTTCCCGATCAGATGCGGGGCAATATGCCGGTTTCTTGGTGTGTCGGGGATCTTGGTTCCTGGTTTGTATTTTTCTGCAAGTTCGTTCAGGTAACCTTCGAAGGTGCCGGGTTGGACCTTTGATATCTGTGTGTGCTTCCTGGATACAATTTCCTGTCCGGGGACGTATGAGTCCACCGACTGGCGTCCACCTTTCTCTGTTATGTCTCCTACTCTCAGTTCGTTGTGTCCGCCATTGCTCTCATAGTATGGCTCTCTCTTTCTATTGAAGGCGTTGCCTTCCTCCATTCTCTTTAGGACGGCTTCTGGTATGCTTCGCTTCTTCTTTCCCTCGCTCTCGGGTGGCTGTTCTTCCTTGGCGGGATTGCTGGCGTCTTCTTCCTCTCGTGTGTCGTGATCGTCTTTCTTTTCCATGCCCTCGGGGTCAGGGGGGCCATTACTGGTCCTCTGTGTGTACTCTTCGCCCTCTGGGCGGTTCCCCCCTGCTTCTGTCTCCGTGCCTTCATGTCCTGTTGGAAGTTGTGGTCCTCCTGAATGTTCTGGGGAATCATTTCCGGTAGTATATTTTGCCTCTCCTCTTTTGCGGGAATCAGATATGTCTGAATCCTCTAGAACCGGAGATCTGCTGTCGTGGGGAGTACCTCCGTCAGCGCTGGTGCGGGCTGCTGGAGAATCGTCGCGCAGGTTCGGGCCGCGATCGCCAGCGCTTCCGTCGTGGCGGTGGTCGGCACCGCGGCCGTCGGGGTTGTGGGTGTTGGGACTTCCGTCGCGGTGGTGATCGGGGAAGCGGTCGCCGCCGATGCCGGTGAGATCGACCCGGGAGCTCGGCGTGGCGCCCGGCAGGTCCCGGGAAGCGGTCAGGGTGTCGGGGCTGCCGCCGCCGGCGTGGGCGGGCACCCCGGCCGAGTCCGGGCCGTCGGTGCCCGGGCCGACCTCCCAGGCTGGGTAGTCCGAGGCCAGGGCGCGCCCGTCGGAGAAGACGGAGTTGAGCGAGGGGTCCAGGCCCGCCTGCTCGGCCTGCTGGGAGGGGCCCAGCTCGGGGCCGCGTGAGGCGTCGCCCTCCTCGGCGAGGACACGGCGTTCGGTGTCTGTGAGCTCGTCCAGGTCGAAGGAGGGGTAGAGCTCCTCCAGAAGATCCTCGGTGTCCTGGAGCTGCCGGGCGGTGGGATCGGCCCCGGCACCCTCGCCCGAGTCCTGGGAGCCCTCGTCCTGTCTTCTGTTCGGCCGGGGCCCGCGCGCGGGCCGCTCCCCGGCGGCATCAGAGGTGCCGGAGGCGGGTCGGGCCCTGGGGCCGTCGGGCGTTCCCTCACCGGTGGGCGGGGAGCCCTGGGTGTGGCCGAGCAGCCGGTTGAGGGCGGAGCTGACGTCGGCGAGCCGGCCGGAGGCGGCGTTGCCGCCGGTGAACCGGTCCAGGTCCAGGTTGAACACGGGCGAGCCGCTGCCGTCAAAGCCGGGAACGTTCGCGGGCAGGCCGGTGCCGGCGTCGATGCCCGTGCCGCCGCTTCACTCGCTGTGTCCGATGCTAGAAGACCTCCCGTGGTTGCGGCTTCCGGGGCCGTCGGCGACGGGGGCGGAGGCAACCGCATCGCCGGGGCGCGGGACACGCACACGCGAAAAAGGGGGCGGAGCCGTTCGGCTCCGCCCCTCGGGCACCGGGGATCAGGGGTGTCTCGGGCCACCGTGGTCACGGGCGCCCCTGTGGCCGGGGGGCGTTGACGTTCCGGGAGCCAACGACCCCGCCGGGGACCGGAGGTCCGTCAGCCCACGTAGATGTTGGAGTTGCCGCTGCTCTGGTACCCCTCGGTGGCCATGATCATGTAGTAGTCGAAGCCGCCCAGGTTCATTCCGGCCCTGTTCCAGGCGTCGAAGTGGTTGCCGGTGGTGATGGTCCCGCCCACCCTCTTCGACTGCCGGACGCTCCAGTACTGGGGGAAGGTCTGGGTGCCCTCGACGGAGGGGGAGTCGTAACGCATCGTGCGGTAGACGTCGTAGTTGCCGCCGTCGCTGTAGACCGTGCCCCGGTGCTCTCCCGTGGGCCGGTAGGTGCCCCAGCTGTCGACGATGTAGTACTCCACGAGCGGGTTCGAGGTCCACCCGTACAGGCACAGGTATCCGTTGCCGGAGGGGTTGAAGCTGCCCGAGTAGTTCACGTTCCGGCGGCTGCCGTTGCTCCAGCCCTTGCCGCAGACGAAGTTGCCGGTGTTGCTCCACTGGGTGCTGTAGTTGCCGCCGTTGCCCAGGGTCATGGAGACCGAGCCGCCGCCGTCGGTCCAGAACGAGTAGTAGTAGCCGCTGTGGGTGCCGGTCTGGTTCTGGGTGATGGTCTGGGCGTGGGCGATACCGGGCACCGCCATGAGCGCGGGCGCTGCCAGCGCCAGTGCGCCGACACCGCCGATGAGTCCTCTGCGGCTGATCTGGGGGAGGTGGGGGGTGGGGGTGTCTTCCGTTGACATGTTTCCTCCTTGCGAAGGTTGGCAGGGGGGTCAGCCAGCGCGATACGAGCCGGAGGGGTCGTCGGTGGCCAGGGGACGGCCACCGCGCTCGGCGTCGTATAACGCGGCGGGTTTGGCTGATTGCCGTGTGTGAGAGTATTTGCCCGCCCCCGCCGGGTTGTCAATGGTTTCCGGAAAATTTCGGTTAGATTAATCCTCGCCAAGGAAGCAGATCCCCTGGTCAGTAGCGATCTATGGCCGGTGAATCTGAAAATGACACGGAATACCCCGATTCGGGGCGCGGATACCAGGCCACTGGCGCCGAAAGTTTTCGGATAGTTTCGAGCCCTGTCATGCGGCGAGAGAGGGGAAGGTATGACCACTGGACCGGCCGGACCGGAGGGGACGGCGACCGACCGCGGCCTGGTCCTGGTGTTCGCCGCGTACCTGGAAGAGACGGGGGACATCGCCGACGGCGCGGTGATCGAAGCCCGCGCCGGGGAGGAGACCGTCCCCTTCCGGGTCGAGGACCACACGTGAGCCTCTTCGGCTCCCGTGACCGGCCCCGCGCCCGGTGGCGGCTCACGGGCGCGGAAGCGGCACCCGGTGGCGGTGTTCCCGTCAGTCCCGGGCGGCCTCGGCGCGGCGGATGCGGGTGATGGGCACCGGGAGCACGCACACGGGAACGGGGACGCGCAGGCGGTGGCCGGTGTCGGCGGGGACGCCCGTGTCGGGGTCGATGAGCAGGGAGGCCAGGGAGTCCCCGTTCTGGGCGGCCACGACCAGGTGGTCGGGCTCCTCGCGGTGGCCGCGCACGACGGTGAAGTTGCGCGGCCACGGCCCTCCTGCGGGGGTGTTGGCCACGTGTTCCAGGCGTGCGCCCCCGTCCCGGACGGCGATGGTCGCGACGGAGTCGGCCCCCCGGTTGGACACGTACACGTGGTCGCCGTTCGTGAGGATCTCGGCGGGGAAGTTGTCGCCCGCGGCCTCCTCGCCGGTGGCGTGGACCGAGCCGAGGTACTCCCCCGTGCCGGTGTCGGGGTCCCAGTGCAGGACGTGCACCCGCGAGTCCAGCTCGCCGACGACGTAGAGGTACTCCCCCGAGACGGCCGCGTGCCGGGGGCCGGTGCCCGGGGGCAGCACGACCGTACCGGTCTGCTCGCCGTCGCGGATGACGCGCAGCTCGTCGGTGCCCAGGTCGACCACGAGCACGTGGCGGTCGTCGGGAGCGGCGGCGCTGTGCGCGTGCGGTCCCTCCTGGCGGTCGGCGACCGGCCCGGTCCCGGTGTGCGCGAACTCCGCCGCCCCGGCCGTGAACGTGCCGTCCTTCTCCAGTCCGTACACGGTCGCCACGCCGTTGGCGTAGTTGGTGACCGCCAGCTCGGAGCCCAGGTCCAGCACGTGGCAGGGAGATCCGCCGCCGGTGGGGGCCTGCCCCAGCTCGGTGAGCCGGGCCTGCCCGTCGACCCGGAAGGCGGCGACGGTGCCCTCGGCGCGCTCGTTGACCGCGTACACCGTGGGCGGGTCCTCGTGGAAGGCCAGGAACGACGGCCCGGGGGTGCGGGCGGCCACGCCGCCGTCGGCCATCTCCCCCGTCATGGGGTCGAACCAGACCCGGTGGACCCCGGCGCCCTCCCCCGGAGGCTCGGAGTCGGGGGTGTAGGTGCCCACCAGCAGGAGCCGCCGTCCGTCCACCGCTTCGCCCACCGGGATCCTCGTTTCCCTCGCGCCTGTGTCTCGCACCCGTCGGTGGTCTGAACCACAGGGCGCATGCTACAGGCGCGGCGGTCACCCGACCGCCGTGGGGCTCCCACTCGCGGCCAGCTGCCAGCCCCCCCGTGCCGTACGCAGCGATGCCGGAACCAGTGAACGCGCCAGAGGCGAAATGTCAGCGTCCGGCGTTGGCGACGGTCGCCAGGATGTACTCGGGCCGTTTGAGGTCCTTCCACGTGAAGCGGGCGATCCGGACATGGGGGTGCCACCGCTGGAGGGCGTTCTGCCGCTCCCGGTCCCGGGCGAGGGCACGCGGGTTGCCGTGCGGGCCGAGACCGTCGGCTTCACCGATGAGCTCGGCCGCCTCCCACCAGAAGTCGGCCATGGCGATCGTCCTGCCCCATCCGTCCACGAAGCGGCGTTGCAGCTCGTCGGGAGGCAGACCGCCGTCGACGCAGACCAGGCGGACTCTCGTCTCCAACGCACTCTGGGACCGGGAGTCAGCCAGGGACCACCATCGGCGCACGTTCACACAGCCCTTGCGGCCCCGGTTGGCCTCCTCCAGCTCCTGGACCTCCTCCTGCCTGACGAGCCCCTGGTTCAGGGCCGAGTCCATCAGGCACACGGCGGTGTTCCGGCCCACTCTCAGCAGGGTGTCGCGCAGCGTGCGACCCGGGCGGGTGATCCTGATGCCGTCGCCTACCTCGGTGATCTCCTCGGGAGGGGTGTCCCAGCTGTGCAGTGTGATGCCGTGGACG
Organism: Nocardiopsis sp. TRM 82005; assembly: GCF_056312425.1. NCBI lineage: Bacteria > Bacillati > Actinomycetota > Actinomycetes > Streptosporangiales > Nocardiopsidaceae > Nocardiopsis > Nocardiopsis sp. TRM 82005. The sequence continues at coordinate 10,244 of NZ_JBWDTQ010000023.1, forward strand.
TGGCGTTGGGCTCCGAGCGCCGGGATGACCATGTGGACGTCGTCGCCGTTCCAGGGCGGGAGCCCCTGCATGTTCCACAGGAGTGCGGCGGTCTCACCCCCGGCGAAGGAGCACGGGCCCAGGGCCAGTTGTGCGGCCATGACACTGCTGCGGAGCCTGTCGGTACTGCCGGCGGGCGGGAGTAGGGAGCGCACCGAGTACACCTGTCGGTACGGCCGCCCCCACTCACCACCGCGGAGCAGGCAGCGTATGTCGGCCTGGCGCAGTCCGTGGGCGTGGGCCTGCTGCCAGCTCAGGACCCCGTACTGGCGCAGCGCGGTTCCGTTGGCCGCGGCGAGGGGGCCGCCGCCCGATCGCTGTGGGAGGTGTGCCATGGACCCACTATCCGCGGTCCGGGCTCCGGGCGCTATGGGACGGACCCGCCTGTGTACAACCCCTCCACCTGCGTTGATCTTGTACTTATAGCGAGGCTCGGCGCTCGAATCTCGCTATAAGTACAAGATCACCGGGGAAAACGGGGCCGATTCCGGCCTGGTCCTGCTCCTGCTCGGACACGTCCGCACCGTCTGGCCTACGGTCACCCAAGGCCACCACTCGTTGCACGGGATGCTCAGCGGGCGCGATTGGTGGTGGGGAGGCCGGGTAGTGGTGCTCGCATGCTGCTAGTAAGGCCGCCGGGCGTCTACCCAGCGCAGGAGGACACCTCACTGCTCCGTGCCGTGCTGCGCCGGCGCGGCCAGGTCGCCGACCGCTCGGTCCTCGACGTCGGTTCGGGTACCGGGGCGCTGGGCATCGAGGCCTTCCGCGCAGGCGCGGCCAGCCTCACCGCGATCGACCTGTCGCGGCGCTCAGTACTGGCGAGCTGGGTCAACAGCCGGTTGCACGGGGTCCCGGCGACGGTCCGGCGCGGTGACCTGTTCGCTCCCGTGGCCCCGCGTCGCTTCGACCTCGTGCTCGCCAACCCGCCCTACATGCCCGCCGCCGGCCTGCTGCCGCCCCGTCACCGGATGGCGAGGTGCTGGGACGCGGGAGCGGACGGGCGGCTCCTGTTGGACCGCATCTGCGCGGGGGTGTCCTCGGTGCTCAGCGAGGACGGCGCGCTACTGCTCGTGCAGTCCGAGCTCGCCGACGAGCAGATCACGTTGGACCAGCTCAAGGAGGCCGGGCTGGCTCCTGAGGTCCTCGCGAGGACCCACGTCCCGTTCGGGCCGGTCCTGCGGGCACGTGCTCCGGCACTGCGCGCCCGCGGGCTGCTCGGCCCCGACCAGGTGGAGGAGAGGCTCGTGGTCATCGAGGCGCACCATGGCTGAGGCCCATCGCCGGGTCATCGTCACCGACGAGGGCCCGATCCTCGTCTACGGCCCGGTCGACGTGGAGATGTCCGACGGAACGCGCGTGCACAGCGACCGGGCGGTCACCGCGCTGTGCGCCTGCGGCCGCAGCCGGCGCCGCCCGTTCTGCGATACCAGCCACCGCCGACGTGTACGTGACACAGAGGGTGAGGAGCACGGCCCATGACCGCGACGATGCCGAAGGCGCCGACACTTCCCGCCCCTCGCGGCCCGGTCTCCGAGGCGGTTCTGTGCGCACTGCGTGGGAACCGGCCCGAGCTTCCTGCCGTGGACGGGTCCCCGCCCTACGGCGAGGACCTCCAACTGGCCCTCTACTGCTGCTACGAACCCCACTACCGCGGGTTCGGGGAAGTCGACGCCGACCGCGAATGGGACCCGGCGCTGCTGACGATCCGCGCCGAGCTGGAAGGGGCCTTCCTCGGCGCGCTCAGAGACGACGTGCCCGCCGGTGCGGACGTCGAGAGCGAGCTCGGTGGACTCCTCGTCGAACACGTCGACGCGTTCGGCGTCTCCCATCACCTGCGCCGCCACGGGGAACTGTGGCAACTGCGCGAGTACGTCGCACACCGCTCGCTCTACCACCTGAAGGAGGCCGACCCGCAGACCTTCGTCATCCCGCGCCTGGACGGCCCGCCCAAGGCCGCCCTCGTGACGGTGCAGCACGACGAGTACGGTGCGGGAGATCCCGAGCGGGCGCACTCCAAGCTCTTCGCCGACATGATGACCGAGCTCGGCCTCTCCGCAGCCTATGGCGCCTATCTCGACTCCGCTCCCGCCGAAATGCTGGCCGAGGTCAATTTCATGTCGCTGTGCGGGCTGCACCGCGGGTTGCGTGCGGCGCTGATCGGGCAGTTCGCCACCGTCGAACTCACCTCCTCCCCCGGCTCGGACCGGCTGGTCAAAGCCATGCGGAGGCTGGGCTGCGGTCCGGCCGCCATCCGGTTCTACGCCGAGCACGTCGAAGCCGACGCGGTGCACGAGCAACTCGTCCGGCGCGAGGTGCTCGCACCGCTGCTGAGCGCCGAACCCGGGCTGGCCTCCGACGTCGTGTTCGGAATCCGCAGTAGCACGTTCCTGGCCGCCCGGTTGGAGGACCGCCTGTTGCGCCACTGGAACCGCGGCGAGTCGAGCTTTCGCCACAGGGTGGACGGGGGGAGACCATGAGACCACCTGGACCAGCGGTGCGAGCCGGCGTCCTCCCGGTCGCCGACCGGGGCGACGCGGTGCCGGAGGAGACGGTCGTGCGCGACTGCCTCCAGCAGACGCCGCCCCGGCTGCCGCCCTGGCTCGGCTACGACGCGGTCGGTTCCGAACTGTTCGAACAGATCACCGAGCTGCCCACGTACTACCTGACCCGCGTGGAACGCGGCCTGCTGGAGCGCCACTCCCCGGAGATAGCCGAGCTGCTCGCCTGCGGGCGGATCGCGGAACTGGGTAGCGGAAGTGCGAAGAAGACACGGCTGCTGTTGGAGCACTGCGTGCGCCTACGTGAGACCACCTACCTTCCGATCGACGTCGACCGGGGAATGCTGCGGTCCAGCGGCGCCTTGTGCTCGGAGCTGGACCGCCTGGAGGTCACGGGCCTGTGGGGGCGCTACGAAGCCGGTCTCGACTGGCTGCGCACCCACCCCGGTGAGCAGCTCGCGGTCGTCTTCCTCGGCAGCAGCTTCGGCAACGCCACGCGCGAGGAACGTGACAGCCTGCTCGGCGAGGTCGCCCGCTGCCTGGGCCCGGGCGAGGGCTTCCTGGTCTCCGCCGATCTGGACAAGAGCCGCGAGGTCCTGGAGACCTGCTACAACGATCCCGCCGGGCACTCGGCTTTTGCCGACTTCCGGCTCAACTACCTCACCCAGCTCAATCGCCGCTACGGCGCCGACTTCGTGCTCGACGACTTCGTCCCGGAGGCCTGTTACAACGCGGACACCTCCACCGTGGAGGGGCGTCTTCGCGCCCGAGCCGACCGGACGGTGCCCGTACCGGGACTCGGACTCACACTGCGCATACCGCGCGGGCAGTTCCTCAACGTCGGCTACTCGGCGAAGTTCGGCGTCCGACAGCTGACCCGCGAGGTGGAAGCGCACGGTTTCCGCCTGCGGGCCCGGTGGCGGGATCCCGAGGCACAGTACGGGCTCTTCCTCTTCCGGCGCGACGAGGCCTGATCCGAACGGACACCGCTGCCCGCTCTCCCGAGCGCCTTCGTCAACCGTCAGTCACCACCGAGCCCATAGCGCAGATGCGCGGTGCCCGACGCGCCAACACGCATCGCACCTGTGGGAAACCCACTCCGTCTGCGGTGATCTTGTACTTAGAGGTCGCGCGGATAGGGCGTGTGGGTCAAGGGCACCGGACAGGGCGAGCGTCCCACCTGTAGCGGTTCCAGGACTGACGGACCAGGCGGCGGATGATGATGACTGCGCTGGCCAGCGCGACCCAGGCGTTCTGCACACACCCCTGCCGGTCGGTCACCTTTGCCAGCGCCGAGAACCCTCGGTTGTGCCATGAGTTGGTCCGCTCAACGACCCATCGATGAGTGTGGCTGATAGGTAGGAAGGTTCCTTGAGGAGTGATGTTCGGGGTGCAGCCCAGCTCGGCGAGCAGATCCCGGGTCCGAGCCGAGTCGTAGCCTGCGTCCAGGTGGACTGTGATGACCTCTGGAAGCCAGAACCCGAGCACGGCGAGAGTCTCCAGCGTGGGACGCAGGAGCGGGGAGTCGTTCCTGTTGGCCCCGGCCAGGACCCATCCGACCGGAATTCCGCCGCCGTCCACGAGCACCGATCTCTTGAGACCTGATTTGCCGCGGTCGACAGGGCTGCGGCCGGTGTTTTCTCCTCCGCACGGTGCTTTGACGATGCATCCGTCGACCACGAGGTTGTGCAGGTCGAGGCCGACGGCCTAGTCGTAGGCCTCCAGGGCCAGGTGGTGGAGTTGTTCGAAGACGCCGGCGCGGATCCACTCTTCGCGCCGGGCGCGCATCGTGGTCGCCGAGCAGGACTCGTCGGCGTGCTGCTGATAGCTGCCGCCCAGGACGAGGCGGGCCAGAAGCTTGCCGAAGACGACCCGGTCAGGGATGCGCGGCCGGTGGCAACCCAGAGGGTGGTTGATGTTCCGTTCGGGAAGCAGCGCTTGGAACTGCTCCCACAGAGGGTCAGCGATGAAGGTGGGCAGGACGGGCACGTGGTCTTCTGATCGTCGTCGGCGGAGCGAAGGGGAGGGGCTGCCGCGCCGCAGCCGTCTGGGCGCGGCGCGGCAGCCTGCTCTGCTACCCGGCCTGTGGCTGCCCCACCGCGGTGGCCGGCGACCGGGAGATGACCACGGCACCGACGATCAGCCCGATGACGGCGAGTACCGCAGCGATCACGAACGGGTCTCCGGCGTGCAGGGCCGGGGCGAACCCGAGACCTACGTAGATAGCCACACCGGCTGCTCCGCCGAGCTGGTCTGCTGCTCGCTGGACGCCGGAGGCGATCCCGGCGTCCTCGTCAGTGGTCCCGCTGACCGCGATGTACTGCAGACCCACGAGTCCGAAGCCCATGCCCGCTGCGATCAGCAGCATCGCCGGGAGCAGCCATGCCGCCCCGCCGCCCAGGACGGCCACGAGCGCGACCACAGCCATCGCGCCCGCAGCAGCCGCGAGCCCGGCCAGCACGCACGCACGCGCGCCCCAGCATCCCAGCAGCCGGGGCACGAGCACCGATGCCGCGATCAGCGCCACGGCCAGGGGCAGCATCGTGAGGCCTGCCCCCAGAGGCCCGATACCGAGCCTGTCCTGCAGGTAGAAGGTGAACAGCAGGAACGAGGTCGACAACGCACCGCTGAGCAGCATCGTCGTCAGGTTCGCACGCAGCCGAGCGCGGTCCGCGAAGAACGTCAGCGGGACCAGCGGGTTCGGCGACCTCGACTCGACCCGCACGAACCCGACAGCGGCCAGCACCGCGCCGACCAGCGCGGCCACGCTCACCCACGGATTGGTCGCAGGCTCGCCCGCCTCGACCGCGGCGTAGACGAACAGCAGCGGGCACGCGGTCAGCAGGAGCGAGCCCGGAAGGTCCAGTCGGACCCGCTCACGAGACGCGGACCGGTCTGCCGGGACCAGGACGAGCGCGGCCACGATCACGACCAGGATGAACGGCACCGAGATCAGGAAGATCCAGCGCCAGCCCAGGTGGGCGGTGATGATCCCCGACAGGGCGAACCCGAGAACCAGGCCGCAGCTGGCCACGGCGGCCCACACGCTCAGGGCGCGCGACCGGCGCGGGCCCTCAGGGAAGAGCAGCACGATGGTCGCCATCGCCGCGGGCAGCGCGACGGCCTCGCCGGCTCCCTGGAGCAGGCGCGCGGCGACCAGGACCGGGAAGGATGGGGCCAGGCCCGCCAGCAGGGAAGCCGCGCCGAAGAGAGTCGTGCCGACCAGAAGGGTGCGGCGGCGGCCGAGAAGGTCACCGAGCCGGCCGCCGAGCATCAGCAGCCCGCCGCCGGTGATGGTGTAACCGACCACGGCCCAGGTCAGGGAGTGGCCCTCGACGCCGAAGTCCGCGCCGATCGAGGGCAGCGCGATGTTGACCACGGTCACGTCGACCGCGATGAAGAACTGCAGCATGGACATCGCGCACAGCACGAGCCATGCGCGCATGGAGGACGGGCTTTGCCCGCGGGAAGAGGAAGTGCCTGAAAGCATCGATTGCTCCGTCGCTCTGAAGCGTTACGAGCAGCACAAAGGGCCGCTCCGGATGGATCACGAAGCGGCTGGACGTTCCAGGTGAGGTGTTGCTGTGAGCCGGACGTCCCGCCGCTAGCGGGACGTCCTGGTCACTGCCGCGCAAGCGGCCGAGCACGAAGCGGCTGACATGCTGCAAATGCTAGCAGCGGGAACCTGTGCCTCCGGGCCTGTGCCCCTAACCGCGCGAGCTCTTATAGCGAGGTTGGGCGCTCGAACCTCGCTATAAGTACAAGATCAACCGGGGAGAGGGGACTACTTCCGGCCCACCGCCTTGGCCGCCTCGATCGCCTTCATGATGCGCTTGTCCGAGACCGGGTAGGCCGTACGCAGCTCCTGGGCGAACAGGCTGATCCGGTACTCCTCCAGCATCCAGCGCAGCTCCACCACGTCCGGGTCGGACGCACGGCCGTGGCCGATGCTTCCGCGCAGCCTGTCCACGGCCTGGCGCATCTGCTCGACCTTGGCCATGTTCACCTGGTCGCGGCGCGGGTTCTCCGGCAGCTTGTTCAGCCGGTACTCCACCCCGCGCAGGTAGCGGTGCACGTCGTCCAGCCGCGACAGGCCGGTGCGGGTGACGAACCCGTCCCCGACCAGGTCACCGAGCTGGCCCTGCACGTCGTTGAGCGAGGGCAGCACGGCCAGGGACGTGGTGCCCTTGACCTTCTTGGACACCTTGCGCCACAGCACCAGCACACGCGCCGTCTTGTCCATGACCTCGGCGAGGGTGTCGCCGAGGTCGGCGCGCACCCGCTCGGAGAGCTTGTGGAAGTCCTCGCCGTTCCACACCGGGCCGCCCTCGCGGGCGAGCAGGTGGTCGACGGCGGCCGACTCGGCGTCCTCCAGCATCTTCTTGACCGAGCCGTGCGGGTTGTCGGCCAGGGCGAGCTTGTCCGGGTTGTTCAGGCCCTTGCTGACCACGTGCGCCACCGACGGCACGGTGAGCAGCAGCAGGCGGCGGGTACCCGCCCACATGGCGGCGCGCTGCTCGGGCCGGGTGTCGAAGATGCGGATCGCGACGCTGTCGCCCCCGTCCACCAGCGCCGGATAGCCCTTCACCTTGGGGCCGAGCGCCTTGCGCTCCAGGGTCTGCTCCAGCGGACCGAAGTCCCAGGAGGTGATCCCCTTCCTCTCCACGCCCTTGGCCTCGGCGGAGATCGCCTCGCGCAGGCGCGGCTTGAGTTTGGCGCGCAGCTGCTCCAGGTCCTTGGACTCGGCCAGGGTCCGGCCCCGCTCGTCCACCGAGCGGAAGGTGATGCGCAGGTGGTCGGGCACCCGGTCCAGCTGGAAGTCGGAGGGGCTGATCCGCTCCCCCGCCATCTGGGTGAGTTCGGCGGCCAGCGCCTCGGCGAGCGGCCCCGAGTAGGGGTCCAGGCCGCCACGCGCCCGGGCGGCGTTGTCGGGGACGGGTACGAAGTTGCGCCGCAGCGGCTTGGGCAGGGACCGGATCATCGCGGTGATGAGCTCGTCGCGCAGGCCCGGGATCTGCCAGTCGAACCCGGTGTTGTCCACCTGGTTGAGGAACTTCACCGGGATGTGCGCGGTGACGCCGTCGGAGTCGCTGCCCGGTTCGAACTGGTAGGTCAGCGGGAAGGTGAACTCGCCCTGGCGCCACACGTCCGGGTAGTCGTCCTCGCTGACGACGTCGACGCCCTCGTTGATGAGCTCCTCGCGGGTGAAGTCCAGCAGCTCGGGGTCGGTGCGGCGGGCCTTCTTCCACCAGGAGTCGAAGTGGGCGGCCGAGACCACCGAGTCCGGCACGCGCGCGTCGTAGAACTGGAACAGCGTCTCGTCGTCCACGACGATGTCGCGGCGGCGGGCCCGGTGTTCGAGGTCCTCCACCTCGTCCAGGAGCTTGCGGTTGTCGTGGAAGAAGTGGTGGCGGGTCTCCCAGTCGCCCTCGACCAGGGCGCGGCGGATGAACAGCTCCCGGGACAGTTCGGGGTCGATCCTGCCGTAGGACACCTTGCGCTGCACGACGATGGGCACGCCGTAGAGGGTGACGCGCTCGAAGGCCATGACGGCGCCGCGCTTGCGTTCCCAGTGCGGTTCGCTGTAGTGGCGCTTGACGATGTCGCCGGCCAGCTCCTCGGCCCACTCCGGTTCGATCTTGGCGACCATGCGGCCCCAGAGTTTGGAGGTCTCCACCAGCTCGGCGGCCATCACGAAGCGGGGCTGCTTCTTGAACAGCGCCGACCCGGGGAAGATCGCGAAGCGGGCGCCGCGTCCGCCCAGGTACTCGTGCTTGTCGGGGTCCTTGAGCCCGACGTGCGAGAGCAGCCCGGCCAGCAGTGACATGTGCACGCCGCGGGGGTCGGCGGCTTCCTCGCGTGGGCGCGGAACGTCGATGTCCATGGAGCGCAGCACCTGTTTGAGCTGGCCGTGGATGTCCTGCCACTCGCGTACGCGCAGGTAGTTGAGGTACTCATCGCGGCACAGCCTGCGGAACTGGTTGCCCGACAGCTCCCGCTGCTTCTCGCGCAGGTGGTTCCACAGGTTGAGGAAGGCCAGGAAGTCCGACTCCTTGTCGGAGAACCTGGCGTGCGCCTGCTGGGCCTGCTGCTGCTTGTCGACGGGGCGCTCGCGCGGGTCCTGGATGGACAGGGCCGCGGTGATGACCAGGACCTCGCCCAGGCAGTCGCGTTCGTGAGCCTCCAGGACCATCCGGCCCAGGCGCGGGTCGACGGGCAGTTGGGCCAGGCGTCGGCCGGTCCGGGTGAGCTTGCGCTTTTGGCCGGAGGTGTCGGGGTGCAGGGCGCTCAGCTCGGTGAGGAGGTTGACGCCGTCCTTGATCTGGCGGTGGTCGGGGCCGTCCACGAACGGGAAGGCCGCGACGTCGCCCAGGCCCAGCGCGGCCATCTGGAGGATGACCGAGGCCAGGTTGGTGCGCAGGATCTCGGGGTCGGTGTACTCGGGGCGGGACAGGAAGTCCTCCTCCGAGTACAGCCGGATACAGACGCCCTCCGAGACGCGGCCGCAGCGGCCCTTGCGCTGGTTGGCGGAGGCCTGGGAGACCGCCTCGATGGGCAGGCGCTGCACCTTGGTGCGGTGGGAGTAGCGGGAGATGCGCGCGGTACCCGGGTCGATCACGTACTTGATGCCGGGGACGGTCAGGGAGGTCTCGGCGACGTTGGTGGCCAGGACGACGCGGCGCCCGCCGTGGGAGGACCACACGCGTCTTTGCTCGGCGACCGACAGGCGCGCGTAGAGCGGCAGGACCTCGGTGCCCGGAAGCTTCTTCTTCTCCAGGGCCTCGGCGGTGTCGCGGATCTCGCGTTCGCCGCTGAGGAAGACCAGTACGTCGCCGGGCGCCTCGTGGCCGAGTTCGTCGACGGCGTCCAGGATGGCCTGGGTCTGGTCGCGGTCGGTACCGCCGCCCGGATTCTTCTCCTCCGGGTCGAGGACCTCCTCCGAGATCGGCCGGTAGCGGACCTCGACCGGGTAGGTGCGGCCGGAGACCTCGACGATGGGGGCGTCGTCGAAGTGGCGGGAGAAGCGCTCGGGGTCGATGGTGGCCGAGGTGATGACGACCTTGAGGTCGGGGCGCTTGGGCAGCAGCTGTTTGAGGTAGCCGAGCAGGAAGTCGATGTTGAGGCTGCGCTCGTGGGCCTCGTCGATGATGAGCGTGTCGTACTGGCGCAGCATGCGGTCGTGCTGGATCTCGGCGAGCAGGATGCCGTCGGTCATCAGCTTGACCAGCGTGCTCGTGCTGGAGGAGTCGGTGAAGCGGACCTTGTAGCCGATGGTCTCGCCCAGCGGGGTGCCGACCTCCTCGGCGATGCGCTCGGCCACCGTGCGGGCGGCCAGCCTCCGGGGCTGGGTGTGGCCGATGGTGCCCATGACGCCGCGCCCCAGCTCCATGCAGATCTTGGGCAGCTGGGTGGTCTTTCCGGAACCGGTCTCACCGGCGACGATGACGACCTGGTTGTCGCGGATGGCCTCGGCGATGTCCTCGCGCCGGGCGCTGACCGGGAGCTGCTCGGGGTAGGTGAGCTCCGGGACCGCCTCGCGGCGCAGGTCCACTCGCAGGGCGGCCTCGTCGATGTCCCCCGCGATCTGTGCGGTGACCGAGGCACGGCGGCGCTCGTCGCGGATCTTGTCCAGGCCGTCGATACGCCGGCGCAGCCGGTGGCGGTCCGAGGGCATGAGGTCGCGCAGCCGGGACCGGAGTGTGTCCGCGGCGGGCGCGGGCGTGGTGGTGCTCATCAATAGTCAAGGGTAGAAGGAGCGGCAACCGGTTTTCGCCGCCGGGACCACACCTGCACGGCGCGGCGCTCCGGCGCGCATGGGGCCGCGGGCACGTAGGACCCAACGCCGGGGAAGGCCGGGTTGTTCCGTGCACGGCCCCGGCCAGGCCCGGCGGTCGCCGGGAGCGGGCGCCGTGGTCGGCCCGCGGGTCCACGGCCCTCTCCGGGTCGAGCACCGCCCCGGCCTGGTCGTGTGCCTACGATGGTCCGCATGCCCCAGGACACGCGTAGCTCCCTCGTCGCCTCGGCACGGCAACTGCTGGACTCCGGAGGGGCCGAGGCGGTGACGCTGCGCGAGGTCGGGCGCCTGAGCGGGGTTTCCCACATGGCGCCCTACAAGCACTTCACGGACAAGGAGTCCCTCCTGGCCGCGGTGGCGGCCAAGGAGCTGGAACGGCTGGGCGGCATCATCGACCGGGCCGCGGGACAGGCGTTCACCGCGCGGGAGGCGCTGCGGACGGTACTGCACTCCTACACGGCCTGGGCCATGGACCACCCGGCACGGTTCGCACTGGTCTTCGGCGCCTGGTCCGGCCCCCAGGAGGAGCTCGGGGCCGCGGGCCGGCGTACCCGGGCCGCCCTGACCGCGGTGGTCCGGCAGTGCCAGGTCGAGACGGTCATCCCGGTCGGGGCCCCGGATCGGCGCACCGCACTGCTACTGGCCGCCCCGCACGGCGCGGTGGACCTCGCGCTGACCGGCCATCTGGGCACGGACAAGGGCGGCACCGGCCCCGAGGACGTCGTCGACGACCTGCTGGAACTACTGGCGAACGCGGCGGACCGCTGAGGGTCCCGGTGGCATGTCGCCACCGGGACCCGGCGGGCCAGCGTGTGGTCACCGTAACTAGCACCGGTGTGCTGGCCGCAGACGTTGCCGGTGTGACGTGTGAGGTTCCCTCTCCGATTACGGCACCAGCTCCTCCAGCCAGGCGTGCACGGTCAGGGCGGTGTCCACACCGTGCTCCTCCAGCATGGTGATGTGGTCGCCGCCCACGTCCACGGCCTCGTGCGGCAGCGGCCAGTCGAACCGCCAGTGCTCCCCGCCGATCGGCCTCCCCTCCCCGTCGGCCATCTGCCGACCCGGGCGCACGGCCAGGGTCGGCACGGCGGTGGGTGCGGGTGTCCAGTCCTCGTACAGCTGGATGTAGCGGCCCATCGCGGTGACACGGGTACTGTCCATCAGCCCGAACTGGGTCTCGCGCTCCAGCACACCGGCCTGGATGATCGGGAACGCGGTCTGGTCGTCCGGCATGGGCGTGTCCATCAGGACCACCGCCTCGGGTGCCCTCCCCTCGGCCTCCATGAGGGAGGTGACACTGTGCGTCACCCAGCCGCCGGAGGAGCGGCTGACCAGCACGTACGGTTCGTCACCGACCACCTCGCGCACGGCCTCGGCCTGCACGTCCACCGCCGACTCCAGGGTCCGCGGCAGCGGGTCGCCGGAGGTGAACCCGGGCTGAGGCAGGACCACCACCTCACGCCGGTCCTGGAAGGCCGCGCCGAAGCGGGCGTACTCCTGCATGCCCGAGACCATGACCAGCGACGGCAGGCACACGAGCCGGGGGCGCACCGGTCCCCGGGCGATGGTGACCGGGCGGGGTAGCGGACCGAAGTCGTCCAGCCCGGTGAAGGACGGGCGCAGATGGGAGGCCGCCTGGACCATGCGGATGCCCTCCGAGATCCGGCCCCGGCGGCACGACTCGCGGAACAGCGGTACCGCGCCCTCCAGGGGATCGGCCTCGGTCGGGACCGGGGCCGCGCCGGGCGCGGCCCCGGGCTCGGGGAGCTCGGCGGCCAGATGGCGGGCCAACCGGGCGGGGGTGGAATGCGCCAGCACCACCGACGCGGCCAGCCGCAGCCCCGTCGCCGCCCGCAGCTCGTTGCGCAGCTCGACGGCGGTCAGTGAGTCCATGCCCATCTCCAGGAAGTCCTGGTCGGGGTCGATCTCCTCGGCCTCGGGGCGGCCCAGCACCTCCATGGCGCGCGTGCCCACCAGTTCCAGCAGGAGGCGCTCACGCTCCTCACCGGTGCTGGCCGCCAGGGCGGCGGACATCCCGGAACCGCCGGCCCCGCCCCCGGCCGAGGCCCGGCGCCGGGGCAGCCGGACCAGTGCGCGAAACAGCGGCGGCAGCTGGCCGGTGCGGGCGGCGCGGGCGCGCAGGCCGTTCAGGTCCAGCGGCAGCGGCACCAGGTGGGGCGCGCCGCAGGCCAGGGCGGAGTCCAGCAGGTCCAGCCCCTCCTCCTGCGTCAGCACCCGGGCCATGCCCAGACGGCGCAGACGCGAGATGTCGGTGTCCTCCAGGTGGGAGACGATCTCACCGCGCGCCCCCCACATGCCCCAGGACAGCGACTGGGCTGCCAGGCCGCGGGAGCGCCGGTGGTGTGCCAGGGCGTCGAGGAAGGAGTTGGCCGCCGCGTAGTTGGCCTGGCCGGGGCTGCCCAGCACACCCGCGGCCGAGGAGAAGAGCACGAACGCGGCCAGGTCCAGGTGCTCGGTCAGCCGGTGCAGGTGGTGGGCGGCATCGGCCTTGGGACGCATGACCGTGTCCATGCGCTCGGGGGTGAGCGCTGTCAGCACGCCGTCGTCGAGGCCCCCGGCGATGTGCGCCACGGCCCGCAGGGGGCTCTCGGCGGGCACCGCGTCGATGACGGCGGCCAGGGCGTCGGCGTCGGACACGTCGCACGCGGCGAAGGAGACCCGCGCGCCCAGGGCGGTCAGCTCCTCGGCGAGGGCCGCCGCGCCGGGGGCGCCGCCGCCCCTACGGCTGAGCAGCAGCAGGTCGCGGGCGCCATGGCGCTCGACCAGGCGGCGGACGAAAGCGGAACCGAGCGCACCCGTGGCGCCGGTGACCAGGACGGTGCCGCCGCCCAGGTCCGTGGGGAGGGGCTCGTCGGGGAGCTCGGCTCTGGCGAAGCGGGGAACGTGCGCGGTCGCGCCGCGTAGCGCGACCTGCGGTTCGTCGCGGGCCAGGGCGCGCGTGAGCGCGGCCGCGGCGGCGTCGGATCCGTCCAGGTCCACGAGGGCGAACCGGTCGGGCTGCTCGGTCTGGGCCGACCGCAGCATGCCCCACAGCGGGGCGTGGACCAGATCGGTGACGTCCTCCCCGGAGTTCACCGCGACCGCGCCCCGGGTGACGAAGACGAGCCGGTGGTCGGCCGTGGCATCGTCGTCGGTCCACTCCTGGAGCAGGGCCAGTGCCCGGCGCAGTCCGGCTGCCATGGCCTCGGGCACGTCGGATCCCGAGGCCGCGGGTGTCTCCTTCGCCGCCTCCACCCGCGCGGTGCCGGCCCCGGGTGTCGCGGCGGCGAAGGGTGCCAGGACGGTGAGCTCTCCGGGCAGTTCACGCAGGTCTTCGAGGCCGGTGACGGGGTGCACCACGGCGCCGGTACGGGCGAGTGCCTCGGTCAGGCCGGTGGTGTCGGGGCCCAGGACGGCCAGGGCGGGGGCCGCGGCGGCGTCCGCCAGGTCCAGGGCGGGCCACTCCAGGGCGTACAGCTCCTTGGGCAGGGCCCGGTTCGCCTCCTCCGCCATGCTCGCTGCGTCGACGGGGCGCACGGCCAGGGCCTCGGCGGTGAGGACGGGGTTCCCGTCCGGGTCGGTCATGGTCAGCGCGTACTCGTCGGGGCCGACGGGGCTGGCGTGTACGCGCAGGGCACCGGCCCCCGCGGCGTGCAGGCGCACCCCCGTCCAGGTGAAGGGCAGTCGCACCCGGCCGCTCTCTCTCGGCGCGGTCAGGGCGATGGAGTGCAGGGCGGCGTCCAGCAGGGCGGGGTGCACGCCGAAGGCGGCGGCGTCCTCGCGGTGGCCGTCGGGCAGCCGCACCTCGGCCCACACGTCCTCGCCGTCGCGCCAGGCCGCGCGCAGCCCCTGGAAGGCGGGTCCGTAGCCGTAGCCGTCGCGGGCCAGGCCGGAGTAGAAGCCGTCGACGGGGACCGGCTCGGCGCCGGACGGCGGCACGGCCCCGGCCGGGGCGGGGGAAGCGGTGTCGGGTCCGATGACGCCCTCGGCGTGCAGCGTCCAGCCGTCGTTCTGGTCGGCGGGACGTGCGTGCACCCGGACGGTGTGCTGGCCGGAGCCGTCGGGGCCGGACACCGCGACCTGGACACGGGTGTCGGTGCCGGAGCGCAGGATCAGGGGTGCGCGCAGGGTCAGGTCGCGGACCTGCGGCCGGCCCACGTGCTCGGCGGCGTGCATGACCAGGTCCAGGTGGGCGGCGCCGGGCAGGACGACCGTGTCACCCACGGCGTGGTCGGCGAGCCAGGGGAAGGTGCGCAGGGACAGCTGTCCGGTGAACAGGTGGCCGCCCTCGTCGGGCAGGTCCACGGCGGCGCCCAGCAGCGGGTGTCCGGCCGGGTCGGCTCCCGAGCCGAGCACGTCCGAGGCCCGGTTGGGGGCCAGCCAGTACCGGTCGCGCTGGAAGGCGTAGGTGGGCAGGTCCACCGTCCGGGGCCTGTGGGGGGCGTGGACACGCGTCCAGTCCACGGCCACGCCGCTCACGTGGGCCCGGGCCAGCGCGGTGAGGAAGTGCTCGTAGTCGCCCTCCTGCTTGCGCAGGGTGTGCAGGACGGCGCTGCCCTCGTCCCCGGCCGCGTCCAGCGTCTGCTGGACACCGTAAGCGGTCACGGGGTGGCTGCTGACCTCGACGAAGGCGGAGAACCCGGCGTCGTGCAGGGCGCGCACGGCCGGTTCGAAGAGCACGGTCCGGCGCAGGTTCCGGTACCAGTACTCGGCGTCCAGGGCGGTGCCGTCGATGCGCTCACCGGTGACGGTGGAGTAGAGCGGGACGCGGGCGGGGCCGGGCCGGATGCCGGCGAGCGCGGCGAGCAGGTCCTCGCGCATCCCCTCCACGTGGAACGTGTGTCCGGCGACGCCGTCCACGACGCGGCGCGTCTTGACGCCTTCGGCCTCACAGACGTCGGCCACCTCGGCCACGGCCTGCTTGTCTCCGGCCACGACCACGCTGTTGGGGCCGTTGACGACGGCGACGGAGACCTGTCCCTTCCAGGGCTCGATGCGCTTGGCGGCCTCGTCGGGGGAGAGCGCCAGGGTGGCCATGGAGCCCCGGCCGACCAGGGAGGTGAACAGGCGGCTGCGGGTGGTGATGATGAGCGCGGCGTCCTCCAGGCTGAGGGCCCCGGCCACGTACGCGGCGGCGACCTCACCCTGGGAGTGGCCGACGACCGCCGAGGGCCGCAGGCCGTGGGCCTGCCACAGGTCGGCCAGGGCGACCATCACGGCGAACAGCACCGGTTGGAGCACGTCGATGCGGTTCAGGTCGGGTGCTCCGGGCTCCCCTCGCAGCACGGAGGTCAACGTCCAGTCCACGTGGGGCGCGAACGCCTTCTGGCACTGATCGATGCGCTCGGCGAACTCGGGGACGGTGTCCAGGAGGGAGACGGCCATGCCGGCCCACTGCGATCCCTGCCCCGGGAAGACCAGGGCGGTCTTGGCCTGCTCGCGCACGCGCCCGCGCACGACGGCGTCGGTGTCACGGCCCTCGGCCAGGGCACGGAGGGCGTCGCGGAAGCCGCCGGCCTCGGAGGCCAGGACCACCGCGCGGTCGGGCAGGTCGGTGCGTGCGGTGGCCAGGGTGTGCCCGACGTCCGCGGGTGACAGGTCGGGGCGGGCGTCGACGTGGTCGGCGAGCCGGGCGGCCTGGGCGGCGAGCGCGTCTTTGCCGCGGCCCGAGACGGGCCAGGGCAGGAGATCGCTGGCCGCCGGGGGCACGGCGTCGTCCCGTCCGGTGGGCGGCTCCTCCGGGGGAGCCTCCTCCAACACGGCGTGGGCGTTGGTGCCGCTCATCCCGAAGGAGGACACGGCGGCCATGCGGGGTCGGTCCTGCCTGTTCGGCCAGGGCAGGGCCGCCACGAGGGGGGCGACGGTCCCGGCCGACCAGTTCACCTTGGGTGTGGGCTCGGTCAGGTTCAGGGTGCGCGGCAGCGTCTCGTTACGCAGCGCCAGCACCATCTTGATGACGCCGGAGACCCCGGCGGCGGCGACCGTGTGGCCGATGTTGGACTTGAGCGAGCCCAGGCGCAGCGGGTCGTCCGGCGTGTGCGCCCGGCCGTAGGTGGCGATGACGGCCTCGGCCTCGATCGGGTCGCCCAGGGCGGTACCGGTACCGTGCGCCTCGACCACGTCGACCTGGTCGGCGGTGGCCCCGGCGGCCTCCAGCGCCTGCTGGATGACCCTGCGCTGGGCCGAGCCGTTGGGCGCGGTGAGGCCGCTGCTGGCACCATCCTGGTTCACGGCCACACCGCGCACCAGCGCCAGGACGGGGCGGCCGTGGCGGCGGGCGTCGGAGAGCCGCTCCACCAGCAGCATGCCGCAGCCCTCGCTCCAGCCGGTGCCGTCGGCGCTGGCGTCGAAGGCCTTGCTGCGTCCGTCCGGGGAGAGCGCGCGCTGGCCGCTGAGCCCGGCGAACACGGCGGGGTCGGTGACCACGCTGACCCCGCCGACCAGGGCGCGCTCGCACTCGCCTCGGCGCAGGGCTCCCATGGCTCCGTGCAGCGCGGTGAGGGATGAGGAGCACGCGGTGT
Organism: Nocardiopsis sp. TRM 82005; assembly: GCF_056312425.1. NCBI lineage: Bacteria > Bacillati > Actinomycetota > Actinomycetes > Streptosporangiales > Nocardiopsidaceae > Nocardiopsis > Nocardiopsis sp. TRM 82005. Next base: position 27,097 of record NZ_JBWDTQ010000023.1, read on the forward strand.
CGTAACTGACCGCCGGCCCCTCCAGGCCCAGGGTGTAGGAGATGCGTCCCGCGGCGACGCTGGCGGCGGTACCGGTGACCAGGTGGCCCTCACTGCCGTCGGCGGTGTCCACGGCACGCGGACCGTAGGCGGCGGCGACCACCCCGGCGAACACGCCGGTGCGGGTGCCACGTAGCTCGGTGGGGTCGGTACCGGAGCGTTCGACGGCCTCCCACGCGCACTCCAGCAGCAGCCGCTGCTGGGGTTCCATGGTCTGGGCCTCCTTGGGGGAGATCCCGAAGAAGGCGGCGTCGAACCCGGCTGGATCGTCCAGGAAGGAGGCCGTGCGCGTGTAGCTGCGGCCGGGCTGGTCGGGATCGTCGTCGAAGAGCCCGTCCAGGTCCCACCCGCGGTCCTCGGGGAAGGCCGAGGCGGTGTTGCGCTCGGAGACCAGCAGGTCCCACAGCTGTTCGGGGGTCTGGACGCCACCGGGGTAGCGGCAGCTCATCGCGGTGATCGCGATCGGTTCGGCGGCGGCGTCCGACAGGCGCCTGTTCTCCTCGCGCAGTCGCTCGTTGTCCTTGACGGAGGCGCGCAGCGCCTGGACCACCCGTTCGTCCGGGCGGCCGTCGGCTGGGTTCTGCATTAGTGTCCCTCGATCGCTCTTCAGTCTCGGCCGTACACCATGCGCATGAGGTCGTCGACGTCCATGGCGTCCACGTCCTCGTCAGCGGGGGTCTTCTCCTCGGCGGTGTCGGCCGCCCCGCCCTCGTCCAGGTCGAGCAGGGCCTCCAGCAGCCCGGCGGAGCGCAGTCGCTCCACGGGGATCCGTGCGAGCGCGGCGCGGACCCGATCCTCGTCCTCCGGGCCCCGGGGGCCGTCGGAGTCAGCGGCTTCGGGTGCGAGTTCGGCGCTGAGGTGGTCGGCCAGGGCCCGGGGCCCGGGGTGGTCGAACACGGTGGCGGCCGAGACCTCCAGGCCGATCGCGGTGCTGAGCCGCGTGCCGAGGCGGACCGCGCCCAGGGAGTCCAGACCTATCTCCAGGAAGCCCTGGTCGGTGGGCACGTCGCGCATCGAGGCGTGGCCGAGCAGGACGGCCGCCTCCTGACGCACCAGGTCCAGCAGGGCCTCGGCGCGCTCGCGGCCCTCCAGCGCGGCGAGGTCGGCGCGCGCGGCGAACGCCGGGGCGGGCTGTTCGGCCGCCGGGACGGCCGACCCGGCCTCCACCACGACGCGCCCCCCTACGGGCGGGTTCAACCAGTAGCGCTCGCGCTGGAAGGCGTAGGTGGGCAGAGTGACCGTCCCGGGATTGGGCGGCAGGCAGGCGTTCCAGTCCACGTGCGCGCCGCGGGCGTGCAGGGCGGCCAGCCCCGCGGTGAGCTCGTGCGGCTCGGCGCGTCCCCCGCCGAGCAGGGCGGTCACCTCCGCACCGCCCCGGTCGGCCAGGCAGGCCTGCACCATGGAGCTGAGCACACCGCCGGGTCCGATCTCCACGAACTCGGTGACCCCGGCCCCGCGCAGGTGGGCGACGCCGTCGGCGAAGCGGACCGCCTCGCGTACGTGCCGCACCCAGTAGCCGGACTCACGGATCTCCTCCCCCGCCCTGGTGCCGGTCAGGTTGGACACCAGGGGCAGGGCGGGCCGGTGGTAGGAGACCCGCTCGGCCGACCGGGAGAAAGCCCCGAGCATGGGGTCCATCAGCGGGGAGTGGAAGGCCCGGGAGACCGGGAGGCGCTTGGTGCGGCGGCCCTGTCCGGCGAAGTGGTCGGCCAGGGCGGTCACGGCCGCCTCGTCTCCGGAGAGCACGACGCCGTCGGGCGCGTTGACGGCCGCGACGGAGACCTGTCCGCCGGAGCGGGCGACCGCCTGGCGGGCCTCGTCCTCCTGGGCCTGCACCGCGACCATAGCTCCGCCCTCGGGCAGGTCCTGCATGAGCGCACCGCGAGCGGCGACCAGGGCGGCGGCGTCGTCGAGCGTGAACACGCCCGCCGTGTGCGCGGCGGCCAGCTCGCCGATGGAGTGGCCGATGACGTGGTCGGGCACCACGCCCAGGGACTCCAGCAGCCGCACCGCGGCCGCCTCGACCGCGAACACCCCGGCCTGGGTGTAGAGGGTCTGGTCGAGCAGGGCCGCCTCGGGAGTGCCCTCCTCGGCCCACATCACCGAGCGCAGCGGGCGCGGAAGGTGACGGTCGAGCGCGTCGGCCGCCTCGTCCAGTGCCCGGGCGAAGGCGGGATAGGTCCGGTACAGGTCGCGTCCCATACCCAGGCGCTGGGAGCCCTGCCCGGAGAAGACGAACGCGATGGAGCCGCTCGTGTGCGCGCGTCCGCGCACCAGGCGGGGGTCGGGGCGCCCCTCGGCCAGGGCGTCCAGGGCGTCGATGAGGCCGTCGGTGTCGGAGGCCAGGACGACGGCGCGGTCCTCCAGCCGGGCACGGGTGGTGGCCAGGGAGTGTGCCGTGGCGGCCAGTGAGCCGGTGGTCCCCGGCGTCGCGGACAGATGCACGCGCAAACGCACGGCCTGCTCCCGCAGGGCGTCCGCACCGCGCGCCGAGAGCACGAACGGCAGTGCCTCCGGGGCCGGCGCGGAGGTCTCGTCCTTCGCCTCGGGCCCTTCGGCCTCCTCGGCGGAGGCCGTCTCCTCGGGCGGCTCCTCCAGGATGATGTGGGCGTTGGTCCCGCTGATCCCGAAGGAGGACACCGCCATTCGGGCGGGGCGGTCCACCGGGGGCAGCGGAGCGGCCTGGGAGGCGATGCGGACCGCGTCGTCGTCCCAGTCCACGTGGTGGGAGGGCTCTTCCGCGTGGAGGGTGGGCGCGACGGTCCCGTGCTCCAGGGACTGCACCGACTTGACCACCCCGGCCACCCCGGCGGCTGCCTGGGCGTGGCCGATGTTGGACTTGAGCGAGCCCACCAGCAGCGGGTGCTTGCGCGCACTGCCGTAGGCCTCGATGAGCGCCTGGGCCTCGATGGGGTCGCCCAGGGCGGTCCCCGTGCCGTGCGCCTCGACCGCGTCGACCTCGTCCGGGGAGATCCCGGCGTCGTGCAGCGCGGCCCGGATCACCCTCACCTGGGCGGGGCCGTTGGGCGCGGTGAGCCCGTTGGAGGCCCCGTCCTGGTTGACCGCGCTGCCCCGTACCAGGGCGAGCACGCGGTGCCCGTTGCGCCGGGCGTCGGAGAGGCGCTCCAGGACCAGCGCGCCCGCGCCCTCGGCGAACCCGGTGCCGTCGGCGCCCGCACCGAAGGCACGGCAACGGCCGTCGGCGGACAGCCCCTGCTTGCGGGTGAACTCGGCGAGTACGCCCGGGGTGCCCATGACCGTGGCGCCGCTGACCAGCGCCAGGGAGCACTCCCGCTCGCGTAGGGCCCGCGCCGCCAGGTGCAGGGCGACCAGGGAGGAGGAACAGGCGGTGTCGACGGTCAGCGCGGGGCCGGAGAGCCCCAGGGTGTAGGCGATACGGCCCGAGGCCACGCTGGGCATGGTCCCGGTGAGCAGGTGCCCCTCCTCGGGCGCCTCGGACAGCCGGGGACCGTACTCGGTGGCCATCATCCCGACGTAGACGCCGGTGGGCGTGCCGGCCAGGCCCGAGGGATCGATCCCGGCGCGTTCGAGGGCCTCCCAGGTGACCTCCAGCAGCAGCCGCTGCTGGGGGTCCATGGCGGCGGCCTCCTTCGGGGAGACGCCGAAGAACGCGGCGTCGAAGTCGGCGGCACCCTCCAGGAAGCCGCCCTGGGCCATGGCGGACAGGGGCGCGGGGCCGCCCAGTACGGCGTCCAGGTCCCAGCCGCGGTCGTCGGGGAAGGGCCCGACCGCGTCGGTTCCCCGCTCCACCAGCTCCCACAGCGCCTCGGGTGAGTCCGCGCCGCCGGGAAGCCTGCACCCCATTCCCACGATGGCGACGGGGTCGGCCCCGCGGTCCAACTCCTGGTTGCGGCTGCGCAGGCGCTCGTTCTCCTTGAGCGCGGAGCGCAGAGCGGTGACGAGCTTGGTGTTCTGGGCGCTATCGGTGGCCATCGGCCGTCTCCTGTTCACCGTCTGACGCGGCCCCGTCCTGGCTCAGGGCCAGGTGCAGGAGGTCCTCCACGTCCATGTCGTCGATGCTGTTCTGCGTGGCCGCGGCCGGTTCCGTGTCCACGGTCGGTGACGTGTCCCCGTGGTGTTCCGGCTCGGCCGCCGAGGACGGGAACAGCAGTTCCTCCAGGAGCCGGGCCAGGGCGCGCGGGGTGGGGTGGTCGAACACCGCGGTCGCGGGCAGGCGCAGGCCGGTGGCGGCACCCAGCCGGTTGCGCAGCTCGACCCCTGTCAGGGAGTCCAGTCCCAGCTCGCGGAAGGGCCGGTCGGCCGGGACCCCCTCGCCCGAGTCCTCCCGGGCCAGGACGAGCGCGGTGCGCTCGCGTACCTCGGTGAGCAGCGTCCGCTCGCGTTCGGCCGGGGCCAGCTCGGACAGGCTGTGGGCCGACAGCGGCGGTTCCCCGGCCGTGTCCGCTCCGCCGCCCGTGCCGTCGCCGCCCTCCCCGCCGGTGAGCTCGCGCAGGATCGGCAGGTCGAGCCCGTCGTCCAGGTTGAGCAGGGCGGGGACGAGAGCCTCCTCCCCCAGGTAGAGGGCGGCGTCGAGCTTGGCCAGAGCGCGGTCGAGGGGCATCGGCAGCAGTCCGGCGCGGCCCAGGGCCCCGAGGTCGCCCCCGTCCAGGTGGGCGGTCATACCGCTGGCCTCCTCCCACAGGCCCCAGGCCAGGGACAGGGCGGGCAGCCCGCGTTCACGGCGCAAGCGGGCCAACACGTCGCAGAAGACGTTGGCGGCGGCGTAGTTGGCCTGTCCGGGGCTGCCCAGGGTGCCCGTGACCGAGGAGAACAGGACGAACGCGCCCAGGTCCGAGGTGGCGGTCAGCTCATGCAGGTTCCAGGCGGCGTCCACCTTGGGCCGCAGTACCTCCTCCAGCTGCTCGTCTCCCAGGGACAGCACGGTGGCGTCGCTGAGGACGCCCGCGGTGTGGACGACCCCGCGCAGGGGCCGGTCGGCCGGCAGGGAGTCGAGCAGGCGGGCCAGGGCGTCGCGGTCGGCCGCGTCGCAGGAGTGGACCTCCACGTCCGCGCCCAGTCGCCGTAGCTCGGCGGTGCGCTCGTCCTGGCCGCGTGCGGCGGCACCGCTGCGGCTGATCAGGGTCAGGTGGCGCACCCCGTATCCGGTGACCAGGTGGCGGGCCACCTGGTGGCCCAGGGTTCCGGTGCCTCCGGTGATCAGGACGGTGCCGTCCTGGGGGAAGGGTGCCGGGACCGTCAGGACGGTGGCTTCGAACGCGGCCCGCCGCGGGGCGGCGAGGGCCCCCCGCGCGTCGCGCAGGTCGTGGACGTCCAGCGGGAGCGGGCTGAGGGTGCCGGATCCGAACAGTTCCATGACGCGGTCGAGCATCTGCCCGATCCGTTCGGAGCCCACGTCCAGCAGCCGGAAGGACTCGTAGCCGCGTCCGGGGTGATCGGCGGCGGGGCCGTCCGGTCCCCCGCGCGAACCGGTTCCGGTCATCACCACGAGGCGCCCGCCCACGCCCCCGCCGTCGGAGGGAGCGGTGAGCAGGCCCATCAGGGCGTCGGTGTCCTCTCCGGTGAGCGGGTCGAGGACCACGTCCATGCCCCTGCCGCCGTTGGCGGCGCGCAGGGCGGCTCCGAACCCGGGTTCCCGAGCGGAGACCAGGTGTTCCTCGGCCACTCCCAACTCCCTCAGCAGCGGCTGCTGGCGCGCTTCGGCGGTGGCGAAGACCTTGGCGCCCATGTGGCGGGCGAGCTGGACGGCCACCGGCCCCGCTCCGTGCGCGGCGGCGTGCACCAGGACGCTCTCACCGGGCCGCACCGCCGCCAGGTCGACCAGGGCGTGGTAGGCCGTCAGAGCGGGGAACGGAACGGCGGCGGCCTCCTCGAAGGTCCACCCCGCGGGTACGCGGGCGATCCTGCGCCGGTCGGTGACGGCCTGTGTCGCGAAGGCACCGTCGAACAGGCCGGTGACACGGTCCCCGGGGGCGAGGTCGTCCACCTCGGCGCCGGTCTCCAGGACCACGCCCGAGCCCTGGACGTCATCGCCCGGGGAGGCCGTGCTCTGCCCGTCGAGGCCGGGCACGACCCCGGTCGGGCCAGAGGGCGTGTCGGAGGGGGCCGTGCCTGCGGCGCGCACGGCGATCCGCACCTCGTGGGCGCCCAGCGGGGCCGACGCCCCGGGGACGGCGGACAGTGCCGGACCGTCCGGTGCGCTGACATCCATCCGCCAGGCGGGGGCGGGCGGCACGGGGGTGTCCTCCCCGTGCGCCGGAACCAGACGCGGCACCAGGACGCGGCCCGAGCGCAGGGCCACCTGGGGCTCGCCCAGCTCCACGGCCGCGGACAACACGCGGTGGGAGTCCTCCGAGCCGTCGGAGTCGACGAGCACGAACCGGTCGGGGTGCTCGCGCTGGGCCGAGCGCATCAGGCCCCACACCGGGGAGGCCGCCGGGCCGCCGAGCCGGTCCTCCGGCGATGTGGACATGGAGCGCCACGTCACCAGGGCCAGGCGGGAGTGCGCGAACCGGTCTTCGGACAGCCACCCGCGCACGGTGTCCAGGACCGAGCGCAGCCCTCCGTACACCGCCGAGGGCACCGGGTCGGGGTCGGCGTAGACCTCGTGCGGGGACAGTTCGGAGTAGACGATCTCGGGGACGGGGTCGTCGGGGCCGAGGGAGTCCAGCGATGCCAGTCCGCTGGGGATCTCCGCCGCGGGGGCGGACTCCTCCACCCGGTCCCAGCGCACCCGGTAGAGCCCGGGCTCCTCCTCGGGGGACGGCGGCAGGGCCTCGGTGTCGATCGGCCGCAGGGCCAGCTCGTCCACACCCGCCACCAGTCGTCCCCGCTCGTCGAAGGCGGTGAGGCGGTGGCGGTCGGCGCCGAGCGGTTCCAGGAGCACCCGCAGCTCGGTGGGCGGCGGGGCCTCGCGTACCGGGACGCGCATACCGCTCCAGGCGAACGGGACCAGGGGGGCCTCACCGCTCTGGGCGCCGAACAGCAACGCGGCGTGCAGGGCGGCGTCGAGCAGCGCCGGGTGCGGGCCCTGGAAGGCCCCGGGAACGTGTCCCTCAGGCAGGGCGACCGTGGCCAGCAGGGTCTCGCCTCCCCGCAGCCACACCGACCGCAGCCCTCGGAAGACGGGTCCGTAGGCATAGCCGCGCCGCACCAGCCGCGCGTAGTCCGCGCCGGGGTCGAAGGGCACCGGAGCGGCCTCCCGAGGCGGCCAGGCCTCGGTGAACACCACGTCCTGACCGGTGTCGGGTTCCAGCGCACCGGAGGCGTGCCGGGTCCACTCCCCCGCGCCCTGGCCACGCGAGTGCACGCTCACCGCGCGCCGCCCGACCGCGTCGGGCGCGGCGACGGCCACCTGCACGGAGGTCTCCTTGTTCCGGGCCAGCACCAGGGGCCGCTCCAGGGTCAGGTCGGCCACCGCGGGGACGCCGGTGCGCGCCCCGGCGTGCAGGACCAGCTCGGCCAGCGCCGTCCCGGGCAGGACGGTCCGGCCCAACAGGCGGTGGTCGCGCACCCAGCGGTGGTCGGTGTCGCGGACCCGGCCGCTGAACACCGTGCTGCCGTCGACCAGTTCCAGGCCCGCCTCGTCCAGCAGCCTCGCGACCGCCGGGACGGGCTCGGCCTCCGCCGCGGCGGGCTCCACCCAGTGCCTGCGGCGGCGGAAGGGCAGATCGACCATGCTGACCGGTGAACCCTCGTCGACGACCCCTTCCAGTACCAGGTGGGCGTTGGTACCGCTGATACCGAAGGAGGACACCGCGGCTCGCCTGGGGCGGCCGGTGTCGGGCCAGGCCTCGTCCTCGGTGAGCAGGCGCACCCCCGCGCCGTCCCAGTCCACCCGTGTGGTGGGGGTGTCGGCGTGCAGGGTCCGGGGCAGTCGACCGTGGCGCAGGGCCTGCACGGTCTTGATCACCCCGGCCACCCCGGCGGCCGCCTGGGCGTGGCCGATGTTGGACTTGAGCGAGCCCAGGCGCAGCGGCTCGTCTCCTTCGGCCCGGCCCCGGCCGTAGACCGAGATGAGTGCCTTGGCCTCGATGGGGTCGCCGAGCCGTGTGCCGGTCCCATGCGCCTCCACCGCATCCACCTCGCCCGGTTCCAGGCCGGCGGAGACCAGGGCGCTCTCGATCACCTGCTGCTGCGCCTGCGGGTTGGGGGCGGTGAGCCCGTTGCTGGCACCGTCGGAGTTGACCGCGCCGCCCTTGAGCAGCGCCAGGACCGGACGTCCGGCTCGTCGGGCCTGGGAGGCGCGTTCCAGGAGCAGGACACCGGCGCCCTCGGACCAGCCGGTGCCGTCGGCACCGTCGCCGAAGGCCTTGCAACGCCCGTCGGCGGACAGCCCGCGCTGGGCGGCGAACTCCAGGAGCATGCCGGGCGAGGCCATGACGGTCGCTCCCCCGGCCAGCGCCATTGCGCACTCGCCCCGGCGGATCGCCTCCGCGGCCTGGTGGATCGCGACCAGGGAGGAGGAGCAGGCGGTGTCGATGGTCAGGGCCGGGCCGCTCAGCCCCAGCACGTAGGCGATGCGGCCCGAGACCACGCTCAGCGTGGAGCCGGTGAGCCGGTATCCGCCGTCGTTTCCGCGCACGGGGTCGGCCAGACGGGGGCCGTAGTCGCTGGGCATGGCCCCGACGAAGACGCCCACCCGCTCACCGCGCAGGCCCTCGGTGGACAGCCCGGCCCGGTGGACCGCCTCCCAGGAGGTCTCCAGCAGGAGCCGCTGCTGGGGGTCCATGGCGTCGGCCTCTCGCGGGGAGATCCCGAAGAACTCGGCGTCGAAGAGGTCGGCGTCGTGCAGGAAGCCGCCCCTGCGGGCGTAGGTGCGCCCGGGGGTGCCCGGCTCGGGGTCGTAGAGCGCGTCCAGGTCCCAGAACCGGTTCTCGGGTAGATCGCCCGTGGCGTCCACGCCCTCCTCGACCAGGCGCCACAGCTGCTCGGGCGAGGATGCGCCGCCCGGCAGGCGGCAGGCCATCGCGGTGATGGCGATGGGGTCGTTCTCGTCGGGGCGCCGGGCCGGTACCGCCACGGAGGTGGAGGCGGGCCGAGGCGGTGCCGCCGCCTTGGACGCGGGGGCGGGCCGGGACGGCTCCCCGGCCGTGACGACCTCGTCGCTGCCCAGCTCCGAGGTCAGGAACGCGGCCAGCTCGACCGGGGTAGGCGCCTCGAACAGGACGGTGTCCTCCAGGCGGACCCCGGTCTGTCTCCCCAGTCCGTCACGTAGTTCGAGCAACATGATGGAGTCGAAGCCCAGGTCGCGGAAAGCCCTGTTCGCGTCGCCTGGATCGAGCGCATCGCGGTCCAGAACGCGCGCGGTGCGCTCACACACCAACTCCAGCACCGGCGTGGTGTGCTCCCGTACCTCCCTCTCGTCCGGGGCCGGTTCGGCCGACGGTCGCCCGTCCTCCCCGGTCACGGGGCTCCGGCGCACCGCCAGGTGGTCGGGCCAGTAGCGCTCGCGCTGGAACTGGTAGGTGGGCAGGTCGGTACGGCGCGCACCGGTGCCCTCGAACAGCACCGGCCAGTCGATGTCCACGCCGGTGGTGAAGGCACGCGCCGCCGCCATCAGCAGCTGGGCCTGGTCTCCCTCTCCACGGCGCAGGGTCTTCAGCACGTGGCCGGGCACGTCCGCCGCCTCCAGCGAGCGCCGCACCCCGTAGGAGAGCACCGGGTGCGGGCCGACCTCGATGAAGACGCGCCGGCCGTCGGCGATGAGCGCGTCGATCGCGGGGGCGAACAGGACCGGGTTGCGCAACGCCTCGTACCAGTACCCGGCGTCCAGGGCGGGGCCGTCCTCGTCCAGCGGCGTGCCGGTGAGGGTGGAGTAGAAGGGGATGTGCGGGGCGTGCCAGGTCACCTCGCCCAGAGCCCCGGCGATCAGGTCGCGGATGTGCTCCACGTGCGCTGAGTGCGAGGCGTAGTCCACGTCCACCAGGGCGCCGTGCAGGCCCCGGTCCACGCAGCGCTCCACGGCCTCGCGCACCGAACGCTGGTTGCCGGAGACCACCACGGCCTCCGGCCCGTTGACGGCGGCCACGTGCAGGTCGGGGATGGCCGCCGCGAGCTCCCCGGCCTCCTGGGCCGAGACACCCAGCGAGGCCATGCCGCCGCTGCCCGCCAGCGTGGTCAGCGCCCGGCTGCGCAGCGCCACGACGCGGGCCGCCTCCTCCAGGGGCAGCGCCCCGGCCACGCACGCCGCCGCCAGCTCGCCCTGCGAGTGTCCGACCACCGCGGAGGGGCGCACTCCCAGTGCCTCCCACACACCCGCCAGTGAGACCATGACCGCCCACAGCACCGGCTGGACCACGTCCACCCGCGAGCCCTCGCCCGCCAGCGGGGGGGCCTGGGGATCGCCGCGCAGCACGGCGGAGACCGACCAGTCCGTGTGGGGCTCCAGGGCCCGTTCGCATTCGCGCAGCCGCCTGGTGAAGGCCTCGGCCAGCATGCCCTCGCCGTCGAGCAGGTCGCGGCCCATCCCCACCCACTGGCCGCCCTGTCCGGGGAAGACCAGGACGGGGCCGGGGCCCCCGATGTCGGGACCGGTTCCGCTCTCCAGGCGGACCGACTCCAGTTCGCGGGCGCTGTCGTCACCGGGGGCGAGGACCACCGCGCGGTGCTCCATCACGTCGCGGGTGGTGGCGAGGGACAGTCCCACGTCGTGCGCCCTGATGCCGGGGCGTGAGGAGACGTAGGCGTGCAGAGCGGACGCCTGGGCGCGCAGGGCCCCGGGGGAGCGGGCGGACAGCACCCATGGCACCGGGTCCAGGGAGCGCTTGGTCACCGGCTTGGAGGCGGTGCGGTCGGGCACGGGGGCGGGGCCCAGCACCAGGTGGCAGTTGGTACCGCCCATGCCGAAGGAGGACACCCCCGCCAGCGGGGTGTGCACGGGCCAGGGCTCACGCCGGGTCTGCACCGACAGCCCCAGCCCGTCGAGGTCGATACCGGAGTTGGGCTCGGCGAAGTTCAGGGTGGGCGGTATCTGCTGGTGGTCCAGGCTGAGCACCGCCTTGATCAGGCCCACGATGCCCGCCGCGCCCTCCAGGTGCCCGACGTTGGTCTTGGCCGAGCCCACCCGCAGCGGCTCCTCGCGGCCCGGGCCGAAGACGCCTCCCAGGGCCGCGGCCTCCACGGGGTCGCCCGCGGGGGTGCCTGTACCGTGCAGCTCCACGTAGGCGACCTGGCCGGGGTCCTTGCCCGCGTCGGCGTAGGCGGCGCGGACCGCGCTCTCCTGCCCGTTCACGGTGGGGCGGGTGAGGAACTCGCCCTCGCCGGAGTGGTTCACGGCGCCGCCGTGGACCACCGCGTGGACGCGGTCACCGTCGGCCAGGGCCCGGCTGAGCGGTTTGAGGACGACCACGGCGCCGCCCTCACCGCGGACGTAGCCGTTGGCGCGGGAGTCGAAGGTGTAGCAGCGCGCGTCCGGGGAGAGCCCGCCGAACTTCGCGACGTTCTCCGTGCTCTCGGGGACCAGGATGAGGTTGACACCGCCCGCCAGCGCGAGGTCGGAGTCGCCCCGGCGCAGGCTCTCCACCGCCAGCTGGACGCCGACCAGTGCGGAGGACTGCCCGGCGTCGACGGTCAGGCTGGGACCGACCAGCCCCAGGGCGTGGGAGACCCGGTTGGCGATCATGCTCCGGTGCGTGCCGGTGAGCGTGTGGTGGGTGATCGCCTCGGGGCCGCCCCGGTCGTGCAGGAGCGCGTAGTCGGAGCCGATGGCTCCGGTGAACACGCCCATCCGCAGGCCGCGCAGCGTGCCGGGCGCCGTGCGGGAACTCTCCACCGCCTCCCAGCTCAGTTCGAGCATCAGACGCTGCTGGGGGTCCATCGCCAGTGCCTCACGCGGGGAGATCCCGAAGAAGGCGGCGTCGAAGTCCTCCGCGTTGTCGAGGTAGCCGCCCCAGGCGCTGCCCCGCTCGGCGGGCGGCTCGCCCAGACGGTCGGGCGGCGGGGAGATGGCTTCGCGCCCCTCGCACAGTAGACGCCAGAAGGCCTCGGGTGTGCGCGCACCGGGAAGCCGACAGGAGAGTCCGACGATGGCGATGGGCTCCCAAGGGCCGTGGGCTGGGGCTCCGACTGATCTGCCGCTCACGATCGCTGCCTTTCACTCTCGCCTGCCCTGCTCGTTCCGCGCCCCGAGCCGTCCGGTTACTTTCGGCCGATCGGCATCCGGTGCCCGTGCAGGTGCACGCGACTCGTATTTCCCGACCACGCCAGGGGCGGTTTCGATGTGACAGGTGAATCCCACGCCCGCGAACGTTCGTCAAGGGGGGCAAGAAATGACTTACCTCACGCACAACGAACCAATAGGGACTAACAGGCACCAACCTGAAGGAGAGTAACGGTTGTTCACAACCGCTGACAACGAACTCAGCTTTTTCGGACATGCCATCTGCGCAATCAGATGGGGTATTAACTCGCACGCAACGGAGGGCGGAACACAAAGGGCCCGGCGCCCCGAGGGGGCACCGGGCCACTGCCGTAGAGCCGACGCTGGACCTCTAGCCGCCGTTCCTGGCCTTGACGTCCTCGACGTACTTCATCGCGACCTCCGGGTCGAACAGCCAGTCCTTGAACTCGGAGGGGTTGTCCCACGACTGGACCCATCGATCGGCGATCTCTCGGTACCGCGCCGCGGCACCCATCACCGCACCGACATGGGGCGGTAGATCATGGTCCCAGAGTGTGGAGACGAACTCCGCCCACATCTGATTGTCCTGACCGAATTTCCAGAACCGATCGAAGGCGGCGACCAGGAACTCCTCGTCGAAGGTCCGGTCCCCGTGTTCGATGATGGCCTCCAGGTAGGCCTGCGCGCACCGGGTGGAGTTGTTCCAGGTCTCCCCGGTGTAGGGGTCCATCGTGACGACCACGTCGGCCATGCCCAGGACGCGTCCCCCGCCGGGCAGCCTGCCCACGGGGTTGCGGACCTGCGGGGTGAGCTCCTCGACCAGCGTGCTCCTACCGTCGACGAGTTCGGCGTCCTTGATCCGCTCGAAGGCGTGAGGCGCGTGCCGCCTCAGCAGATCCTTCATCCGGCGCAGCTGCTCCTCCGGCCGCGGCCGGTCCGGCCAGGCGTCCATGGGCCCGCCCTTGCGGTCCACGAGCAGGAGATTGTGGCAGGGCCCGTCCTGCGCCAGCATCGGCATGAGCATCAGGTTGCCGGCGGTCTGGGCCGTGGCCGCCCAGCTGATGTTGTCGTCGGCCTCGGGGTCGGGCCACACGTCGTAGACGTGCGCCTGGGCGAGGGCCCTGGGCCTGGCCCCGCTGAAGCGGCTGGTGTCGTCGTCGAAGAGCTGCCCCAGCTCGCCGTGGCCGACGGCGACGATGACCAGGTCGAACATCCGGGAGAAGTAGTCCAGGTCGGTGACGGTGACCCCGTGGATCACCACCTTGCCGCCCCGGTCCTCGAAGAACTCCAGCCAGTCGGCCATCTTCACCCGGCGGTCGACCGAGACCGAGTAGCCGTTGCCCGGGTGCGAGCTTCCCTGCAGGGCGCTCGTGTTTCCATCCGCCGTGTACATGAAGAGCTTCTGTTCCCGGATCTGCGGAGCCAGCGCACTCCAGAAGTCGAGGTCGAACTCGCGCTCGTACTCCAGGGCGGTGGGAAAGGTGAACTGGGCCACCGAGCACTTGCCCGTCCGGATCTCCAGCGAGGACTGCCCCGTGATCACCGTGACGTCGTAGCCATGGGTCAGGAGACCGTGAGCCAGGTGCAGGCCGGCGTGACCCGCGCCGACGATAAGGATCTTGCGCATTGTCGCTAACTTTCCTGGGGAATCTGCGGGGCGGTGGGGAGGGCTGAGGGGCTCCCCGTCCGTCAGGCGACGGGCTCGCTGGCGCGGTTGTGCTCCAACGCGTACTTGAGCAGCGTCTTGAGCACTTCACCCCCGGACAGGCGGTTCCGGGCGTCGAAGTCGATGATCGGTACCTCCGGACTGACCTCCAACGCCTCGCGGACCTGCTCGGAGGTGTAGTCGAGATGGCCCTCGAACTTGTTCAACGCCACGATGTAGGGGATGCGTTTGTTCGTCTCGAAGTAGTCGACGGCGTCGAAGGAGTCCGCGAGCCTTCGGCAGTCGACGACCACGACGGCACCCACGGCGCCCCGGACCAGATCGTCCCACATGAACCAGAAACGCGCCTGGCCCGGTGTGCCGAACATGTACATGACCAGCTCGTCGTCGACGGTGATGCGACCGAAGTCCATCGCGACGGTGGTGGTCGTCTTGTCGGGTGTGATCGAGTTGTCGTCATGACCGATGCTGGCCTCGGTCATGATCGCCTCTGTCGTGACCGGTGGAATCTCCGACACCGAGCGCACCAAGGTCGTCTTGCCGGCACCGAAGCCGCCAGCGATAACGATCTTGCTCGACATCTTCTTGCGATTCGACCTGTTGTCACTGGAAAAGTCGTTCGAGACCACGAAGAGCCCTCTCCAGAACCTGGTTTTCCGATGGACTGCTGCCGGTGATGGTCGGGTGGATGTACACCAGGTCCTGTTCAGCCAGGTCACTGACCAGGACCTGGGTGACGCCCAGGGGGATGTTCAACTCGGCCGAGACCTCGGCCAGCGACCGGGTCTCCCGGCACAGCTTGTAGATACTGATTGACTCCGGCATGAGGGTGCCAGGAGGCTCCTGCCCGGGCTCGGACGTCGAGACCAGGGTCTGCACCATCAGCGGATGCCGTGAGCGCGTCCGTCCACCTGTGAAGGTGAACGGGCGCACACGGTTACTCCTTCGCCTGCGGAAGCTCATAGCCGAGGCAACCTCATTCCTCCCGAACGGTTACGGTCACCGTCGTCAGTTCTGGATGACCTCGCGCAGCTGCGAACGCAACTGCGGCGTGAGCACGTGGGCGACGTTCTCCACGAGCTTGGTCATCTGGAATCCGACGATCTTGAGCTCGGTGCCGGGGGCGGTGAGGACCGCCATGCAGGAACCGTCGCTGATCGCCATGATGAACAGATGCCCGTGGTTGAAGCGGACGAGGAGCTGTTCGCACTCGCCCCGCTGGAAGAGGCTGGCACCGCCGACGGCCAGGCTGTGCAGGCCGCTGGCGATGGCCGCGAGCTGCTCGGCGTGCTCCTCGGGGAAGTCGCTGGAGTGGGTCAGGACCAGGCCGTCGGAGGAGACCACGACGGCGTGCTCGACACCTCGCACGTCACGGACGAACCGGTCGATGAGCCAGGAGAAGTTCTCAACACTGTCGTTCACGGATTCAGTCATCGCTGTGCCTTACCTGCCTGGGCTGAGTGTGGTGTTCGCTGAGGTTGGGGATACGGGGGCACCCGTGAGGGGGTACCCGCGAGCGGGATCGGATGAGCCGTCACTTCTGGTCGTCCCCCGGCTCGTCGGTGCCCTCGCGCGCCTCGCGTTCCCCGTCGAAGAAGTCGCCGAGCTCGTCGCGGATCTGCTCCGCTCTGGCCTCGCCTCTCAGCTTGGGCGGGGTGTCCTCGCGGCTCTTGGGCGGATTGTCCGCTCCCTTGCCGGGGTGCGGCATCGTTCGCAGGGGTGAGCCGTGCGGGGTGGCGCTGCGCCGGGGCAGGCCAGCGGAGGTGACCGAGGAGTTACCGCCCGCGGGCGGCTTGGCCGAACCGTTGGCTCCCTGGGCGGGCCGGGGAGGCGTCGGGGCGGACGGGGCCGAGGTGACCGGGGCGGTCCCCGGGACGGTTGACGTGCGGGCCTGTCCGGGAGTTCGAGGAGTGGCCACGCGCAGCAGCTCCTTGGGAACGATCGTGTAGGCGTTCACCCCTCGGAAGGAGCGGGATTCGAGCCTGGTCTCCAGCCCGTGCCTCCTGGCGATCCGGCTGGCGACGTAGAGACCCATGTGGCGGGGCACCTCGTCGTCCAGGGCCGGCTCGCCGCTCAGGCGTTGGTTGAGCTCGGCGAGCTGGCCCTCGGGGATACCCACGCCCTCGTCCTCGACGATGAGCATGAGCCGCCCGTCGTCCAGCTCCTGAGCGCTGATCACGACCTGGGAGTGCTCGGGCGAGTTGGCGGTGGCGTTGTCCAGAAGCTCGGCGAGCAGGTGGCTGATGTCGTCAGCCGCCATACCGGTGATGGAGCTCTGGGGGATCTTGCCCATCCGGACCCTGGGGTAGTCCTTGATCTCGGAGGTGGCGGCGCGTGCCACGTCGAGCAGGGGGACGATTTCGTCGTGGGCGTCGGACTCGCCGCCGTCGTGTCCTGTGAGCACCAGGAAGTTTTCCCCGTTGCGCCGCATACGGGTCGCGAAGTTGTCGATCTGGAAGAGCTTGTCGAGCAGGTCGGGGTCCTGTGCGTCGGTCTCCAGGTCCTCGACCATCTCCAGCAGAGCGTCCACGAGCGACAGGTCGCGCATGGCCAGGCCCGCGAGGGCCTCGTGAAGGAGGGCGCCCTTCTCCTCGGGGGGCGCGGGCCGTGGGGCCTCCTCGGCCTCGACGGCCGCGGGCTCCTCCGTGGCGGCTTGGGCCTCGGCGAACTCCTCCCCGGGGTCGGCGGCCTTCTCGGACTCCCCCTCCTTCTCGGCCTCCCCCTCCTTCTCGGGCTCGGCCTCCTCCTCGGGCTCGGCCCGGGTCAGGGCCCGGCCCTCGCGCGCGTCCTCCGACCTGGCCGACTCGGCGTGCTCGGCGAACAGCATGCTGGCCGACTCGGCGCTGACCACCTTCGGCTGCTGCCCGGCGGTGAGCACGATGACGTGCTGAACGGGCTGCCCGTAGGGGTTGTACTGGCCCGGGTAGAAGACCGGTTGCCCCTGGAAAACGTAGCCGGGGGGCTGGAAGGGCGCCGGATAGGCGTTCTGGTAGGCGACCATGGGCTGGGGCGGGTACGGCGCCGGGTAAGCGGCGTGCGGCGGGGGGTACGGAGCGGGCTGGCCCTGCGGGTGGTGGGCGTAGCCGCCGTGCTGCGGTGGCGCGGGCGCGTACCCCTCGGGGCGGGGCGCCTGCGGCGGGTGCGGCGGTGCCTGGTAGGGGTGATGCTGGTCCTGCCAGCGCGGCTCGTAGGGGTTGCCGTACTGCGGGCCCGGGGCCTGCTGGTAGGGGCCGCCGTACGCCGCGTAGGGGTCGTGGCCGGCCGGGCCGGGACCCGGCTGCGGGGCGTACCCGTGCTGCCCCTGGACGGGCGGGGGCGCGGGCGCGGCGGGGCGCTCTCCGGGCACCTGGTAGGGCTGGGGCGCGGGCTCGTACCCGCTCCACGCGGCTGCCTGCGGGGGCTGCTGGTGCGCTTGCCCGCCCTGGGGCGCGCCGCCCGGGGCCTGCTGGGTCCCGGGCTGCTGGGGCGCGGCCTGTTGAGGAGCGGCCTGCTGAGCGCCGGCGGACGCCTCCGGCCCCTGGGGGTACTGCCCCTGGGATTGCGGGGGTTCGGGCCGCTGCGCCTGGGGCTGCGAGGGTTCGGGGTCGGGGGCCGACGCGAACGGTTGTGTGTGCGCCGCGGGGGCCTCTGGCCGCTCCGTGCGCTCCGTCGAGGAAGAGATGTCAGTCATGGCGTCCGTGGTGGCGGGGATGTGCGGGGGGCGCGGTTCGGGCTCGTCGAGGCCGACACCGCGCCACTGGCTGACCGGGGTCGCCCCGGTGTCGACGTCGTCGACGTTCACCCGCCGGGTGGTGTAGGGGTTGGGAACGCTCGTCCTCGCGGCGGGGCGGTACCCGTTCTCGGCGGAGCCGGAGAAGGGCCCGGTGGCGGGCGGGACGGGGTCACCACCGCGTTCCGTGGCACTGGCCTCGGGAGCGTCCCCGGCCGTGTGCTGGCCGCCTTCCCGGTCCGAGGTACGGCCGGGGTCCTGAGAGTGCGGATGCACGGGATGATGCACGGGATTTCCTTGCTCGGTCTCCGGTGAGAGGGGTTCCTGGGCCCGGATCATGCGGGAAATGGCCCTGCGGAACCTGCCCTCTCGTCTGGCTCCTTGCCCGTCCTCCGCCAATGGTCTCGGCCCGTCCCCGCGAGGGCGGGGAGCGGGGCTGTCTCGCGGCGACGGCGCCTCTGCCACAATTCGTCTCCTCGTATGCAGGTGGGCGGATCGGCGGTGGTCCCGCACCACCGCCCTGACCTGGGAGGCGGCTGCCTCGGGAACCGCGGCGGGGCCCGTGGCAGCCGTGAGCCCCGTACGCCGGGGGAACGCCTCGACGGGAGCGGTGCGCCCCCGCGTGGGCGGGGACCAGACGGACATGGCACTCATCCGGTGACAAGCACCCATGCCCCGCACAATTCCTGTACTTCCACCGAGAACCGTCGTTCGGTTCGTCAGACTAACAAAGGACGGCGGACTTGGCAGACGAATCGGGGAAGCATCGGAAAAGCACCCGGGCACACCCCTCTGACGTGCGCAGACACCGTCACGGAGACACCGCGCCCTGGAGTCTTTTGTGAGATTTATGGAGTCTTGTCTGTTTTCGGCCTGATGTCAACAACCAGTCGACCAGCACCCCGCGCCCCCGGCCCAGCTCCACCCGAAACACACCGTGACCAGTGAGAACACCATCCAGGTGGCTACGCACCGCCCCGGCCCCAGCGGCTCGCCCCGCCCCTGGACCACCCGACTCCACGATTCTTGTCACATACGTCTCGTCACACGCGGCCCGGGTCGGACGCCCGCGACCGAGCCCGCCCCTCTCCCGTACGGGGTTCGGCCCGGGAGGGCGCACGTACACCCGCGGGGGTCGCGGGCCCGCCGCACGCAAGGCGCGAGGCCGCGGGGCGCGGGGCCACGGCTCTTCGATCGGCTACTCGCCCTCCCGTTCTCCGCCGCGCCCGAAACCCTTCCAGTCCCGGCTCCGAACTGGAATACGAAGCCATTTCCACCATCTTCGCCCCCAATACCGACACACTCATCAAACCACAAATAAAACAGAAAGGGAAAAATTTCCACGACACCGGATGTGAATCCGAAAACCCCAACACAAGGACATTTCCGGCGGACACGAACGGCACTTCGGAAAGGCCCGCGCGATGCGGGCGGGGAGGCTGCCTCCCCGCCCCTCACACCGACACGAACGAGTCGCACGCCAACAAATGGGGAGTGCCGCGCACAGGTCGGGGCGGGGCCGCACGGCCCCGCCCCTGTTACCGGCGGCCAGGCCTCCCTGGCCGTCGCCGTCCTGCTACCCGACCGAGTCCAGGTCGCCCTGGATCAGCGACAGGATGACGTGGTTGTCCATGTAGATCTGGTTCTGGCCGGCGGGGTGGTCATCGACGAAGGACTCCACCCGTGGTCCTTCCAGGGCCGGAGCCAGGTACTTGTACGTCCAGATCGGGATACGCGGCAGCAGCTCGTTGAAGACGATCGCCATCGTCTTCAGGGCCTTGGTCTGCTCCTCCTCGCTCTGCGCCGTCTTGGCGGTCTCGACGAGCTCCGCCAGGTCCACCTCACCCTGGCTGGGGCTGTCCACCCGCAGTTCGAAGGACTGGCCCGGGGAGTCATCGGTACCCGCGTTCTCCACGAGGTAGTTCATCTGGAAGGCACCCCAGTAGCTGGGGATCTCCGGGTTGCCCCAGTGGCGCACGGCCACCTCGAAGTCCCCGGCGGCCCAGGTTCCCCACGGGTTGTCCGCTGGCACGTTGCGGGCGGTCGTCCTGATACCGAAGTCGTTCCAGGCCTCCTCGACCTGGGTGGCGGTCAGCTCGAAGTCGCCCCAGCCCGCGACACCGATGATCTCGTAGCTGGCCTCCTCGCCGTCCGGGGTGTGCCAGATCCCGTCCTCCTTGGTCCAGTCCGCCTCCCTCAGCAGCTCGGCGGCCCGGTCCAGGTCCTGGTCGTAGGTCTCGAACTCCGCGAGCTCCTCGGCGGAGAAGATCTGCTCGGCCTGGAGGTCGACCAGCCCGGCGTAGTAGTCGACCCGGCTGTAGGCCTCGCCCCGCGCCACCTGGCCGATCTGGTCGCTGTCGAGGATGTGCTTGAGCGCCTTGCGCACCCGCGCGTCCTTCAGCTCGGGCTTGGCCTCGTAGTTGAACATCAGGCCGCAGCCGTCGTACCCGGGGTGCTCGATCCAGCGGAACCCCTCCACCTCTCGGAAGGCCTGTTGGTCGGCGGCGGAGGTGGCCAGGGTCGAGTAGTCGATCTCGCCCTGCTGGACCAGCAGGGACGCCTGGCGGTTGTCACCCTTGTGGATGACCAGCTCGTCGAAGTTCACCTGCTCTCCCTGATATCCGGTCTCGTCACGTACCAGCGTGATCCGGGCGTCGGACAGCTGTGCCCGGTCGAACTTGTAGGGACCGCTGGTGACGATCTCCTCAGGGTTGAACTCGATGAACTCGGCGTTGAACTCGGTGTGCTCGTCGTCGCCCTGGCGGACCCCGTCGGCCACCATGGCGATCGCGCGCTCGCCGAAGTCCCCGTAGGTGGACTTGGAGAAGACGCGGTGCTTGACGACCTGGAGCTCGATGCCCGGGAAGGGGTTGTCGAAGCGCGCGCGGACGCTGAGGTCGTCCACCTGCTCCAGCTCGGTGATCTGGGGGAAGCCCACCGACCAGGCGGACGCCTCCAGGACCCGGATGGCGTAGTTCTGGTGCAGGTCCTCAGCCGTCAGGTCGGTGCCGTCGCTCCACTTCAGGCCCGGACGCAGGGTCACGATGAGGTCGTCGCCCTCCCAGACGCTGTTCTCCAGGAGCAGGTAGTCCCACTCGTGGGTCTCCCAGTTGTAGAACGCGCCGGCGGGCAGGAAGAGGTCGGCGTAGACGGAGTTCATCAGCAGCGCGCCGTCCTCCACGGCCACGTTGCGCGTCTGGGCGTCCAGGTCGAAGTCGAAGACCCCGGTGAACTGGCTGACGCCGCCGGAGCCCCCGTCTCCGCCCGCACAGGATGACAGCAGCCCGGCTCCGGCCGCGCCCGCCGCACCGAAACCGACTGCACGGAGCAGGCGCCTGCGGCTCAGATCGTGCATCAGGGGGTTGGGGGTGGAGGTCATTGACGCTTCCTTTCCAGTAGGACGGCGAGCAGCCCGAGGGAGAGCACGACCAGGCCGATCACGACGGTGACGACGCTGATGACGGACTCGGCTGTGCCGGGGGGAGAGAGGACTACCGAGAGGGCACTGGTCAGGGTGAGAAAGGCTCCGGCGAGGAGCCCGAAACGGCCGACGACGAGGAGCACCCTCCCTCACCCCCTGCTGACGACGTGGCAGGCGAGCAGCCGGTCGTGGCCGCGCGCCAGCGGAGGCCGTACGGTGTCGCAGTCGCCCTGCTCGTAGAGCGGGCAGCGCGGGTGGAAGTCGCATCCGGGCGGCAGGTCGGTCAGGTCCGGGATCTCGGCGCTGCGCAGCCTGACCCGATCCCTGGTCCGGGCGAGGTCGGGGTCGGGTTCGCACACCGCGGAGATGAGCGCCCGGGTGTAGGGGTGCTGGGGATCGTTGACCACCCTGGGAGTGGGGCCGTGCTCGACGACCCTGCCCAGGTACATGACGGCGATCTCGCCGGCCCAGGCGAAGTACTTGGCCACGGCCAGGTCGTGGGTGATGAACAGGAAGCCGACACCGAGATCGTCACGCAGGCTGCCGAGGGTGTTGAGCAGGCTGACCCGGATGGACACGTCCAGCATCGAGGTGGACTCGTCGGCGATGATCACCTCGGGCTCCATCGCCAGGGCGCGGGCGACGGCGACTCGCTGGCGCTGGCCGCCCGACATCTGGTGCGGGTACTTGTCGAGGTGGTCGCCCGCGGGGGTCAGGTCGACCCGCTCCAGCAGTTCGGCGGTGGCACGGCGGGCCTCGCGATGGCCTCGGACCAGCTTGTGGCGGCGCAGTCCGGCCGAGACGGTCGAGTAGACGGTGCGCACGGGGTTGAGGGAGGAGTAGGGGTCCTGATGGATGTACTGGACCGAGCGGCGGAAGCGGGCACGCTCGTGCCTGTCCATCGAGGCGACGTCCCTGCCCCGGAAGGACACCGAGCCGCGGGTGGGGGCGGCCAGCCCGGCGGCCACGCGGGCGCTGGTGGTCTTGCCGCAGCCGGACTCCCCCACCAGGCACAGCACCTGTCCGGGGCGCACGTCCAGGTCGATCCCGGCGACGGCGGGAACGTCGCCGCGCGGGGTGGAGAACACCTGGTGCACGCCCTGGAGGCGCAGCACCGGCGGTGCGGTCCCGGGGGCGGAGGGGAACTCGGGTGCGTGCTGCGGGGTGGCTGGAACGGTCCGGTCAATCACGGATGGCCCCCTCGGTGGAGAGTTCGTGGGAACGCAGGCAGGCCGCGGCGTGGCTCATGCCCTCGGTGCGGGTCCTGAGCACGTCGAGCGCGGGTCGGGTGGACGTGCACTGCTCCACGGCGTGCGCGCAGCGCGGCGCGAAGGAGCACCCGGGTGGCAGGGCGGAGATGCCGGGCGGGCCGCCCGGCAGGGATTCGGGGACCCTCAGGTCGCCCGTGACCGGGGGGACCGAGTTGATCAGCGCCGAGGTGTAGGGGTGCCTGGCGCGGTGGAAGATGTCGCGGGTGGTACCGGTCTCGACCATCCGCCCCGCGTACATGGTGCCGACGCGGTCGGCGAGTTCGGCGGCCAACCCCAGGTCGTGGGTGATGAAGACCATCGCGAAGCGCAGTTCCTCGCGCAGTTCGGCCAGACGCTCGACGATGGAGCGCTGGGTGAGGATGTCCAGCGCGGTGGTGGGCTCGTCCAGGATGAGCAGCTGCGGCTCCAGGGCCAGCGCGAGCGCGATGAGGGTGCGCTGACGCATGCCGCCGGAGAGCTCGTGCGGAAAACTGTCCAGCACACGCGTGGGGTCGAGCCGGACCGTCCGGAGCAGCTCGGCGGACTGTTCGAGGATCTGCGCGCGCGGGCGGCGACCGCTGCCGTGGGCACGGAAGGTGTCGAGGAAGTGGTCGCGCACTCTGAGCACGGGGTTGAAGGCGTTCATGGCTCCCTGGAAGACCATGGCGGCCTCGTTCCAGCGGAAGCGGCGCAGGTCCTCCCGGGCCAGAGTGCGCACGTCGACGAGACGGCCGTCCTTGCGGCGGAAGAGGATCTCTCCGGCGGAGACGACGCCGGTGCGCGGTAGCAGCCGGAGCAGGCCGAGGCCCAGGGTGGTCTTGCCGCAGCCGGACTCCCCCACCAGGGCCATGGACTGGCCGGGGTACAGGTCGAAGGAGATGTCGTGGACCGCGGTGACCTGGCTCCTACGGCCGGTGCGGTAGCCGACGTCGACACCGCGGACGGAGAGCAGGGTCCCCTCGGCTGGCGGGGCGGCGGGGTGGTCGGTCACGTGGCTCACCTGTCCCGGAGTCGTGGGTTGAGGGCCTGTTCCAGGGACCGGGTCATGGTGACCAGGCCGATCTGGAAAAGCATGATCATCACCATCGGGGCGAGGAGGAAGGGCGCGGCCTGGGGCAGCAGGAACGCGTTGTTGTCCCAGGCCTGCTGGATCATCAAGCCCCAGTTGTTGGCTGTGCTGGGCAGCAGGCCGAGCAGGTACATGCCGACCACCGCGTAGATCGCGTTGGTGATGGCGATGATGAAGTTGATGAAGATGTAGCCCGCCATGTTGGGCAGCACCTCGATGAAGAGGATGCGTGCGGTGCCCAGGTCCTGTAGTCGGGCGGCCTCGACGAACTCGCGCTCCTTGAGGGTGAGCACCTGGGCGCGGATGGAGCGCATGAGGTGGGGCCAGGTGACCAGACCGATGATGAGCGAGACCATCAGCGGCGAGGCGGTGCGGTAGAACGACGCGATGACCAGCATCAGCACGATGAAGGGGATGGTCATCGTGATGTCGGTGAGCTGGAGCAGGAAGTGGTCGACGCGCCCGCGGACGTACCCGGCGACTCCGCCGAGGACGACGGCGACGGCCACGGTGACCAGGGCGGCGACGAAGCCGACCCAGATGGGTTCGCGTCCGCCCAGCACGAGCTGGACGAAGGTGTCCTTGCCCTCATGGTTGGTGCCGAGCCAGTGGTCGGCGCTGATCGGGCCCCAGATGCTGGCGACGTCCGTGGGGTTGTGGGCGTCGACGAGGAACGGCCCGACGAAGGAGAAGGCCAGGACGCTGAGGACGAGGCACAAGCCGACGAACCCGCTGGTACTGCGGGTGAGGCCCTGCCAGATGGCTCCCCAGACCCCGGCCGCGGGGGTGGCGGTGGTGACTGCCATGTGAGGGGTCCTACTTCCGGATACGCGGGTCGAGGCGGCTGTAGAGCAGGTCGGCGGTGAGGTTGGCGATCACCACGCACGAGGTGATGATGACGAGCAGCCCTTGCAGGAGCGGGTAGTCGCGGTAGTTGACGGCGTCCAGGAGCAGGCCGCCGACGCCCTTGTAGACCAGGACCTGTTCGACGAAGATCGCGCCGCCGACGAGGGTGCCGAAGGAGATGGCGATCTGGGCGACCAGGGGCAGGACCGCGTTGCGTCCGACGTAGGAGGTGGCGATGCGGCGGTCGTACAGCCCCCGGGCGTAGGCGACGGTGACGTAGTCCTCGCTGAGGACCTCGGTGGTGGAGGCCTTCATGATGAGCATCCACGTGCCGATGATGGCGAGCACGTAGGTGAGGATCGGCAGGGCCGCGTGGTAGAGGGCGTCGCCGAGGAACTCCGCCGTGAACCCGGGGGCCACACCCGGGCTGAGTGTGCCGCGCAGGTCGATGGGGTCGAACCACCCCAGGTACATGCCTCCGCCCACGACCAGGACCATCGCGATGAGGTAGTTGGGGACGGCGCCCAGGACCGAGGCCAGGACGCTGAGGACATGGTCCAGGAAGCGGTTGCGCCGATAGGCCATCACCATGCCCAGGGCCAGTCCGAGGCAGATGGCGACGACGGTGCCGACGCCGATGCTGAACAGCGTCCAGGGCAGGTAGGCGCCGATGGCTTCCATGACGCTCTGGCCCGGCCGGTTGATGGTCATGCCCATGTCGAGGGTGACCAGGCCGACGAGGAAGTCCCACCACTGCTGGTACAGGGGGGCGCCGGGGTCGTAGGCCATCGAGTTCGCCGCGATGGCGCGGGCCTCCTCGATCGTCATACCGCCCTGTGTGAGGCGTCCGGCCATCACGTCGATCGGGTCGCCCGGCATGGCGCGGCCGAGGAAGAAGGTCGCGTTGGCGACGACGAACACCACGACGACGGCCTTGCGGACCTTGACGAGGGCGTAGTGGCGCCAGATGCGCAGCGGCAGGGGGACGGGTGGCGGTGGCGGGGAGTCCGCGATTTCGGTGGCCACGGGGCTCCTTCGGGAGGTACGTCTGGGGGAACCACGTTTCTATTAGGAAAGTTTCCTAATAGAAGATCACGGTAACCCGGCCCGCGTGGCCCACGCCACCTTCGTGACCAAACGGCGTCCTGCGCGCGACAAGATCGGCATTACAAAACGAACAAAAATCGATAAACCATCACATAAAGACGCCCAACAGGTGACCGCATCTGGCCACTTACGCACACATATGACTTTTGTTGGTGTTGCCCCCGCCCGGGTGATTCGTACGTTTGCTGCCCCGATGTACGCGACCCCGTTCCCCGAACGGGCCGAGAACGCGGAGGCAACCCCCGTGCGCAGAGCACGCGCGAACACCATCAGCGCAGGCGTCCTCGTGGCCGCCCTGTCCGCATCCCTCGCGGCGGCCTCCCCCGCCGCGGCCGACCCCCTGACCGACGGCTCCCCCACCGGCGACACCGCGCTCGCCGAATTCCACGACCAGGAGGTCGTGTGGGCACCCTGCACCGAGGAAGTGCTCCAGGGCCTGGAGTGCGCTGACGTCGAGGCCCCTCTGGACTACTCCGACCCCGGCGGTGAGCGCATCACGGTGGCCATCAGCCGTGCGACCGCCACCGACCCCGACCAGCGGCGCGGCATCCTGCTCACCAACCCCGGGGGCCCGGGCGGGCACGGGCGCCACCTGCCCCTTCCGCTCGACCCGCAGACGGGACTCGGCCTCGTCGGGGACACGCGGGCCGCTGAGGTGTACGACCTCATCGGCATGGACCCTCGCGGCAGCGGCGGCTCATCGCCCCGGATCGACTGCGGGGCCGAGCCGCCGTCCCTCTACCCGCGCCCGAACGACGAGGAGTTCTCCCAGCTGACAAGGGCGGCGATCAACTACCAGCGCGCCTGCGAGCAGAACCAGGGCCACCTGCTGCCCCACATGACGACGGCCAACACGGCCCGGGACATGGACGTCATCCGCGCCGCGCTGGGCGAGGAGAAGACCAACTACCTGGGCTACTCCTACGGCACCTATCTGGGCGCGGTGTACGGAAGCCTGTTCCCCGAGCGGCTGGACCGCAGCGTCCTGGACTCGGCGGTGTCCCCCGACGGCGTCTGGCGCGAGGCTTTCCTGGAGCAGGCCCCGGCCTATAGCGCGAACATGGACCGGTACACCGCCTGGCTCGCGGAGCAAGACGACGCCTTCGGTTTCGGTACGACACAGGAGGAGGTGTACACGACGATCGACACGACCTCCGAGCGGCTGCGGGCACAGCCGAGCACGGGCCACCCGCACATGGAGTTCTACGACAACCACATGTTCGACATGGAGGTGGGCTACCACTCGCGTCTACAGGCCAACTGGAGCCTCATGGCCACGTACCTGTGGTTCTTCGTCAACGACCAGCCAGTACCCGAGGAATTCTCGGCCATCACCCTCTTCGCTCCCGCCGAGCACGAATCCTCCACCCTCGACCTCCAGACGGCGGTTCTGTGCGAGGCCGAGTGGCCCTCACGGATGAGCCTCTACCGGGCGGACACGTACGAGTACCGGGAGGAGCACCCGTACGGGAGCGGTGCCTACTGGGCCTCCCCCCAACCCTGCGCCTTCGACACCCTGGACCGGCCCGAGTCCCCGGTCGAGCTGGAACGCGACGGATACCCCGAGGGGCTGGTCATCGCCGGCGAGTTCGACGCCAACACCTCCTACGAGGGCGGTGTGGCCATGGCCGAGCGGCTGGACGACTCCCTGATCACCGTCGCCGGCGACGGCGGACACGGCTTCTACCATGGCTACGGCCTGGACTGCGTGGCCGACGCGGTGGACGCCTACCTGGTGGACGGGAAGGCGCCCGAGGACCTCACCTGCCGGGGACTGGCACCGGCACGGACGGGCGCGGAGCTCCTGCTGGACGCCGAGCCCGCACCGGAGACCGAGGAGATCGTGCTGCCACCGAGCCGGACCGTTCCCCACGGCCCGGTGGTCTGACCCCGCGAACAGCGGCGGCCCGCACCACCGGAGAACCGGTTGGTGCGGGCCGTCCCCCGTCGGAGGAGGAAGCGTCTAGATACCGGAACCGGCGAGCGTGCCGGTGCTCTGACCGGCCGGGTCGAAGACCAGGCAGAGGACCTCGCGGTCATCGTGGTCGGTCCAGCCCGTCTCAGTCGGGAACCAGGGCGTGAAATCGAGGGCGGAGCTCTCGTAGGAGGCACCGACGAAGCCCTCGAACTCGTCGAAGCACATCTGACCGGCCATCTCGGAGACCTGGTCGAAGCCCGGGTAGGCACCGCTCTCCTGGAGGTCCCCCGAGTGGTAGACCTCGTAGTCGTGCGGCTCCGAGCAGTCGATCGTGGGCGCCTCGGAGAACTCGTCGTCGGAGTCGACCTCGTTGACGCAGTCACCGACGAAGATCGCGAAGACGTCGGTGTCCTCGGGCCCGGCGGGCTCGGGCTCCTCGGTCTCCACGGCCTCGGCCGTATCGGTGGGCTCGGCCGGGGTCTCGGTGTCCGCGGGCTCCGGGGAGGCCTCCTCCCCGCCGTCGGTGAAGGCGGGGGGCAGCAGGGGCAGCGGACCGCACGCCGTGAGTGCCAGGGCGGCGCCGACGGCCAGGGTCCCGAAGGTGGCGCGGCCGAGCAGGGGGCGGCGCGTTTCGGACAGCATGGGGACTCCACTGGATCGTTGAGGTACTCGGGCCGACGCGGGGGGGAGGGAGTCGGCGACACCTGTCCAGATGCACGGGACTGGGGGAAGGTTCCGCCCCGGGTCCGGACGAATCAGATTTTCCTGGTGTTTCCCGGGCGCGGCGTGTCGTGTTCCACCGCAGGTGGGAGCGCGGGGAGGCGAAGGCGGGCCACGGCCCCCGCCGGGCCGGACGGGTGGCGGTCAGCGCTCCGTGCCCTCGAGGGTGCCGGTGACCGGCTCCCCGGCCCCGTCGGGCCCGACGGTGGTGGCGTAGCAGAGGATCTCGCGGTCGTCCAGCTGCTCCCAGGTCTCCTGGGTCGGGACGAGGTAGGCGGCGTGGACCTCCGAGTCCTCGTAGGGGAGACCGACGAAGTCGGTGAAGCCGTCGCCGGTGCAGACCTCCTCCGCCTGGGACTCGACCTCGCTCTGGCCCGGGTACTCGGACCCGGTCATCTCGCTGGAGTGGAAGAACTCCGAGTCGTGCTCCTCCGCGCAGTCGACCAGCGGGACGTCGGTGACCTCGCCGCCGGAGAGCGCGGCGCTCATCTCGGACTCGACGAAGCAGTCTCCGACGTTGAGCTCCATCACGTTGCCGCCGCCGAGGGCGGACATGAGGGCACCGCAGCCGCTGAGGGCGAACACGGTGCCCGTGGCGAGCACCGACACACCAACGGCACGCAGGGCGGAGGAGACAGTAGACATGGGGATACTCCGGAGGTTATGCATGGTGATTACCGCCCACAGGAGGATGGCGGGTGGGCAACCATTCACCATCAGGGAATTCATGTCAATCTCATTTGCGCCAGCAGCGAAAAGCAAGCACGCGGTAACGCGCCGTGCCGCCGCGCAGACCGGATCGCACCCCTGCGGACGTCCTTGGACACGAAGCAGCACATCATGCGGCTACGACATTCTCCGCGCGATCGCGCTCCCCTCCGGCCACGACCGAGAGCAACCATTCCCACACCTACGGAGCACCGGTTCCCCTTCCTGGAAAGGGGACGGAATGCTCTCACCGGAATGCGTCGGGTAATAATCGCGAGGAGAGGTGAAGAACCATCCCCGGCGTTCACGCGGGGCACCGGCGGAGCCCGTCCGGACAGCACGAAGGCCCCGGCCGTATCGACCGGGGCCTTCGCCTCGTGTGCGTCATCAGGGACTCGAACCCCGGACCCGCTGATTAAGAGTCAGCTGCTCTGACCGACTGAGCTAATGACGCCTGTTGTCCACTTGTTCACCGCCCGGCCTTCCGGCCTTGGCGACGTCTTCAACCTTACCCGACTCGCGGAGCGCTCCGGGCCACTTCGGGCCGGATGTGGGGCACACCACCCGACCCCCGCTCCGGCAGAAGAACGGCCCCGGGAGGAGGGGATGCTCCACCCGGGGCCGTTCTCGCTGTGCGCCATCAGGGACTCGAACCCCGGACCCGCTGATTAAGAGTCAGCTGCTCTGACCAACTGAGCTAATGGCGCCCGCCGCTCACCGGTGTCGACCTCGTGGGCCGCACCCGGCGACGTCGTTAACTCTAGCAGGACCACGAGGGAGCCGCGAACCGATGCAGGGCCGGCCTGTGGTCAGCCCCGTACCGCTTGACCTCCTCCTGGGGGAAGGCCTAGGCAAAGGCCAGGAACACCGCGACGATCACGGCGGCGATCAGGGCCACACCGACGACCGCGAGCAGGATCGGTAGGACCGGGCGGCGCGCGGGCTCCTCGGGTTCCGGGTTCTCGTCGACGAAGCGGCGGAAGTGCTGGGTGTTCCCCGCCGGGTCCATGTTGGGATCGTTGTTCTGTGTCATGGGATTGACACTAGCGAATCGTATGAGTGGTGAGAAACCATCCCAAGGGCTGATCGTGAGCGCGTCCCGGATCCGGGGCACCCCTTCGGACGTGCGCCCCGAACAGTGTGGAGCGAGGCGCTGACTCCCCGTCCACGGGACGGGTCACCGCCGCTCATCCGTGTGAAAGCCGAACGTAAGACCTCTGGCCGACACTCGTATCGGGAGGGCGGGGTGCGACCGGTACTTCCCCGCGGCCGTCCCGGCCCTCCTCGGGCCCGGCGCGCAGCACGACGGCCATCCGGCCCGCGGGCGTGCCACAGCGTGCCGGGTCCACCTCCTCCAGACGCCGTACCAGCTCGACGGCGGACCGGTTCGGATGGGTGTCGAGCCAGACCGCCGCCATGCGCAACGGCAGGGGCAGGAGACCGGCCTGGCGGGCGAGGCGGCGCAGCACCGGTTCCGCGCACCGCCCCGGTCCCGCGTGCGCGCGCAGCAGTTCCACCGCGACGTCCGGGGGCAGAGGTCCCACGGGCAGGGTCCGCAGACCGTCGCGCACCAGCAGGTCGGTCAGCCAGTACCGGCTGGTGACCACCGCGGCGCAACCGGATCCGCCCGGCAGCAGAGGGCGCACCTGGCGGGAGGAGGCGGCGTTGTCCAGGATGAGCAGGACGCGTCGGTGCGCCAGGAGCGTACGGGCCCGCGCGGCCGACTCGTCGACGTCCATGGCCGGAGTGTCGCGTGTGTCGGAGGTCAGGGAGCGCACCAGGCGGCGCAGCACTTCGGCGGGATCGCGCGGGGTGCCGTCGCCGCGGCGCAGGTCGACGTAGAGCTGCCCGTCCGGAAAACGCGGAGCGGCCGCGTGCGCCCAGCTCAGGGTGAGCGCGCTGGTGCCCGCGCCGGCGGGTCCGCGCACCAGGACGCCGCCGGGGGCGGCGCCACGCGGGCCGACCAGCCGGTCCAGCTCGGCCAGGGCCTCCTCGCGTCCCACCAGCGCGGCGGGCGCGGCGGGTAGTTCGGACGGGGAGAGCGCGGCCGAGACCGGGGCGGGTGCCCGGACCGGCCCGGGATCCCCGGTGCGCGGCCCGGGGCCGGGGCCCTTCCCGTCCTGTCGCTCCCCTCCCGGTGCGGTGACCGGGTCGGGTTCCGCCTCGCCGTGCCCCTCCCCGTAGGCGCGCTGGTGCGGAACGCGGGCCGGAACGCGGTCGATGTCACCGCGCAGGACGCCGTGGAAGGTCTCCTGGAGCTCGCGCCCCGGGTCCGCACCGAGGCGCTCGGCCAGGACGTCGCGGGTGCGGGCGTACACGCGCAGCGCCTCGCTGGGGCGGCCGCTGCGGTACAGGGCGACCATCTGGACCCGGATGAGGGGTTCGCGCTCGGGGTGGTCGGTGGCGATGGGGCCGATCTGGTCGGCCACCCGCTCGTGGTCGCCGCGGGCCAGGGCGGCGCCGAACCCCTCCTCGGCGGCGCGGAGGAGTTCCTCGTTCAGGGGCCGGACGTCGCGCTCGTGCAGGACGGGGCTGACGATGTCGGCCAGGACCGGGCCCCGCCACAGCCCCAGGGCACGGATGAGCAGGTCGGCGCGTGCGGACGGGTCCTGTCGGGAGGCGGCGTCGGCGGCCCGGCGGAGCAGGGAGCGAAAGCACAGCAGGTCGGACTGTTCCTCTGTGAGGTCGATCCGGTAGCCGCCGTCTCCGCCCAGGATCAGCGGGGTGCCGCAGTGGTGGTCGAAGATGGCGCGGACGCGGGTCACGTGGACCTGTAGGGCGCTGCGCGCGGCCGGGGACGGCGGGGCTGCCCAGACACGTTGGATGAGGTGGGGGGTGGATACGGTACGCCCGGCGTTGAGCAGCAGGGCGGCGAGCATGGCGCGGCGTTTGTCCCCGCGCAGGCGCAGTGGGACACCGTCCGCCTCGACCCCGAACTGGCCGAGCAGTCTGACACGGAGTCCGCGGGCGGCGTGTCCGACCGTGTTGACCTCGGCGGCCGTGTCGCGCCGCCGTCCTGCCGGGTCGCTCAGCGGCACGGCACCATCCTCCCTGCGGGGCAGGCGCGTGTGAGCGGGTGAACCGCGGCGCCCCTGGCTCCCAGGATGCCGCCTGAGCTGGGATATCGCAATCGGACCCCTGGTACTTGCTGTGGCGGCCATCCCTTGAAATCCTGGATTCTCCCGCTTTTTCCCATCACCTCGTTGACTCTGCACCACGACCGAAAGAAACTTTCCTCCATGGCGGAAATTCCGAAGCCTGAGAGCGGCAGACCGGAGACCGGGGACGTCTCCGCCCCGCCTGTTCCCACGACCGTCCTGCGCATACGGTCGCTCCTGCCCTCCCTCGCCCCCGCCGAGCGGCGGGTCGCCCAGCACGTCGTCGACGACCCCGAACGGGCCGCTGCCTCATCCATCACCCAGCTCGCCAAGGACTGCGCCACCTCCGAGGCCACGGTGATCCGTTTCTGCCGCACCATCGACTTCGGCGGCTACCGCGAGCTGCGCCTGGCGCTGGCCACCGAGGTCGGTCAGGCACGCGGCGCCCGCTCGGGAGCACCGGAGCTGTCCAGCGACATCAACCCCGACGACACCCTCGTCACGGTGGTCCAGAAGATCGCCTACACCGACGCGCGCGCGGTGGAGGAGACCGGTGCGGCCCTGGACGTGGAGGTGCTGCGCACGGTCATCGACACGATGGCGGGCTCGCGGCGCGTCGACGTGTACGGGGTGGGCGCGAGCGCGTTCGTCGGCTCCGACCTGCAACAGAAGCTGCACCGGATCGGGTTGACCTCGTTCGCATGGTCGGACGCGCACGTGATGCTCACCAGCGCGGCTCTGCTGAACGAGCACGACGTGGCCATCGGTATCTCCCACAGCGGCACGACCATCGACACGGTGCAGGCGCTGACCGAGGCGGGGCGGCGCGGCGCGCGGACCGTCGCCATCACGAACTTCCCCCGCTCGCCGATCGGATTCGCCGACCACGTGCTGACCACCGCGGCGCGCGAGACCACCTTCCGCTCGGGGGCCACGGCGAGCAGGCTGGCCCAGCTGACCGTGGTGGACTGCCTGTTCGTGGGTCTGGCACAGAGCCGCTACACCGACAGCCGTACCGCGTTGGAGACCACCTTCGAGGCGGTGCGGGGGCTGCGGATCAACGACGACCGCAGACGCCGCAGGGGTGAGGACCCCGGTGGCAGGAGCACGGACGAAAGCGACGGCTGAACCGGCGTGCGTCGACCCCGTCGCCTGGCTCTGCCCCGCGGCGGGACGGGGGCGGCCGGCGAACCAGCGGAAAGGAACGGCACGGGTGCGGACCGAAGAGGAGAGCGCTGTGCACGACAGCGGGCGGGACGCCCCGCCAGGCGATGGGAACACCGCTCGGGAGGCCGGTGCGCCGCTGGCCTCCGAGCGGACGGAGGGCGGCGAGGCCGTGATCGTGCGCGCACCGACCGAGGCCCGCGACCCCGGTACCCGGGACATCGACCTGCTTCCGGCGTTGGACGTGCTGCGTCGGATCAACGCCGAGGACGCCATGGTCCCCGCGGCGGTGGGCGCGGTCCTGCCGGAGCTGGCACGGGCCGTGGAGTTGGGGGTGGCCGCTCTGGAGAGCGGTGCGGCCATCCACTACTTCGGCGCGGGCACCTCGGGGCGGATCGCCGCCCAGGACGCCGCCGAGCTGCCGCCGACCTACGGTGTGCCCGCCAGCTGGGTGGTCTCCCATCACGCGGGCGGCGGGGAGGCGCTGGCACGGGCCGTGGAGGGGATCGAGGACGACTGGGAGACCGGACGTGCCGACGCGGCCGGAATCACCCCGGGCTCACTGGTGGTGGGGCTGGCGGCCAGCGGTCGGACCCCGTACGTGGGCGGTGCCCTGGAGGCGGCCCGGGAGCTTTCGGCCTCAACGGTCCTGATCAGCGCGCACCCACGGGCGCCACTGGCGGAGGGCGCGGACGTGCACGTGGGCATGTCCACGGGAGCGGAGGTGATCGCCGGGTCCACCCGGATGAAGGCGGGCACCGCGCAGAAGCTGGCGCTGAACGCGTTCTCCACCGCGGTGATGGTGCGGATGGGGCGCACGTACTCGAACCTGATGGTGGGGGTGGACGCCACCAACGGCAAGCTGCGCGGCCGGGTGGTGACCATCCTGACGCAGGCCACCGGACTGGACGAGCAGGTATGCGCGAAGGCGCTGAACGCGGCCGGGGGCGACACCCGGGTGGCGCTGGTCTCACTGTTGGCCGACGTGGACGCGGACGCGGCCGCGCGGGCGCTGGACACGGCTCGGGGACGGGTCCGCACCGCGCTCGTCGAGCTGGGCCTGCCGGGACCGGTCGCCCCGGAGTAGGCGCCCCGGAGCAGACGGGGGTCGGCCCCCTGCCCCGCGAGGGGCTCGGGGCCGACCGGATCATCCGGGTCGGCCGGGTCAGCCGTGTTCGAGCACCGCGTCGATGAGGCCGAGCGGCGGGGAACCCAGGTCGAGCAGCGCTCGGTGGAAGCGGGCGAGGGTGAAGCCGTCGCCCCAGCGTTCGCGCGCCAGCTCCCTCAGCCGGAGGATCTCCAGCTTGCCCCAGGTGTAGCGGCCGTAGGTGGGGTCGAAGGTGGCGCGGCGCGCCTCGGACAGGGCCGCCGGACCCTGTAGCGGCGTGTCCTCGGCGAAGCGGGCGGCCGCCTCCTCCACGGTCATGGTGCCGCTGTGCACGCCGATGGCCACGGACAGGCGGGTGACGCGGATGAGCGCCTCCACCCATACGCCGGCCTCGAAGTGGTCGGCGGTCCAGGCGGCGTCGCCCAGGCGTTCGGCGGCGTAGGCGCCAAAGCCCTCCTCCGCGCACACCTCCTCCACGTAGTGCGCCCAGCCCTCGGCGAAGGTCATGGAGTGCAGGGCGCGGCGCACCGGTCCGGGTGCCCGGCGCAGGGCGCGGCTGTGGGAGAAGTGGCCGGGGGCGACCTCGTGCACGCTCACCGCGGGCAGGGTGGTGTGGCTGAACATCTCCAGCCACTCGTCGGCCTCCTCCTCGGTCCAGGAGGCGTCGGGCGGGGTGATGAAGTAGAAAGAGGGCGTGTCCGCCTCCCACGGGCCGGACCACGCCATCATCGCGGTGGCCCAGCGCTGGGAGGGCGGGGAGGTGTCCACCTGGCACTCGCCGTCGCCGTGGGGTGCCAGGCCGCGCTCAGCGGTGAACTCCAGAGCCAGTTCCGTCCAGCGGCGGGCGGCGTCCAGGACGCCGTCGGTGTCGGGGTGCTGGCGGGTGAGCTCTCGGACGAACTCCATGGGGTCGCGGTCGGGGGCGAGGCGCCCGGCGGCCTCGGCGAGACCGGCCCGCAGGCGGTCGCGCTCGGAGTCGGCGCGGGCGGCCAGGTCGGCGAGGTCCACCTCGACGGCCTCTCCGCTTCCCATCAGGCGGCCGAGCGCCTCGGCGCCGAGCCCCGCGCTCTCGGGTCCCTGCTCAGCGGCCCGCTCGACGTGGGCGACCAGCCGGGCGTGCGCGGCGAGGGCGGCGTCGCGGACGTCGGCGGGCAGGCCGTCGGGGAGCCCGTCGGCGACCCCCCGGACGGCGCCGAGGAGCGCATCGGCGACGGGCGCGGGCATGCGGTCCAGGGCCGCGATCGCATTGTCGACCACGCGCGGCCACTCGGCCAGGTGGGTGATGCGTGCGGCGTCGCGTTCGGCCTGGGGGGCGTACTCGCGGTCGTAGCCGGACAGGTCGAGCTCGCCCAGGTGGTAGAGGGGGTTGACACGGTGGAGCTGGAGTTCGCCCAGCTCGTAGCGGAGCGCGTTCTCGAAGGCGGCCAGGTGGGCCTCGTCGTGCGGGTCGTCGAGGGGATCGCCGCCGAGGCGGGACAGCGCGTCCCGAACCCCGTCGGGCGACATGTCGGCGACCTTCCCGTCGTACTCGTGCATCCCTGAGCCGTCGCGCATGTTCCCCGGCATGAGGTCGGCGAGGGCCCTGAGCCGTGCGGGCAAGGCGTCGTGCTGTTGCTGGAAAGGCATGCGGTGACTCTAAGGCGTATTCGGCGGATACGCCTCAGCCCGCACCACATACCGGAGGACAGCCGGTTTCCGGCCCCGGGGCTCACGCGGCGGGCGGGCGGTTCCCGGGGACTGCGGCCTCCCGTACCTCCTCGGTACCGGACCGGAACTCCTGGCCGTGTCCGGGCGTCTTCCCGAGTGTGACGACCTCAGGCTCCGCCGCTTCCCAGCCCCCCGTTCCCGACGACGGATCCGAGGGTCCCGAGAGCTCCGGTGGCTCTGGTGGCTCCGGCAAGCGCCGACGCAGGCATCCGCTGCGGCGCCTCGCCCTACTGGCCGTGTTCGCGATGGTGGCGGGGTGCGCGCCCTTCCTGTGGGTGCTCTCCTCCACCTCCGACGACCGCCACGCCGCCGAGACCGTGCCGGAGCGTCCGGTGGCGCTGGTGCTGGGCGCGGGTGTGCGCCCTGACGGCGAGCCGAGCCTGCTGCTGGCCCGGCGCCTGGACACCGCCGCCGAGCTGTACTTCTCCCGGAAGGTGGACGCCGTACTGGTGACCGGGGACAACAGCGTCGAGCACTACAACGAGACCGACACGATGAGCGACTACCTCGTGGCGGCCGGGGTGCCGAGGGAGCGGATCGTCGGAGACTACGCCGGATTCTCCACCTGGGACTCGTGCGCGCGGGCCAGCGAGGTGTTCGGGGTGCGGGAGGCCACGGTGGTCACCCAGGACTTCCACCTTCCCCGGGCGGTACGGCTGTGCCGGGCGGCGGGGATCGACGCGGTGGGCGTGGCAGACTCCAGCCTGCGGGAGCGCACCTTCGCCACCGTGTACGGGTGGTTCCGGGAGGTTCCGGCGGCGGTGGCCGCGCTGGGCACGGTGGTGCTGCGGCCGGATCCGAAGTTCCTGGGCGACTACGAGACGGGGATGGACGACGCCCTGGCCCTGGACCACGAGTGAGCCCTTGGGACGGGCAGCTCTCCCCCGATGATCTTGCCCGTACTGGCGGTGTCAGCGGTCGAGCACGCCGCTACGGGCAAAATCATCGGAGAAGGAACCTCGTACGTCACACCAGCGACGTTCCCAGCCAGCGTGCTAGCGCCCGCCGCCGAAGAGGCGTCCGAGCAGACCGCCGGGCTGGGGCGCGGCGGGCGACTGCGGCTCGGGCTCCGGGGCCTGCTCCGGCTCGGGTTCGGGTTCCACCCCTGCCAGGGCGCAGAACTCCTCGGCGTTGTCCGGCAGCGCCCAGGCGCCCAGGGTCCGGGTGAACTCCTCGTCCTCCCACACCGACGCGGGCAGCTCGGCGATCGCCCACAGGACCTTGAGCGTCTCCTCGTCGTAGTCGGCGT
Source organism: Nocardiopsis sp. TRM 82005 (assembly GCF_056312425.1). NCBI lineage: Bacteria > Bacillati > Actinomycetota > Actinomycetes > Streptosporangiales > Nocardiopsidaceae > Nocardiopsis > Nocardiopsis sp. TRM 82005. The sequence continues at coordinate 63,976 of NZ_JBWDTQ010000023.1, forward strand.
TGACGTGGTCCTCGGCGGTGTGGCCCCTGTTGCGGGGACCGAGCACGATCTCCAGGCCCGCGGCGGCCACCAGGGCGCGCGACTCCTCCTCGCCCTTGATCAGGCCGGGAAGGATGTCCAGGCGCAGGCGGCGGGCGCGGTCACCGGCGCGGCCCAGCGCCAGGAAGCCCAGGACCTGCGGGGACCGGCCACCGCAGTGCGGCCAGGACTCGTTGAACAGTCCCTCGTAGCCCATGGAGGTGCCGCCGCCGCGGCCGATACGGCGCAGCGCCTCGCGCGGGGTGTTCTCGCCGTGGATGAGCACCATCGCCACAGAGGCGGCGAAGGAGTTGTACAGGTTCCCGCCCGCCATCTGGTGGGTGAGGCCGACGGAGGTGTCGGTGTCGGAGGGGTCGGCCAGCAGGCCCAGGGCGAACAGCTCGGCGGGCAGCGGCTCGCCGTTGTCCGCCCCGTTCATCATGTCGCGCAGGTTCGTGGGCGTCTGCGGGGTCGGGCGCAGGTCCTTGGCGAGCAGGATCTGGGAGGCTCCGGTGATCTCGGCGGCGATCCGCTCGGCGTCGGCGGTCATGAAACCCAGCAAGTAGCTGACCCACTCCCCCGCGCGGTCCATGCCACCCCGGTTGGTACCGCCCCTGAGCAGCGCGACCAGGTCGGGGACACGGGTTCGGACGGCCTCGTGGGTGTCCAGCTCGGCCTGGAGGAGAGCGGCGCCGTCGGACTGCTCCATGACGGCGAGCCGGTTGCGCATACGGCGGTAGTGATGCTCGTCCGGGGCCTCCTCGGCCCAGGACCGGTACTGCTCTCGGACCTTCTCCGCGTCGGTGGAGGTGGCCCAGGCCACCTCGTCGCGCCACTGGTCGAGTGTGAGGGGCTCGGGAAAGCGGTCCTCCGCGTGCCCGGCCACCAGTTCCAGCAGAAGGCTCAGAGGCCGCCAGCGGTCGGTGGCGGAGGTGGATTCGTCGCAGGCGATGTCGACCAGGAAGTCGACCGCCTTGGGCGCGGCGAGGTGTCCGGGAGCGGGGAAGTGGATGATGTCGTGGAGATCGGAGAGTGCGCTGTCGCTTCCGGCGAGCTGGTCGAGAAGCTCGGGGATGCGCGCGCCGCCCTCGGGGGCCAGTGCCGCCCAGTCCACGTTCTCCGCGCCGCCGTGGAAGTCGTTGTCCGTGGTCGCGTTCATGGGGGTGATTATCCCGGTTACGGAGTCACATGCACACCAGCCCGGCTCCGCCCCGGACGTCAGAGCTCGGTGCGGGCCGGCTCGGGACGCAGGAGCGCGTCACGTAGGGCCTTGACGGCGGCACCGGCCTCACGGGCGTAGCCGATCACGGTCGAGCGGCGCCGCGCGCCCAGGCTGGAGTCCCCCACCCCGACGGCGTCGATCCCCGCGGCTCGCGCGAGGGCGACCGTGCGGGGGAGGTGGAAGGCCTGGGTGACCATGGTGGCCGCGCGCACGTCGAACAGGTCCCGCGCCCGCGCGCACGTGTCCCAGGTGCGGTAGCCGTGGCGGTCCGCGTCGATCCTCTCGGCGGGCACGCCCTGCTTGACCAGGTAGTCGGCCATCGTGTCGGTCTCGCAGCGGGACACCTTCCGGTTGTCACCGGAGACGATGATCCGTTCGACCCCGTTCTCCTCGAACAGGCGCACGGCCAGGTCCAGGCGGCGGGCGAGCAGCGGCGAGGGGCCGTGCTCCCATGCGGCGGCGCCCAGGACGACGGCCACGGGCCGGTACGGAACGGTGTCGACTCCCCCGCGGCGCCCGGCGCTGGCCGCATGGACCCAGGCGTAGGGGGACAGTGCCAGGGCGCACGCGCCCGCTCCGACCGCCGCGATCCACAAGCCCACCCCTGCCGCCTCTCCTGTTGTCCGGTTCTGCGGCGCGAACGCGCCGCCGTCGTGCCCGTGCCGCGCGCGAGGCCGCGCGCCGCACCCCATCATGGCGTACCGACGGAGTGGGTTATCCGGACGAAAGCACCCAGACTGTCGCGCGCGTGGACGAGGCAGCCGGACGGCTGGCGGCCGAACCCGGGACCTTCCCGGGCGTGAGGCCGGGGATCAGCCTCCGATCCCTCTGCGACCCGCCCAGGAGAAGGGGCGCTTGTGCCGGATCCGCACGGTCCCGCCCCTCGCGGCACCGGTGATGACGAAGTGCGTGGTGGAGGGTTCACGTACGGAGCCCGCACGGGAGTGCAGGGTACCGAGCCAGGAGGTGTCCACGTCGACCTCGGCGGTGGAGCCCTCGGGCAGGATCAGGTCCCCCAGGCCCCACGAGGCGTCGATATGGACTTCGACGACGGGGCTGGAGAGGGCGGCCTCGCGAAAGTCCAACCGGCTGACGCCGCCCTTGTTGTACACCTCGACGCGGTGCGGCACCCGCCACCGGCCGTTGCGGACGATGACGCTGCCCTGGGAGCGGATGACGATGTCCCCGCCGTCGCCGTGCTTCAGGATGCGGCCGTCAACCGCCGGGGCGGGAGCGGAGGGCGTCCTGGCGGCCGTGGGCAGGTCCGCGGTGACCGGTTCGAGGCCGGCGTAGGTCCTGGCGGCGTAGACCGCGTCGAGTCGCTCGTCGAGCTCGTCGAAGGTGATCCGCCCCTCCGCGGCCGCCTCACGCAGGACTGCGGTCACCTGGTCCCTCTCGGCATCGGAGACTCGCATTCGACCCGTTTCGTTGGAGGCCGCTGTGTTCATCCCACTCCCCTCCGCCCTTCTCCGCCCTTTTGTCACACCCACGATAGAACATGGAATCGAAGGGATACGGGGCCGGAAAGAAACCGGTACCGCGTCGACACCCCCAAGGTTCGCGCCCTCGCACGCTTTGGGGAGGTCGGGGACTGGGTACCGCTTCTCTAGGGTGGTTGAGGACTCTGCCGGGGTAGGACGGACCCCGGCAGAGTCCTGAACCACACGTGGTTTCTCCTCCCCCGTGGGAGACACGATCCCGTACTGGAACGCGCCCGCACAGAGCGTGTCCGGAACCGGCCAGCAGGTGAACCCGGCCCCGCCGAACGGATCGCGTCCCGGGGCTTCGCGCACCTCCCCCGCCCTGCGCTTTTCGGTCCTCTCGTCCTGACACAAACGGACCGTTCTCATATTTCCCATGAACACCAGCAGGAACAGGCAGTCCTTCCCTCTGAGCCCTCTCTTCTATCGTATTTCGGACAGAACATAAAAGTACTTACGGACACTACGGTCCGCCAGAGAACCCCAGGTCGCGGGGGACCTTCTCCTCCGCTTCGAAAACCCTACGCGATCCCATCGAACTCAGTTCCGCAAGTGCGGCTCTGAACTGGGAAAACATGAGCTCTCCAGAACGCCTGGACCCTGACGGGAACCGCCTTCGGAGCGGCGTTTGCCCAAATTCCGCGACGAGCATCCCTTCAGTGGGCGCGACGCCGCACGGAACGGCTTCGCGACACCATCCGCACCGAGACACCATCCGCTCCGACCGCCCCGAGCACACAGACACCACCTGGTCGAAGACCGGAGGAAACCACGACGTGTCCGCACTCGCGATCGCCCCGACGTTTCTCAGCGACTTCACCCGCCTCACGCCCGACCTCCAGCTCAACACCCTGGCCGTGGTGCGCGCCTACCAGGCGGGCGACCAGCCCGCCCTGGAGTCCGTCGCGGACGCCGCCGACCCGCGCGTCCGGGTCCTCAGCATCTCTCCCGACTGGACCGGCGTACTCGTCCCCGACGCGGACGAGCACGGCCGACCCGACGACGACCTCCCCGGCGCGGACGGCGCGCACTACCGCCTGGTCACCGTGCGCCCGCGCGATGAGGCCCTGCGCTTCGCACGCGGCCTGCGCCCCGACGTGCCCGACGTGCCCGGCCCCGGCGACGTCGATCCCACGCCCACCGGCCCGCCCGAACTCACCGGCGCCCTCAACGCGTCCTTCGACCAGTGGCAGCTCACGCTCCACCCCGACCAGCACCGGATCACCGAAGCCCAGTACAAGGGGTCCGCGCAGGTCACCGGCGGACCGGGGACCGGCAAGACCGTGATCGCGCTGCACCGGGCCGCCCACCTGGCGGAGCGCGACGCCGCCGTCCACCCCGAGGACACCCGCGAATCGGTACTCCTGACCACCTACAACCGTTCGCTGGCCCAGTCCTTGGCCGAGCGGCTGGACCAGCTCCTGCCCGACCCCGGGGTCCGCGCCCGGGTGCGCGTGGCCACCATCAACAGCCTCGCCCGATCGGTCGTGCAGGCCCACACCAGCATGGCTCCCCATCTCGTCAGCAAGGACGAACTGGCCCAGCGCTGGCGCGCGGTGGCGCTGGCCGACGGCCTGCCCTTCTCCGGCCGCTTCCTGGTGGACGAGTGGGAGCAGGTCATCCTCGCCAAGGGGCTGGAGCTGCTGCCCCAGTACATCCGCTGCGAGCGCAGCGGCCGGGTGCAGCACCTGGCGCCCGAGCACCGGCGCCAGGTGTGGGAGACCGTGCGGCGCTACGTCGGCGCCATGCGGGTGGAGGGGCTGTGGTCCTACCCGCAGCTGGCCGCCGAGGCCGCCCGGACCCTGCGCCGCGGCGAGCCCCTGTTCCGGCACGCGGTGGTCGACGAGGCACAGGACCTGCACCCGGCCCAGTGGCGGATGCTGCGCGCAGCCGTCTCCGAGGGCCCGGACGACCTGTTCATCGTCGGCGACCCGCACCAGCGAATGTCCGACAACCGGGTCTCTCTGGCCTCGCTCGGCATCAACGTGCGCGGCCGCAGCCACCGGCTGCGGGTGAGCTACCGGGTGACGCAGGAGATCCTGGACTGGAGCATGCCGGTCCTGGACCGCCGTGCGGCCCTGGGCATGGACGACAACGCCGACACCCTGGCCGGTTACCGCTCGCTGCTGCGCGGGCCGGTGCCGGTGACGCGCGGCTGCGAGAACCGCGCCGAGGAGCTCGCCGCGCTGGGCGACCGGGTGCGTGTGTGGCTGGAGGCGGGGGTCCGCCCCGCGGAGATCGCGGTGGCCGGGCGCAACCAGTGGGTGGTGCGCGGCATCGCCAAGGAGCTGGAGGCCCGGGGCGTCTCCACGGCCCAGTTGGAGGACGGCGGCGGCGCCGGGGCGGTGCGCGTGGGGACGATGCACCGGCTCAAGGGCCAGGAGTTCCGCTGCGTGGCACTGGTCGGCGTCAGCGACCACCTGTTGCCGCCCAAGGCCGCGATCGAGGCCGCCGACGGCGACCAGGTGGCGCTGGAGCACGCCTTCCAGCAGGAGCGGACGCTGCTGTTCGTGGCCTGCACCCGGGCCCGCGACGCACTGTACGTGTCGCATGTGGGCCGTGCCAGCCGCTTGGTCACCGGCGACTGGTAGGAGCAGAAGGAAAGCGGGGGCGCCGCGGTGGCGGCGCCCCCGTCGCCGTCTCCGGCGGGGATCAGGATCCTGCGAACTGCCCGTTGAGGTGCGTGATGTCCATGATGTCGGTACTGGCCATCGGGTTGTCCACCTCAACGTCGGTGACGATCATGTACGGAAGCAGCAGCGGGGGCGGGAAGTCCGGGGTGAAGGTGAGCGGGATGCCCAGGATGCGCACGTGCATACGGGTGATGTGCATCTCGACGGTCCCGTCCATGATCATGGTGGGCAGGCCGAGGCTCATGCGGGTGCCGACGTCCTCGAACCACAGCTCGGCGCCGCTGAAGTCGGCCCTGCTCATGGTCAGCCGGATGTACCTCTGGGGGCCGTCGAGGGTGGGGCACTCCACGACACCGTCGTAACGCGCGCCGCTCATCGTCAGCCGGTCGGCGGTCAGCCCGGACGTACTGATCGCCCCCTGGAAGCAGTCGTAGTCCTCCTCCAGCGGGACCTCGGGGAGCTGGTCCTCGTCCTGGGCGGCCTGGCAGGCGCGGACCGCCTCCATGAGCTCCTCCTCGGACTCGGCCAGGCCGGTCTCACCGGTGCGCAGCTCGCACTCCTCCGGGTCGCCCTCCGGCTCTTCCTCCTCCTCGGTCCCCTCTTCCTCCTGCGGTTCCTCACCGCTCCCGTCCCCGGTGTCCTCGTCATCCGTGTCCCCGTCGTCGCCGGAGCCGGCGTCCGGCTCAGTGGGGCCGTCGGTGGGGTTGTCGGAGGACCCCTCAGAGGGAGAGGGAGAGGGGGAGGGAGAGGGTGAGGACTCGTCGGTGGACTCCTCCTCGCCCGAGGGGGTGAGCCAGTCCCACGGCCAGTCGAGGGTGGGCGCGGGCGCGCTCGCCAAGGTCATGACCGCGGCCAGGGGCAGGGCGAGAGCGGCCAACGGCCGGGTCCCGGGGCGGGGCTCGGAGACGCCGCCTCCGGAGGCACCACCGGAGGCGTCGGCGCTTCCGGTTCCGTCCGGGACGCCGGAAACCTCCACGGAATCGGAGGCGCCGGATAACCCGGTGACGCCGACCGGGCCAGAAGCGGCGTCCGGATCGGTTCCGGTTCCCGGTCCGCCCGCACTGGTTTCGGTCCTCGTTTCGGCTCGGGTGTCAGGTGCCTCCTCAGACAAGGATTCCTCGTGGTCACCGTCTCGGTCCGCCGCAGGTGTCCTCGCGCGGCGGCGCCCGCGGCGCCGCGGGCGCCGCCGGACGTCGGGCGCCCACGCGAACACGAGCGATCCGCCGACGATGCCGAGCAGCATCCCGATGGCGAACCCGCCGAAATTGGAGGTCACGAAGGACACCAGGGCAAGGAAGAGCCCGACCATCCCGAAGAAGACGTGTTGCGCGGTCTGCAACCAGCTCAGCACACCCAGGGTGATCAGCAGCACCGCGATGAGGGTGCCGGACACACCGGCGATACCGGCGTAGACGATCAGGTCGATCGGAAGGATCAGGCTCTGCGCGGCCGGTGCGACCAGCAGCTCGATTCCGGCCACGACGAGGAGGAACCCTCCCCAGAACGGACGGCCGCGCCGCCAGTCCCGGAAGTGTGCCCGTCCTGTGCGCAGCAGGGTCAGTGCGTGGGCCATGGGATCAGAAGCATTCGTGGTTGCCGGGCTTGATCCCCAGCTTCAGGCCGGACAGGCGCAAGGATCCGGAGGTGACCGCCCACGTGGTCAGCTCCATGTCATCGACGGTGATGGAGTCGGCCTGCAAACCGAAACCGCCCTCGGGACCCTGGCCGCCGTCGGCCTTGTCCAGCGTGCTGGCGTCGCGGCCGATCTCGATGGCGTCGAACTCGGCGTTGCCCTGGAGCTGTTCGATGTCCAGGACGAGGTTGGTGCCCTCGACGGGGGTGGCCTCACCCGCGTTGATGACGAGGGTGGCCTCGCCGACGGGCAGGTCCCAGAGGGAGGACATGCACAGGTTGGTCAGCTCCGCGGTGTTCACCGAGGACAGGCCCACCGCCCGGGAGGAGCCGTCCACGGAGTCGGCGGAGGCGCCGTACTGAGTGAAACCGTGGCCGACGAGCTCGTCGGCGGACATCTTGAAACTGTCACCTGACACGGCGAAAGAGGCGGCGAGCAGACCCTGTGTGGTCATTCCGCCGAGGACGGCGGCGGCGACGAACCCCGGGACCGCCACGAGGGCGAATCTGCGCCACCGGGTGCCACCGCTGCCTTCGTGCTGCTCAGGCGTATCCTGGGGCGCTTCGGGCGCCTCGCTGGAAGCCTTGGGCATGAGGTACCTCCTGTATTCCGCCGTCTTGGGGGGCGGCGAGAGGGGAAGCGAAACTTGCGCCGGAGCGCGCCACGCGTGTTACATGGAACACAACCTACTCGGCGGTAGTGACGAACATTACAATAGATAATGTCACATTTCTAGATGGCGCATTCAATGTTGCGGACTCGTATCCGGCGCAATACGGTCCCGCGACTGACCTGGAGAGAGACCAGCCGTGCCCCCAGAGCGCAAGACAGATCCCACCGCCACCTCCCCCGATCAGACCGACGACCGCTTCGACTACGACGTACTCGTCGTGGGCTCCGGATTCGGCGGTTCGGTGAGCGCCCTGCGCCTCACCGAGAAGGGCTACCGCGTCGGTGTCCTGGAAGCGGGACGCCGCTTCACACCCGAGACGCTGCCCTCCTCCTCCTGGGACGTGAAGAACTTCCTGTGGGCGCCCCAGCTCGGTATGTACGGTATCCAGCGCATCCACCTGCTGCGCGACGTGATGATCCTGGCCGGCGCCGGTGTCGGCGGAGGCTCCCTCAACTACGCCAACACGCTGTACCACCCGATGGACCCGTTCTTCGAGGACCCGCAGTGGCGGCACATCACCGACTGGAAGTCGGAGCTGGCGCCGTTCTACGACCAGGCCCGCCGCATGCTCGGCGTGCGCACCAACCCCACCGTCACCCCCTCCGACGTGCACCTGAAGGCGGTCGCCGAGGACATGGGCGTCGGGCACACCTTCCGCCTCACCCCGGTGGGCGTGTGCTTCGGTGACGGCCAGGACGGCGAGGGCAGCCGGGCCGCGCCGGGCGAACCGGTGGGCGACCCCTACTTCGGTGGCGCGGGTCCGAACCGCAGAGCCTGCCAGGAGTGCGGCGAGTGCATGACCGGGTGCCGCCACGGCGCCAAGAACACCCTCACCGAGAACTACCTGTACTTCGCCGAGCGGGACGGCGCCGAAGTGCACCCCCTGACCACCGTCGAGCGCCTGCGCGAGCTGCCCCACGGCGGGTTCGCCGCCGACACCCTCAGGACCGGAGCGCCCCGGCGCCGGTCGAACGCCCGCACGTTCACCGCCCGCCAGGTCGTGGTGGCCGCGGGGACCTACAACACCCAGGCCCTGCTGCACCGGATGCGCGACTCAGGGGCACTGCCGCGGCTGTCGGCGAAGCTCGGCACGCTCACCCGCACCAACTCCGAGGCACTCGTCGGCGCGATGAGCCGCCATGTCCCGCCGCCGGAGGACCTGACCCGGGGCGTGGCCATCACCTCCTCGATCCACCCGGACGAGAACACACACATCGAGCCGGTCCGCTACGGCAAGGGCTCCAACGCGATGGGACTGCTCACCGCCATACAGGTGCCCGGCGGCGGGAGGATCCCGCGCTGGCTGCGGTTCCTCGGCCTGGCGGCGCGCCACCCGCACACGTTCGCCCGCAGCTTCTCCAACCGCCGGTGGTCGGAGCGCACCATCATCGGTCTGGTGATGCAGTCCCTGGACAACTCGCTGACCACGTCGGTCAGGCGCGGGCTGTTCGGCGGGAGGAGGAAGCTGACCTCCCGGCAGGGCCACGGGGAGTCGAACCCGACGTGGATCCCGGCGGGGCAGGAGGCGGCCGGCAGGCTGGCCGAACGCATCGACGGCTTCCCGGGCGGCACGTGGGGGGACGTGTTCAACATCCCGATGACCGCGCACTTCCTGGGCGGCTGCCCGATCGGCGACAGTGCGCGGAGCGGCGTCATCGACCCGTACCACCGGCTGTACGGGCACCCGGGCGTCCACGTGGTGGACGGTTCCGCGGTCACCGCGAACCTGGGTGTGAACCCGTCGCTGACCATCACCGCCCAGGCCGAGCGCGCGATGTCGATGTGGCCGAACAAGGGCGAGGAGGATCCGCGCCCCGAGCAGGGCGCCGGGTACCGGCGGACCAGGCCGGTGTTCCCCGGGTCCCCGGCCGTCCCTGCCGGCGCCTTCGCCGAACTGCGGTTCACCACCCCGCTGCCGCTGTCGGTGGCCGACTCCTCGGCACGCGCCGGGAATCCGGTGGCGGGGGAGCCCGAGGAGCCGGTGTCCGGGGCGGGGGCCGCCGCGGTGGAGGGAGCCGCGGAGACCGCCGGGGACGACGCCGGGGCGTGAGCGCCTGACGGGATCGGTCTCAGGCTGATCCCGTCAGGCCCTCGGCGGCGCTCGGGCCGTCCTGCTCCTTGCCGGCGCTCTCCTTGTCCAGGTACTCCATCGCCAGGGCGAAGTGCTCCCCCATGACGTTGGTGAGCTTCTCCGCCATCGCCTGTGCCAGGACCGCGTCCACGGCCTGCTGCGCGAGGGGGCGCACGCGGCGTATCAGTTCGGCCATCTCAGCGGTCTCCTCGCTCCTGACCACCGTGCCGGGGGCGTACTCGGTGAGTATGTGGTCGGCGACCAGGCGGACCATGTGGTCGGCGACGTCGCCGACCTTCTCACGCAGGTTCTCCGCTATGTCGAGTACCGAGTCCACGCTCATGCCCAGCTTGACCAGCTCCACACCGGCGTGCAGCAGCCGGGGGCTGGGCACCCGGAAGCGCAGCCCGTCGCGTTCGAGCACGCCCAGGTCCAGGGAGCGCTTCACCGTCCGCGGTGTCACCCCCATGCCGAAGAGCTCACGCAGGTCCCCGAGGGTGAGGTAGTCGGCGATCTCGTCGCTCCAGGCGTCCCCTATGGCCGACTCGAAGCCGAGGATGTCGGACAGGTCGCCGCCGCGCTCCCACACCCGGACCATCTCACCGATGTTGGCGAAGGTGTACCCGCGCCGCAGCAGCTGGCCGATGAGCCGCAGACGTGCCAGATGAGCCTCGGAGTAGATGCCTACGCGTCCCTCTCTTCGGGGAGGGGCGAGCAGACCCCGGTCCTGGTACACCCGGACGTTGCGCACCGTCGTGTCGGCGAGCCGGGCGAGTTCGTCAATGCGGTATTCGGCCATGGGTCAAGCCTAGAGAACCCCGCGAACCTTACTCGTCAGTAAATTTCTGGTTCCATCCCGTTGCATTGTGACAATGAGCGTTGTAACGTTCCAGCAATGACTGTGGAGGAGATCACATGACGACCCCCTTGCCGCGCCACCTGCGCCGGCTTCCCGGCCAGAACGCCATCGTCACCGGCGCCTCCGGAGCGTTCGGCAGCGCCACCGTGGCCGTCCTCCGTCACCTCGGTGTGAACGTCGTCGGCATCGACCGCAAACCCGCCCCCGGCGTCATCGGCTGCGACATCACCGACGACGAACAGGTCCGCCAGGGCGTCGCGGAGGCCGTCGAGCAACTCGACGGACGCCTGGACCTGCTGATCCACTACGCGGGCGTCGGACCGGCCGTGGACATCGGCCAGGCCCCCGACGCGGGCGTCCACCAGGCGCTGGAGGTCAACCTGCTGGGCACCTGGCGGGTCACCGCGGCCGCGATGCCCGCCCTGCTCCAGAGCAAGGGCCGCGTCGTCATCACCGCCTCCCTGCTGGCGAACCTGCAACTGCCCTTCGCCGGTGCCTACACGGTGTCCAAGCGGGCGCTCACCGCCTACGCCGACTGCCTGCGCGCCGAGTACGGCACCCACGTCGGGGTCACCACCGTCTACCCCGGCTACGTCGACACCCCCATCCACGAAAGCTCCCGGGCCACGGGCGTCGCACTCGACGGCCTCGTCCCAGCCGAACGCGAGCGCGACACCGTCATGGCGGTGGTCCGCGCGGCCGGGGCCAAACGGGCCTCCCGCGACGTGGCCTCCACCGCGCTCGGCACCGCCGGACTGCACTTGTTCCGGTACTTCCCCGGCACCACCGAACAGATCGTGTCGCTCCAGATCGGCCTGCTCCTGTCGGACGGTGCCTTTGGCGACGCGGAGATAGCCAGGGGTCTCCACACGCGGCACGGCGGCTCCCTGGCCCAGCCGAACGCGTCCTGAGGAGGAGGAAGAAAGATGACCGCAGAGATCACCGCCAAGCCCAAGCTCACCGACCGCGAGGACATCGCCAAGCGGCTGCTGCGCGGTTCGGCGAAGGCCTCCTTCGACCCGCTCGTCGAGATCGACTGGGACGCCCCCGTCGACAAGGACATGTGGGCGATCCGTCCCGAGCGCATCTCGCTGTACGGCACCTACCTGTGGGACCAGCTCAGCGATGAGCAGCGCAAGGAGCTCTCCCGCCTGGAGATCGCCAGCGTCGCGACCATCGGCATCTGGTTCGAGACCATCCTCATGCAGATGCTGGTCCGCCACGCGTACCACAACGATCCGAGCAGCAACCACGTCCAGTACGCCTACACCGAGATCGCCGACGAGTGCCGCCACACGGTGATGTTCGCCAAGATGGTGGACAAGCTCGGCTGGGAGACGCACAAGCTCGACCCGGTCGCCTTCCACCTCGGCAACCTCTTCAAGACGATCGCGCACGGACCGCTGATCTTCGCCGGGGCCCTGTTCGTGGAGGAGGTCCTCGACCAGATCCAGCGCGAGGCGGTACCCGACGAGCAGATCCTGCCGCTGGTGCGCTCGGTCTCCCGCATCCACGTGGTGGAGGAGGCGCGGCACATGCGCTACGCCCGCGAGGAGTTCCAGCGCGACTGGACCAACCGCGGCCCGGTCAACAGGGCCTACAGCCGGATCATCCTCGGCCTGGTCACCTACTACTCGGCCACCCGGCTGATCAACCCCAAGGTGTACGCGCAGGTCGGGCTCGACCCGCGCGAGGCACGCCGGGTCGCCCAGAGCAACCCCCACTGGACCGGCACCAAGACCTGGGCCGCCCGCAAGGTCGTGGGCACTCTGGGCACCGCCGGCGCCATCTCCGGCCTGGGCCGCTACTTCTGGAAGAAGGCCGGGCTGCTCGGCTGACCCCCGGCCCGGTGGGACACGGAACCGCCCCGTGTCCGCTCCACACCACCCTCCCCAGACCCCACCGCCGGAGTACGAAACGCGCCACGTTCTCCGGCGGTGGTTGAACCTCCCGGGGGCGAAACGCGCCACGTCCCCGGGGGACCCACTCCCCGGAAGGCACACGCGCCGCGCCTTCCGGGGCGGCAACTCCCCCGGGGGCGAAACGCGCCACGTCCCCGGGGGACCCACTCCCCGACCCGAGCGGCAGCACTCCGGGCCGGTTCGCACGAAGGGACCAGAACGTGACCGAAGCACCACCCCACTTCCGGGTGGCCATCATCGGGTCCGGCTTCGCCGGGATCGGGATGGCCGTCCGCCTCAAACAGGCCGGTCTGAAGGACTTCGTGGTTCTGGAGCGCGCCGACGAGGTGGGCGGCACCTGGCGTGACAACTCCTACCCGGGCGCCGCCTGCGACGTCCCCTCGCACCTGTACTCGTTCTCGTTCGCGCCCAACCCGAACTGGAGCCGCAGCTTCTCCCCGCAGCCCGAGATCTTCGACTACATGAAGCGGGTCGCCGGGGAACACGGTGTCGACAGGCACGTCCGCTACGGCCACGACGTGAAGTCCGCGCACTGGGAGCCGGAGGGCAACCGGTGGCGGATCGAGACCGGGCGGGGCACCGTCACCGCCCAGTTCCTGGTCAGCGGGGCCGGGCCGCTCGCCGACCCCTCCTACCCCGACATCAAGGGTCTGGAGACGTTCGAGGGGAAGATGTTCCACTCGGCGGACTGGGACCACGACCACGACCTGGCCGGCCGCAGGATCGCCGTGATCGGCACCGGGGCGTCCGCGATCCAGTTCGTGCCCAAGATCCAGCCCAAGGCCGGGAAGCTGACGCTGTTCCAACGGACCGCGCCGTGGGTGATGTTCCGGCACGACCGCGACATCACCAAACTGGAGGGCTGGCTGTACCGGAACATCCCGCTCACCCAGCAGATCGCCCGCAAGAGCATCTACTGGGGCCGGGAGAGCTACATCCTCGGCTTCGCCAAGAACCCCAAGCTGCTCTCGGTCGTGGAGGCCCTGGGCCGGGCCAACATCCGCCGCAGCGTGAAGGACCCGGAGCTGCGGGCCAAGCTCACCCCGAGCTTCCGGGCGGGCTGCAAGCGCATCCTGATGTCCAACGACTACTACCAGGCGCTGGCCGAGCCCAACGCGGACGTGGTCACCGACGGCATCGTGGAGGTCCGCCCGAACGCCGTGGTCACCCGCGACTCCGCGGGCCGGGAGACCGAGCACGAGGTCGACACGATCATCCTCGGTACCGGCTTCCACGTGACCGATCCGCCGGTGGCACAGCGGATCTTCAACTCCGAGGGCAGTTCGATGTCCGACCACTGGGGCGAGGACGTGCAGGCCTTCCGCGGCACCACCGTCGCCGGGTTCCCGAACGCGTTCGTGCTCGCCGGACCGAACACCGGGCTGGGCCACACCTCGCAGGTGTTCATGATCGAGGCCCAGATCCGGTACACCATGCAGGCGCTCAAGTACCTGTGCCGGAACGGGCTCGACCGCATGGACGTGCGTCCGCAGGCCCAGGAGGACTACAACGAGATGCTCTCCAAGTCCATGGAGGGCACCGTGTGGGTGACCGGCGGCTGCGACAGCTGGTACCTGAACGAGAACGGCCGCAACACCACGCTGTGGCCGACCTTCACGTGGAACTTCGCCCTGCGCACGCGCTGGTTCGACCCCCACAACTACGACCTGCGGGTCGACCGCGCGCGGACGCGCGGTTCCCACCGGTCCGACCGTGTGCTGACCACCGCCGGGAGGCAGGCGCGATGAGCGGGTTCGGTGACGACGAGGAGGAGTACCGGGGCACGGTGACGGTCGTGCTGCCCGGTACCGACGAGGAGAGGACCGTGGAGGTGCGGGCCCACCTGGCGGGCCACTTCTCCCCGCTGACCGGCGACTACCGCTGGCGCGGGCGGCTGTCCCCCAGCCCCGAGGTGACCGAGGCCTTCCGCGAGGGGGCGCGGACCGTCGTGGTGCGGACCCCCGACGGCTTCGAGGGCACCGGCGCCCTGGACGAGCCCAACCTGTGGGGCGGGCACCCGGTCAACGGTGCAGGCAGCCCTCCCTTCGCGGTCCCCAGCATCGAGATCGACGAACTCGACGACTGAGCCGGACCGCCCCCTCCCCCCAGACACCCCCTCGGGCACGCGCCGACCCGAGGGGGTACCCCCGTCAGCTCCCCCGGCGCGCCTTACCCCCGAGTGAGAGGTATCCCCGATGGCAACCCGACACGTGGGTCAGGTCCGTGAGCTCCAGGTGCGCTCCGCCGACGGCACGCTGCTGCACGTCGAGGTGCGCGGCCCCGAGGACGGGCCTACCGTGGTCTTCGCCCACTGCTGGGCGACGTCGCTGGCCTCCTGGGGGCCGGTGGTGCGCGAACTCGACCCGTCCTTGCGGGTGGTTCTCTACGACCAGCGCGGCCACGGCCGCTCCCAGACACCGATCACCCGCGCGGGGTACGGCGCGGAGAAGCTGACCGAGGACCTGTGCGCGGTGCTGGAGGCGACCGTTCCCGAGGGGCGAAAGGCCGTGGTGGCCGGGCACAGCATGGGCGGGATGACCGTCATGGCGGCCGGTGCGCACCCGGTGTTCCAGGACAGGGCCGCCGCGGTGCTGCTCACCAACACCGGGTGCACGCAGCTGCCCGAGCGCTCGACCGCGGTCCCGCTGCCGGGTCCCCTCGGGACACTCGGCGCGCGGATCTTCTTGCAGGCGCCCCTGCCCCTGGGGCCGCGCAACGCCGTGACCACCGCGGTGCTGAAGTCCATGGTGATGGGCAGGAAGTCGGACCCGCGCATGGTACGGCTGTGCATGAGGATGGTGCACGCGTGCGGAGCCGTACCCCGTGGTGCGTGGGGAGGTGTGATCAGCGAACTGGAGGCCGAGGAGACAGCCCGGCAGATCTCGGTGCCCACCGTCGTGCTGGTGGGAACCGACGACAAGCTGACCCCGCCCTGGCACGCGCAGCACATCGCCTCGCTGCTGAAGGACTGCCGCGGCGTGCGGGAGATCCCCGGTGCTGGACACATGGGGCCGTTGGAGTATCCCGAGGTCCTGTCCGAACAGCTGGAGAACCTCGCCGCCGAGCACCTGGAAGCCCGGTCGGAGGCCGCCTGACACGGGCCCGCACCCCAGGACGCCCCCCGGCAGAGGACGACCGGGGGGCGTCGGCCTGCGCGGAGGCCGTCAGCGGATCCTGTCGCCGTACACGTGGTCGACCGTCATCGTCATGAGTACCCTGCGGTCGGACACCATCACCGACCGGTACTCCTCCCAGTCCGGGTGCTCCCCGGAGGCGCGACGGTAGTAGCGCACCAGCGCCTCGACCTCGGGCCCGTGGGGGTCGGCACCCGGACCGGTGAGTACCGTCGTGCCCTCCGCGGTGGCCCACGCCCAGCCGTCGGAGCTGGTGACCTCCAGTGCTGCCCGTGGGTCCCGGCGCAGGTTCGCCGTCTTGGCCCGCCCCTCGGTCATCGAGACGTAGACGACCTCGGCCTCCTGGTCGTAGAAGGGCATGACGGGGGATAGCTGGGGGCGGCCGTCCGACTTGATCGTCGCGAGGACACCGAGCCGGCCTTCCGCGAGCAGCGTGCGTGGGTTGAACGGTGTGGCGGTCATGTTCGGGAGTCACCTCTCGACCGGGTGCTGACTGTTCGTGGCGATGCGTGGCCGGGGGCTCGGTCATCGCCGCGTGGCTGTTCACCCATCATCCACGGCCTGACCGGTCAGTGCCCTGACGAACCGCAGAAGTCCGGCACTGACGCCGAGGGATCCGCCCTCGTGGTGTGGGGGTCGGGTAGAGCGTGCAGGTGGCTCGCGCCCGGGGCGGGCCACTCCTGCGGGCGCACGGGACCACGTGCGCGCGGACGACGCCCCAGGCGATCGCGCCGCAGGCCGCCTGCTCCCAGCCCCTGGGCTTGGGGCCGTCACACGAACACTCCCCGGCCGACCCCGTACAGGCCGTCACCCCATACGCCCGCGTCACCTCCGCCCCAGGGAAGCGACGATGCGGTCCCGCGAGGCGGTGGCCTCCTCGCGCAGGCCGTTGAGGTCCACCCCGACCAGTCGCCCGTGCTCCTTGCGGATCCGACCGGCCACCATGACCGTCTCGATGTTGCGGGCGTCGGCGCCGAGCACGAGCGTGCCCACCGGGTCGTTCAACGGCATGGTGTTGACGTCACCGGCGTCGACCACGATCAGGTCCGCCTGCCTCCCGGGAGAGAGCGTCCCGGTCACCTCGCCCAACCCGATGGTGCGCGCGCCCTGACGGGTGGCGAAGTCGAGCACATCACGGGTGGTGATCCGGTCCGGCACGGGGGCACCGCTCCCGTACACTCCCCGCACCGCGCGCATGCGCTGGATGGCGAGCAGCGTCCGCATCTGCGTGAACATGTCGCTGGACAGCGCCACCTCCACGTCGATGCCCAGACCGGGGCGAATACCGACCGCGAGCGCCTCGTCGACCGCCGGAACCGCGCTCTCCAATCCGATCTGGGCGTCCGAGGAGGGCGCCAGTGAGACGGTGGTCCCGGTCTCGCCCATGGCCCGCCACGCGTCCGGGGACAGTCCGGTGGCATGGATCAGGCACAGGCCGGGGCCGAGCAGGTCCGTGTCGGCCCAGCTCAGGATCGCCTCGGAGGAAGGGGCGCCGAACACCGCGTCGACGCTCACCCCGAGGTCGAGGGCGCGCGCCACCGCCGCCAGCTCCTTGCCGTAGGCGAGGGAGGGGCCCGCGATCTCGTCGGTGGCCAGGGCCGCCAGACGGATCGTGACCAGGCCCTTGCCCGCCCCCTGGTGGTCGGCGCACAGGCGTTCCAGGTCCCCGGGCCACTGGCGGTCCCAGTCGCCGAAGTGCGGGCCCATGGAGGCGTGTACGCCTCGGATACCGGTGTCGGCGAGCGCGCGGATCGCGGCGTCGGAGTGGGCGGCCGTGCGCGAGTTGTGCGAGAAGTCCAGCATCGTGGTGATCCCGGCGTCCAGGGCGGTGAGTGCCGCGAGCCGGGTGCCCACGTACATGTCGTGGGGCGTGTACCGGGGCGCGACCTCGCCGAGGGTGGACGCCACATACGCGCCCAGGTCGGACACGTCGGGGATGCTGCGGCGCATCTGCGCCTGCCAGGCGTGGCGATGGGTGTCGACGAACCCGGGGGCGACGACGCGCCCGGCCGTGTCGACCACGGTCGCCCCGGCCGCGTCCGGGTGCGTCGTCAGGTCCGCGCCGACGGCGACGATCCGGTCCGCGCGGACCAGGACGTCCCCGCGTTCGAGGTCGCCGGTCCGCGGATCCATCGTGACGACGGCCCCACCGGTGAACAGCGTGCCGCTCATGGTTCTCCTCGTGTTCTGTCGGAGGTGGTCGGTGTCCGCCGGTTGCTGTCAGCGGCGGTGGAAGACGTAGCCCGCGTGGTGGAGCACGTCGTCGACGAAACGGCCGTAGGCCCAGAACCCCAGGTCGTCCCGGTAGACGATGCGGTCCCCCTCGATCCAGAACGCTCCCTGGTAGGCGTGGGGGCGCCCGCCGCGCGCCTCGTCGTAGCGACCGTCCGCGGTCAGCTCCTGGTGGATGAAGCCCGTCTCGTCGACCCACATGCCCAGGTACGGGCTGTCAGCCGGGCTCTGCCTCGTGCCCGGCTCATTGCGGGGTCCGGTGAGGCGGCGGCCGTTGAACAGGGCGATCTCGCCGTCGATGACGATCGCGGCGGCCTGCTCCGGGCGCCAGACCACCCGTTCCAGGGCCGAGGCCCCGGAGGAGTACCCCGAGATCACGGCGAAGGTCGCCGGACTTCCGGGAGCCAGCGTGCCGACCCGGTCGGAGGGGCGCCGGCGCAGCCCGGCGACGGTGTCGTCCTCCACGACGCCCGGAACGATGGTCAGGCCCGTGCAGTCCACGACGGCCGCGCCGTCGTCCTCGGCCGCCGTGTACAGGCCGGTACCGACACCGACGATCTCCTCGCCGCCCAGCAGCAGGTCGGCACCGGTCAGGTCGCCGATCAGCGGGTCGAGCGTGTACACGGTGGCGTTGACGAACATCAGCGGGCGCTTGGGCTCGGCGGCGATGGTCTCCAGCAGGCCCTCGTCGAACAGCGTGGTGCTCATGGTTCACTTCCCGAAGGTGTGTGGGTGTCAGGGACGCTCTCCACCCTCGGCTCCGAGCGCCTGCGCGACCAGGCCGGGCTCTACCTGGGTGCGGCCCACCCTGGCTGGCGGGACCCCTTCTCCTTAGGCTGGCGGCATGCCCCACACGGAACTCGGAGCCTTCCTGACCGCCCGCCGCGCCCGCCTCGGCCCGGACGACGTCGGTCTCGCCTCCAGCGGTACGCGCCGGGTGGCCGGACTGCGCCGTGAGGAGGTCGCCGTCCTGGCCGGGGTGAGCGCCGACTACTACACGCGGTTGGAACAGGGCAGGGAACGCCACCCCTCCGCCTCGGTCCTCAACGCCGTCGCCCGGGCCCTCGGCCTGGAGCCCGACGCCCGTGACCACCTGTTCCGCCTGGCCGGGGTCTCGCCGGAGCACCTCCCGGAGCCCGCACGAACGCGTGTCGACGCGCACCTGCGCATGCTGCTCGACGCCTGGCCGGACACTCCGGCGATGGTCATCGACCGGCGCCTGGACCTCCTGGCCGCCAACGCGCTGACGGACGCGCTGTACACCGACTTCACGGAGGCCGACAACCTGGTGCGGATGACCTTCCTGGACCCGGTGGGCGAGGTCTTCTTCGTCGACTGGCTGCGGGCCGCCCGGGCGTGCGTGGCCAACCTGCGCCTGGCGCTGGGGCACGATCCGCACGACCGCCGGGTACTGGAACTCGTGGAGGAGGCGGGCCGGGGCAGTGCCCGGTTCCGGGAACTGTGGGAGGAGCACGACGTGCGCGGCAAGTCCCACGAGGGCAAGGCGTTCCGGCACAGCGCGGTGGGCGAACTGACCCTGTCCTCACACGTGTTCGACGTGCGGGGGCAGGACGGACTCCAGCTGGTCGTCTACCGGGCCGAGCCGGACAGCCCTGATTTCCGGGCGCTGCGGCTGCTGGGCTCCCTGGCCGCCGATCCGGCCCGGCCGCCGCGCCGTGGGCGAGCACATCTCGACGAACCTTTGCGGTCACCGCGCTAACCTCCCGTTCCCACCCTCCGGCCGACTTCCCCGCAGCGGACGCCAGCGCAACACCACGAACAACAACGGGGCCCGGTGACGGCCACTTCCGTCACCGGGCCCCGCCGCACGCCCGATCAGCGTTGGTCCGAGCTCAGACCGTGTCCCGCGACAGGGTCGGCACCACGTGCTCGGACACCTCCGAGTGCACCTGGTGCAACCGCGTCCGCACCGCCCTGCGCAGCTTGGTCAGGCACTCGACCATGGTGATCTCGTCCCCCACCAGTCCCCCCTTGGCCACGACCGGCGTCCCGTCCAGCGGCCCTCCGCTGAGGTGTCCGTGCACCGCCAGCGGCACGATCTCGCCACCCACGTCGAAGGCGTGCACGCCCAGCTCGTCCAGCAGGCTCGCCACCAGGTCCCCGCCGGACAGGTACAGGCCGCTGGGCAGCGCGTGGGCACCCGTGGTGTCGGCGACCCCGTTGACCACGTCCGCTACCAGCCGCGCGATCCGGACCGGAAGCTCCACCCGGGCCTGGGCCGGCAGCTCACGCACCTGGTCGGAGGTGTTCACCACCCGCAGCACGCACAGTTCCGGGAAGCCCGACGAGGTCAGCTGCTCGGACAGCTCCTCCGCGACCTCGTCCGCGTGGTCGCCGTCGGATCCGGTGAGCGCCACCGCGTCCACGTCCACGAACCGCACCGCGCCGGTACGCGCCACCGTGGCCAGCTGCCGACCGGTCAGCCCGGTGGTGCTGCCCACCACCCCCAGCAGCGGTCCCCGCGAGCCCGCCTGGCCCCGCAACCGCAGCGCGTAGGCCAGCAGCGCCCCCGTGGGCCCGGGGTCGGCCGCCACCCACACGGTGCCGTCGGTGCGGTGCGCGTCCGCCGCGGCCTCGGCGATGTCGGTCAGGTGCTGTTCGGTACTCGCGTCGCACACCACGACCGGCTCGTCGCCGGCGAGCAGCTCGGCGGTGAGCATCGTCTGGGTCACCTGGCGCACGGGCACGTGCCGCACCGGCAGGTCGGTCTGAGCGGCGAGGATGTCGGCGACGACACTGGTGGTCATCGGGCACAGCGGATCCACCGCGAGCTCGGTGCGCTCCAGCGGCAGCCCGTTGAGCAGTTGCACCCCGTCCTCGGTGATGCGCCCCGATCCCGGAAAGGCCGGAGTGAACAGCACCCTCACCCGCGTTCCGGCGGGGACACGGTCGCGAACGGCGGCGTAGGTGGCCTCCAGCTCGGCGCCGATGTTGCCGCGCAGCGTGGAGTCGGTGCGCTTGACCACCAGCCCCACCGGCCAGACCGCCTCGATCACGTCCGTGACCAAGTCGGCGGCCTGCTCTCCGGGGACGTGTCGGCTGTCCAGGTTGGCCACGACCACGTCGTAGTCTCCGGCGACCCGGCTCACGTGCTCGGGGGTCACCGTGGCCACACGCATCCCGGTGCGGGCGAACCTGGCACCGGTGGCGTTGGCACCGGTGAGGTCGTCTGCGACCACGAGGACCTGGGCCACGGTACGTCTCCTTCGGCGTTCGTCGGCGTCGGGTTCGGCGGTATCCAGCACGAAAACCCGGGGAGGACCTCCCTCCAACATAGGCCCACCGGGGAACACCGGGGAGCGGCCGGGCCCGTCGAAGGCCCGGCCTCGCGGAGTCAGAGGGTGACCACCGAACCCGTGCGGGAGCTGCGCCGGGCGGCCTCGATGACCTCCAGCCCGTGGAGCACCTCGTGCAGATCGACCGGAAGGGGCTCCCCCTCGCCGACCGCGTCGCGCACCCCCGCGTAGAACTCGGGATAGGCGCCGCGCTCGCTGGGTACCCGCCGGGTGTCGCCGTCCACTCCGAGCACGCCCCAGCCCTCCTCGGGGATCGCGCCCCAGTCGGCGGTGTCGGCCCGCTCCCCCGCCGTCAGTCTGGCCTCCTGCTCGTCCATCCCGTAACTGGTGAACGCCCCCTCGTTCCCCAGCACGCGAAAGCGCGGCCCGCCCTGGGCGGTGAGCGCGCTCATCCACAGGTGGGAGCGGGTGCCCCGGGCATGGCTGAGAGCCAGGAAGACGTCGTCGTCGGCGTTGACCCCCTCACGCATGACGTCGATCTCGGCGTAGACGGAGGCGACCGGACCGAACAGGTTGACCGCCTGGTCGATCAGGTGCGGCCCCAGGTCGTAGAGCAGTCCCGCCCCGGCCTCGACCCCGCCGTTCTCGCGCCAGGTCCCCTTGGCCTGCGGACGCCAGCGCTCGAAGCGCGATTCGAAGCGGTGTACCCGCCCCAGGGAACCCTCCTCGATCAGCTTCCACAGAGTGAGGAAGTCGGCGTCCCAGCGCCGGTTCTGGTACACGGTGAGTACCTGGTCCAGCTTGCCCGCCAGGGCGGTGAGCTCCCGCGCCTGCACGGCGTTCAGGGCGAAGGGCTTGTCCACCACCACCGCCATGCCCGCCTCCAGGGCGGCCTGTGCCAGCGGGGCATGGGTGTCGTTGGGCGTGGTGACGACCGCGATCTCGTAGCGGTCGGCGTCCGCCCACAGTTCGGCGACGTTGGGGTACACGGTGACACCGGGGTAGCGAGCCTCGGCGGCCCTGCGGCGCTCGGGGTTGCCCGTGACCACCGCGGACAGGCGCAGTCCCAGTACCGCGTCGATCAGCGGCGCGTGGAAGACCTCGCCGCCCTTGCCGTAGCCGATGAGCGCCACGTGCAACTCGGGTCCGCCGTTCTCGGGTGTGTTCGGTGCGTCGGGTGCGTCAGCCATGCCACCAATCTAGGAGGTGTCCGGTGTGGAACCGGTCCCTCGTCTGTTCCCGATCCTGACCAGCCACGCACGGAGACGCTCTCAGACCCACCGGCGTCGCGCTCCTGGTGTGAGAGCCCGCCCCGCCGCCCGAGCAAGGCAGCTCCGCACCTGGTATGACCACCTTAAGAGAACAATATCTCCTGAACCTCAATGAACAACTTCCTCGAACTACTCCCAAAAATTCCCGACCACCCGGCACCAGTCGAATAGTTACACCACATCAGCCATAGACAATTCCCTCGATACCACCGGAGCAGACAGACCACACAGCCAGAACAAAACCAAAAAGAGCCAATGGATACCTCATCTTGCCATATATGTCAAAAAAATACCTCGCCTCAAACTCACCACGTGAATGGTTCCACCTTGCAACAGCCACAGAGAACACCAGCTCTCCGACCGCAACTATAAACAAGGAGGATTTAAACGGAACATAGAAGGCCAGGGAGGTGAAAATAACGAACGATAAGCTGGGGATGGTTTTCATCAGCAACGCAGCAAGGATAAGTGGAATATTCAGGAACACGATCACCACGAAGAGCGAGGCGGGGGCTCTACCCAACAGGAGCTCGAACGCAACATCTTCCCCCTCATCTCCGGCCGCACGTGCTCTCTCATTTTTGACCCTGGAGACCATCAGGTCGCGAAACTTTCCAGAGGAAAAAGCGATAAAGTAGTCAGGAAGCCTGAAGAGGCCGAAATCAGAGAACCTGGGCGATTCCGGACACTTCCTTTTGGCAGACAGTCTTTCACACTCCTAGAGCCGCAATACCCACTACCGCGTAGGCCGCACCGAACACGGAGAAATAGCAGGCAACCATCAGCAGAAAAGTCCGCACACGCCAAAAGTCGCGCTCGGCGACCGGGCCGACATCCTGCCTCGAATCCGCCACAGCAGCCTCTATGTTCAGGGACACTCTTCTAAAGTTCCTATACCCCAGAACCAGGGAGTGCAGAGAAACAGGGAAGGAAACGCACGGGATCTTCTTTCCGTTTTTCAGATCAATCACCACGCCTCCCCGCCACCTCACCCCGGAGATCATGCCAGAAGGTACTTCCGTCTCCCTCAGGAACCCCTTCATGACGACTTTTCCCTCACACACGTCCACCCCCGGAAAAACAGCAAGGTTGAACGTGAACCAGACCGGCAGAGCAGCCACAAAAGAAAAGGCGAGGCCATACAGGGCAGCTGGTATTTCGAGGTACTCGCCCACTGCGGCAGCGCCTCCCAGGCCCACCATCATGACACCGAAGCAGAGAGCAAGGAGAAGAGCGAAGAAAAAGGATGACCACCTCTTGAACACCAGACGGCCTCCGAACCTAATACCCAAGACCGCACCCACGAGTTCCCATACCCCGGCCACCCCTGACAAGATCCCCGGGAACATAGGCCAAGGAGCCCGGAAAGGAACACCGGCAAGGCAGCGACGCAGCCCTCCGATTTCCCTTGGGACTCTCTGAAATGGAGGGCCTGGAATGGCTCCTCAACCCTCTCTTCGTACCTCTCATCCGCCCAGCGTCGCACATCCGCTTCGCGCCAGGGCCCACGCCCTCGGGAACTACCGGCCAAGCCGCGACAACCAATCCCACGGCCAAGTCCCGCACAGTGCCCGCGTTCTGGGAGAGCGCGCTGCCGCCGAGCTCGAACAATGCTGGCGAGAACCCGAACGCGCCACCGTGGTCCCACCTGATTGAAACCATCGCCCGGACAGCTCTGGGGCGCCCGGCGAAGGAACCTCGCACGCCACACCCGCGATGCTCCCAGCCGGCGCACCGGGCGGGCGGCGGACCCGTGTCGGCCCGAAGGCACGGAGGCCCGGCGCGGCCCCACGCCTTCGGCTGGTGGGACCCGCCCCGTCGCGAGGGGTGAGCTCGGTCGGGACCGGCCGTGCCGCGCCGGTCACTCCGGCCCGGCGCGGCACGGCAGCCGCTGGCCCGGCACGGGTTTTTCCCTTCCTGAGAAAGTGCTTTGCGGGGGCGAACAGGATGTTTCGCCATCGTTACGAAAAATATTGCGAATCATGTAGAGATTTTCACCTGGAACAGCTTCCATCGTGTTCCGGCATGCCCTGGGTCACACCGACCCGAATCGGCGGCATCACCCGGTGCCCGTCGACCATCCGGACACGAGGGAGAACTCCCATGCTGAGACCAGACCGCAAGGCGCGCCACCCACACCTGACCGTAGCGGCAGCGGCCGGAAGCGTCCTCCTCACGGCCTCGGGCTGCGGGTTCCTCAGCGGGGAGGGAGGCGGCAGCGGCACCCCCGACGCCTCCGACCTGGACTGCTCGCCCTACGAGCAGTGGGCCGGCACCGGCGGCACCGTGGACGTCTACGCCTCCATCCGCGACGAGGAGGGCGAGCGTCTGGAGGAGTCCTGGTCCGAGTTCGCCGCGTGCACCGGCATCACCGTCCAGTACGAGGGCAGCGGCGAGTTCGAGGCCCAGCTACCCATCCGCCTGGACGGCGGCAACGCCCCAGACCTGGCCTTCATCCCCCAGCCCGGACTGCTCGAACGCGCCGTGGCGGACGGCCACGCCGTGCCCGTGGCCGACGGCGTGCGGGAGAACGTCGATGCGGGCTGGAGCGAGGACTGGCAGAGCTACGCCACCGTCGAGGAGGAACTGTACGGCTCCCCGCTCGGCGCCAACATGAAGTCCATGGTCTGGTACTCGCCGACCTTCTTCTCCGAGAGCGGCTACGAGGTCCCCCAGACCTGGGACGAGATGATCTCGCTCAGCGACGAGATCGCCGACTCGGGCACCAAGCCCTGGTGCGCGGGCTTCGAGTCCGGCGACGCCACCGGCTGGCCCGGCACCGACTGGGTCGAGAACGCGCTGCTGCGCACCTCGGGCACCGACGTCTACCACGACTGGATCTCCCACGACCTCCCCTTCGACGCCCCCGAGGTCGAGGAGGCCTTCGACCTGACCGACGGCGTCATCCGCAACGAGGACTACGTCAACGGCACCTTCGGCGGCGTGGAGAGCATCGCCGTCACCTCCTTCCAGGAGGCCGGTCTTCCGCTGCTCGACGGCGGCTGCGCCATGTACCTGATGGGCTCCTTCTACGGCGCCCAGTTCGAGGACGACGTGGAGGTCGGCGAGGACGGCGACGTCTACGGGTTCGTCCTGCCCCCGATGGACGAGGGCGCCGAGGTGCCGATCATGGGCGGCGGCGAGTTCGCCGTGGCATTCGACGACCGTCCCGAGGTCGTGGCCATGCACGAGTACCTGTCCTCCGGTGACTTCGCCAACTCCCGGGCCTCCCTGGGCTCGTGGGTCTCGGCCCACCAGGACCTGGACCCGGCCAACCTGGCCGATCCCACCGACCAGTTCACCGCCGAGGTGCTCAACGACCCGAACACGGTCTTCCACTTCGACGCCAGCGACTCCATGCCCTCCTCCGTCGGCACCGACGTGTTCTGGGGAGGCATCATCGACTGGCTGACCGGTACCTCCACCGAGGACGTCCTGGAGACCGTCGAGTCGGCCTGGCCCTAAACGGTGTTCCCAGGGGCTCCGTTCCACCCGGCCCCGTGTCCGGGCGCCGGAGGTACCGCAGGTTTCCGCCTCCGGCACCCGGACGAGGCCGCCGAACGCCGGGTGAGCATCACCCGGCGGGCCCGGGCCGACCTGCCCCGGCCTGAACGGCTCTGACCCTCCCGTCCCCGCGGGCCCGACCGGCCGGGCCCCGCGCCACCCCGCGAACCGACAAAGGGCCTTCATGGAGTACTCGTTCCTGTACGAGCTTCCCAAGATCGTGTGGATGCTCATCGGGATCGCCGCCTTCCTGGGCGTCATCGGCCTGATGCTCGCCCTGATCGATGTGCCGCGCACCCGGCGCGACCGATGGCAGGCGTTCCTCTTCCTCGCACCAGCCCTGATCCTCCTCGTCGGAGGGCTCGTCTACCCGGTGCTGCGCACCACGCTGCTGTCCTTCCACGACCGCTCCGGCGACGAGTTCGTGGGCCTGGCCAACTACGTCTGGATGTTCCAGCGGCCGGAGATCCTGCTGGTCCTGCGCAACACCCTGCTGTGGGTGCTGTTCGCCCCCGCCCTGGCCACCGCCATCGGGCTGCTCTACGCGGTCCTCATCGACCGGTCCCGGTTCGAGCCGGTCGCCAAGTCGCTGGTGTTCATGCCGATGGCGATCTCGTTCGTCGGCGCCAGCATCATCTGGCGGTTCGTCTTCGCCTACCGCCCCGCCGACCAGGAGCAGTACGGACTGTTCAACCAGATCGTGGTCTGGCTGGGCGGGGAGCCGCGGCTGTGGCTGCTCGACCAACCGCTCAACACCTTCCTGTTGATCCTGGTGCTGATCTGGGTGCAGGCCGGTTTCGCGATGGTCGTGCTGTCAGCGTCGATCAAGGCGATCCCGTCGGAACTGGTCGAGGCCGCCCGCATCGACGGCGCCGGGCCCTGGCAGCTGTTCACCCGGATCACCCTGCCCTCGGTGTGGCCGACCCTGCTGGTCGTGCTCATCACCATCACGGTGCAGACCCTGAAGGTCTTCGACATCGTCCGCACCATGACGGGCGGCAACTACGGAACCAGCGTGATCGCCAACGAGATGTACAGCCAGGCGTTCCAACAGGGCCAGACCGGCCAGGGATCCGCCCTGGCGGTGTTCCTGTTCATCCTGGTCATTCCCCTGGTGGTCGTGCAGATCCGCCGCAACCGCAAGGCAAGGGAGCTGGTATGACGACCCCTCCGACGCCCCCCGTCGTCGCCGAGGCCCCGGGCGAGGCCTCCCGCCGCCCCGGGGGAGGCGGCGCGGCCGGTCGGGTACGCCGCCGGCTGACCGGTTCGACGGCCAGCCTCGCGGCTCTCGTGATCGCCGTGCTGTGGACGGTGCCGACCGCCGGACTGCTCGTCTCCTCGTTCCGGCCCGCCGAGCAGATCCGCACCACGGGGTGGTGGACGTTCTTCGCCTCACCCGAGGTGACCCTGGACAACTACCGGGACGTGCTGTTCGGCAGCGCCAGCGACGGGCAGCTGGCCAGTCACCTCGTCAACTCCCTCGTGATCACGCTCCCCTCCACGGTGTTCGTGCTGGGCGTGGCCGCGCTCGCGTCGTACGCGCTGGCCTGGATCGACTTCCGCGGCCGGGACTGGCTCTTCCTGGGCGTCTTCGCGCTACAGATCGTCCCGTTGCAGATGTCGCTGGTCCCGCTGCTGCGGTTCTTCTCGCAGGGGGTGACGGTCGGCGGGGCGCAGATCCTGCCCGCGTGGGAGCTGTCGGGCGCCATGGCCTTCACCAACGTGTGGGTGGCGCACACGGTCTTCGGGCTGCCGCTGGGCATCTTCCTGCTGCACAACTTCGTCTCACAGCTGCCGAGGTCGCTGTTCGAGGCGGCCCGGGTGGACGGCGCCGGGCACGGACGGATCTTCACGCGGATCGTGCTGCCGCTGATCGCCCCGGCGCTGGTGTCGCTGGGGATCTTCCAGTTCCTGTGGGTGTGGAACGACCTGCTGGTGGCGCTGATCTTCACCGGCGGCGACGCCGCCACCGCGCCGCTGACCGTCCGCCTCGCCGAGCTGGCCGGGACCCGCGGTGAGGCCTGGCACCGGCTCACCGCCGGGGCCTTCGTGTCGATGATCGTGCCGCTGATCGTGTTCTTCCTGCTACAGCGCTACTTCGTGCGCGGTCTGCTGGCAGGCAGCGTCAAGGGCTGAGGAACGCGCCGCGGTCCTGCCCCGCGGGCGGGGCGGCCCGGTCAACCGCCGCGCAGGGCGGTACGGGCCGCCTCCAGGGCCGTGGTCCGGTAGGCGGCGCCGAACAGGCACACGTGCACCAAAAGCGGGTGCAGCTGGTGCAGGGCGACCCGCGACCGCCAGCCGGAGGCCAGCGGCGCCACCTCGTTGTAGGCGTCGCGGACCCGTTCCAGGTGGGGCAGGCCGAACAGGGCCAGCATGGCCAGGTCGGCCTCCCGGTGCCCGCCGTGCGCGGCCGGGTCGATCAGCAGCGCGTCCTGCTCCTGCCAGAGCACGTTGCCGCTCCACAGGTCCCCGTGGACGCGCGCGGGCGGTTCGGGCTCCCCGGCCAGGTCCGCCACCGAGTCGACGACCTTGTCCACCGCGCGGGCGTCTGAGGGGGTGAGCGAACCCTGGTCCAGGGCCTGGCGCAGGTAGGGGCGCAGCCGCTGCTCGGCGTAGAAGCTCGGCCAGTCGTCGGAGGGGGTGTTGTCCATGGACAGCGGTCCGATGTAGCCGGGCCAGTCGGCGCCGAAGCGGTCGGCGCCGGTCATGTGCATCCCGGCGATCTGGCGTCCGAGCCGTTCGGCGGCCCGGGCCGTGGGTTCGTGCTCCTCCACCCACGGCAGAACGAGGATGCGGTCGTCCCAGGCCAGGACGTCGATGGCGGGTGATCCGAACGCGCGTCCCAACCACTCCAGGCCCCGCGCCTCGGCGACGAGCACCCCGCTCGGCGGGGCGTTGCGGGGCAGGGCCTTGACGAACAGGCGGGTACCGTCGGCGAGCTCGGCGTAGGAGATCTCCCAGTCGTGGCTGCTCCCGGCGCGGGCGGCGCGCCTGACATCGCGGCCGAGCATGGCGGTCAGGCGCTCGGCCATGGTGCCGCTGACAGGGTCCCTGCGGCGTCTCTCCCGAGATCCGTCGCCGTCGTCCCCGCCTCCGAACGCGCACACGATCGGTTCCCCCTCCACCGGCACTACCGCCTCAACCGGGTGACGAGCTCGCTGGTGAGGCCCTTGGCGGCGGCCTCCACCATGTTCAGGACGGCGGTGAACCCGTCGTCACCGCCGTAGTAGGGGTCGGGGACCTCCGGGTTGGGGCCGCTGTCGGGCGCGAAGGAACAGAAGAGGCGCAGCCGCGACATGTCGAACCCGTACTCGTCTCCGTGCTCGTCGATGGCGCGCCGCAGCTCGTCGACGTTGTCCAGGTCCATGGCCAGGACGAGGTCGCGGGTGGCCAGGACGGCCGGGTCGAACTGGCGGGCGGTGTGGTCGGTCAGGTATCCGTGCACGCGCAGCGTGGAGGCCGCGCGCGGGTCCATGCCGCCGCCCACGTGCCAGTCGCCCGTGCCGGAGCTGTCGACCTCCACGAGATCACTCATCCCGGCCCGTTCGAGGTCGGCGGTGAGGACCTTCGCGGCCATGGGCGACCGGCAGATGTTGCCCAGGCACACCACACTGACACGGTAGGGACCAGCGGGATCACGCGGTTCCGGCAAGCTCATACCTCTTACCGTAACGAAAAACCGCCGCGCCCACGTGCTCCCGTCACCCGCGCGTTCGCGGGGCAGGCCCTCATCCCTTGGGCAGGCGTACCACGCTGACGAAGAAATCGTCTATCTGCCGGACCACCCTGATGAACTGCTCGAAGTCCACAGGCTTGGGCACGTAGGCGTTGGCGTGCAGGCGGTAGCTGCGCAGCACGTCCTCCTCCGCCTCGGACGTGGTGAGCACCACGACGGGGATGTGTGCGAGATCGTCGTCGTTCTTGACCTCCTCCAGCACCTCGCGGCCGTCCTTGCGGGGCAGGTTGAGGTCGAGCAGGATCAGATGGGGGCGGGGGGCGTCGACGAACTCGCCCTCACGACGCAGGAAGCGGAGCGCTTCGACTCCGTCGGAGACCACGTGCAGGCGGTTGCCCAACTTGTGTTCCTCGAACGCCTCCTTGGTCATCAGGACGTCACCAGGATCGTCCTCGACCAGCAGCACCTCGATGGGATGCACCAACATGACCTCGCTCAAGCTTTCAGACCCCTGTCAGGGTCCCGCCCCGTGGCCGGGGGGAACCGTACCGCCATCGGTGTCGGGTGGGATGGATCGAACGCCGCCGGACCTGTCGTCGGACTCGGCGCCGCCCTCCTCCGGGGCACCCGTACCCATGGACTGTCGTGCGGCCGTCGGAGCCGATTCCTCGGGGTTGGCCTCGGCGTCCTCGGTGCCTTCGACTCGGTTATCGCTGGGAGCGGTTCCGGAGGTTCCCTCTTCGGGGACCGTGTTCCCCTCCTGGGCGGAGTCGACTGGCAAAGACCAGCATATGCGGGTTCCGGTCTGAACGGAGTCCGCCTCCTCGGCGGCCTCGGGCACCTCGGGGGCCAACGAGTCGGTGTCCAACCAGATCCGTCCCCCGTGGAACTCCACGATCTTCTTGCACATCGCCAGGCCGATGCCCGTGCCCGTGTACTTGTCCCTGGTATGCAACCGCTGGAAGATCACGAAGATGCGCTCGGCGTACTGCGGTTCGATCCCGATCCCGTTGTCCGTGCAGCAGAACACCCACTCGCCCCCGCGCCGTTCGACGCTGAAGTGGACTCGGGGCTCCTCCGCGCCGCGGAACTTCACGGCGTTGCCCACCAGGTTGAAGAACACCTGGGTGAGCAGGGTGCGGTCGCCCTGCACGGTCGGCATCGGGTCCCGGGTGACCTCCGCGTCCACCTCCTCCAGGCGGGTGGACAGGCTGCTCAGGGCGTCGTCCAGGGCGGCGTCCAGAGGAACCGGTGCGAAGTTCCTGGTCCGGCCGACCCGGGAGAAGGCCAGGAGGTCGTTGATGAGGGTCTGCATGCGCTTGGCGCCCTCGACCGCGAAGTCGATGTAGGAATCGGCGCGCTCGTCCAGCTGCCCTTGGTAACGGCGCTGGAGCAGCTGGCAGAAGCTCGCCACCTTGCGCAGCGGCTCCTGAAGGTCGTGGGAGGCGACGTAGGCGAACTGCTCCAGCTCCAGGTTGGAGCGGCGCAGTTCCTCGGTCTGGTTCTCCAGGAGGGCGGACTGCTCCTGGAGTTTGCGCCGCGCGGAGGCGACCTCGTCCAGATCGTGCACGATGCGCTCGCGCATGGCGTCCACGTCATGGCCGAGCCGGACGATCTCCGGCGGTCCGTGCAAGGAGATCCGGTGCGCGTAGTAGCCCTCCGACACCTGGCGCATGTGCCCGGCCAGCTCATCCAGGGGCCGCAGCACCCACTGCTGGAGCATCACCCACAGGAACACCGACAGGAACACCACGACCAGGCCGACCAGAACCAGCAGGGCGACGACCTGCTGGGTGGCCAGGGCCAGGCCTTCGCGGGCCTCGTTGATCTCGGAGCGCAGCTGCTGGGTGGTGCTGTCGCTGATCCGGCTGAGCTCCACGAACAGGACCCGACCGCGCCGCAGGTCCTCCTGGGAGATCTCCTGTCCGTTGCTGACCTGTTCCAGGGCGGGCTCGGCGAACTCCTCGGTCCACTTCCGGCCCGCCGCGAGCATGTCGTCGACGTTGGTGGCCACCTCGGGGTTCTCCTCGGCCAGTTGGGCCAGGGAGGCCCGGTGGTCCGCCAGGGACAGCTGGCTCTCGACGTAGGGCTGGAGGAACTCGCGGTCCTGGGTGAGGATGTAGCCGCGTAGGGCGTGGTCCTGGGTGAGGTAGGCCGAGCTGGTCTGCTCGACGGCGCTCACGGCGGGGGTCAGGGAGTCGACTTGCAGGCTGAGGGAGTCGCGGGCGTCCAGCGCCGCCAGGGTGATGATCGACACCGCCGCGACCAGGACGACGGCGACCACGGTCAGCAGGCTGGTGACGCGCCGTC
This sequence comes from Nocardiopsis sp. TRM 82005, assembly GCF_056312425.1. Taxonomy (NCBI): domain Bacteria; kingdom Bacillati; phylum Actinomycetota; class Actinomycetes; order Streptosporangiales; family Nocardiopsidaceae; genus Nocardiopsis; species Nocardiopsis sp. TRM 82005. The sequence goes on from NZ_JBWDTQ010000023.1 coordinate 95,872, forward strand.
GCAGGCTCCACGACTCACGGAAGGAACGGCCGCGGCGCCCCGTGCCGTTGACGAAGTGCGCGCCGCCGATGGAAATGCCGCCGCGCACGCCGGTGTCCGGGGCCGGCCCGGATCCCTCGGTCTCCATGGCCGTCCCCTCTCCGGGTTCTCTCACTCCGGCTCTCCGTGGGTGATGAGCAGCATCGCCACGTCGTCCTGGAGCGGCCCTCCGTTGCTGCGCTCGGCCTCGTCCACCAGGCGGGCCGGCAGTTGGGACAGGGAGACGTCCTGTCCCAGCACACCGGTGACCATGCGGCGCAGACCCGCGACCTCCAGGCGCGCGGGCGGGGCGCCGTCGTAGGCGTCCACGAGGCCGTCGGTGTAGAAGAGGATGGTCGCCCCGACGGGGAGCACGATCTCGTCGGTCTCGGACTGCTCGACCGGGAAGACGCCCAGAGGGGGCTGCGGGGTGACCCGTGTCTCCTCGACCGCGCCGTCGCGCAGGACCATGGGCGGCGGGTGTCCCAGCACGCGGAGCCTGACCCGGTCGTCGCCGGTGTCCAGGCTGGCCATGCACAGCGTCGCGTACATCTCCTCCTGGGCGCGTTCGCTGACCAGGATGCCCTCCAGGCTGGACAGCACCTTCTCCTCGTCGACGCCGCCCATGATGAGGGCGCGCCAGGCGATGCGCAGACTGACGCCGAGGGCGGCCTCGTCGGGGCCGTGCCCGCTGACGTCGCCGATGATGACGTGGGTGGTGCCGTCCTTCTCGACCGCGTCGTAGAAGTCTCCGCCGACCAGGGCGCGTTTGCGGCCGGGGCGGTAGTAGGCGCGGTGCTCCAGGGGCGAGCGCTGGAGGAGGACCTGGGGCAGCAGTCCGCGTTCGAGGCGCATGTTCTCGCGTGCGCGCAGGCGGGCCTCGCGGAGTTGGCGGGCGTTCTCGTCGGCTCGGCGCCGCTCGAGGGAGTAGCGCAGGCTGCGTCCGAGCAGGGAGCCGTCGACCTGGCCCTTGACGAGGTAGTCCTGCGCGCCAGCGGACACGGCGGCGATGCCCTCGTGCTCGTCGTCGAGTCCGGTGAGGACGACGACGGCCGCGCCGGGCGCGCTGGCCAGGACCTCGCGGAGCAGGTCCAGTCCATGGGCGTCGGGGAGACTGAGGTCGAGCAGCACGCAGCCGCGGAACTCATCGAGGTGCTCGCGTGCCTCTCCGAGGGTGGGGACCCAGGTGATGCGCGTGGTCAGGGCCGTCTCGTCGAGTAGTTCCTCAGCGAGGAAGGCATCCCCGGGGTCGTCTTCGATCAGCAGGACGTCAACCGATTCGACGGCAGCCTCCACGCGGTCGTTCAGAACAGTGTCGTCGCCCAGGGGGGCGCTGCCGTACGAGGCAGCACCGTTGGCGGAAGCGCTCTGCGCCGCTTCCTCGCCGATCACCGTCACGGGATCGTGCCTTGTTCTCCTGGTATCCACTCATCGCCCTTGGTCTGCCGGTCCGTCGGGTGCGCTGTCGCGCCGCGTCGGCCCCGGGGACACCCGGGGCTCCTCCCGGCGGCTCGGGCCGCACGACACCCAAACGATAATCGCCTCGACGACCTGTTGACCAGCGGCCGTGACGAGACACATCCAACCCCGGCGGATGGAACCGTTTTTCCGTTCCGCCTGTGTGAGGGCCTGTCTCCCGCCGGGGTCGGGGGCGCGGAAGGGTTCCCCGTACCTGAACGGAACGGGCATATGCGCATGCAGAAGCACATGCGAAGTGTGACGGGGGGCACTTGCGAAAGCAAGCGGAGCTTACCTGAAGACCCCGCACGGCACCCCCGGAATCCACGCGGGCGTGTCCCAGAATCCGGCCGCGGGCACACGGAGGCAGTTTTCGCGACAGGGCGTCATATACACCTTGACAGCGGCGGCCGTCTAAATGACATGATGTCATAAACTTCCGACGCGGAAGGCGGACAGCACCGATGAGCGCAGCGGCCGAGGCCCCCGTGACAGCCGCCTCGGGTCCGCCCGGGTCGTTCTCCGAGCGGCTCAGGGCCGCGACCCGGGGCGACCACCAGGCCGCCGAGGACCACGGTTTCGTTCATGCCCTCCTGGAGGGCACGCTCTCCCTGGCCGGGTACACCGGGATGGTCGCCCAGCACTACTTCGCCTACGCCGCGCTGGAGGAGACCGGCAGGCGGCTGGCGAGCGACTCCGTCGCCGGCGGATTCCTCCGCCCGGAGCTGGAGCGGGTCCCCGCCCTGGCCCGCGACCTGGAGCACCTGCTCGGCGCAGACTGGCACGAGAGGATCTCCCCCACCCCGGCCAGCCGCACCTACGCGGCGCGCATCGAGCAGATGGCCGACCGCCCCGAGGGGTTCGTCGCCCACCACTACACCCGCTACATGGGCGACGTGTCCGGCGGCCAGTTCATCCGCCGCGCGGCGGCCCGTGCCTACGGACTCACCGACGAGGCCGGTGTCGCCTTCTACGTCTTCGGCGAGCTGGGCAGCCTGCCCCGGTTCCGTGCCGGGTACCGGGAGCGGCTCGACTCCCTGGACCTGGACGAGGCCGCAGCGGCCCGCCTGGTGGCCGAGACCCGGCTGGCCTACCAGCTCAACACCGAGGTCTTCGCCGACCTGGGACGAATGTACGTGCCCGACGCCGCCTGAGGGCAGGTTCGCAGTGCTTGTCCGGGGCTCCGCCCGCCCAGCCCCTCCACCGCCCTCAACGGACACCCGCGGCGCGGCTCCCGTTGTTCGGGCGCCCCTCAGAAACCAGGCCGGAACGTTCCTTCGCCGTGACACCATAGGAGAATGCCCAAGATCACGGCGCCGACCATCGCAGCCCACCGTGCCCGCACACGGGAGCGCATCATGGAGGCCGTCGAAGAGCTGATCCGGACCCAGGGGATCGACCGCGTCTCCATGACCGACGTGGCCAACTCCGCGGGGCTGACCCGCACCGCGCTGTACAACTACTTCCCGGACAAGCCCGCACTGCTCCTGGCCTTCACCGAGCAGGTCAACAGCGCGTTCGTCGAGCGGTACCGGCGCGAACTGCCCCTGGGGGTGTCGGCGGCACGGCGGCTCTCAGCGTTCGTCCGCCTCCAACTGGAGGGCATCATGGCGCACCCGCACCCGCCCGCCGCCGAACTCGGGGCCAGCCTCGGCCCGGACGCCTACCAGGCGCTCGCCGACCACGTGGCACCCATGCAGCGCCTGCTGACCGAGATCCTGGAGAAGGGCGTCGCCGCGGGGGAGTTCGACCCCCTGCCCGCCGATCCCACCGCCCGGCTCACCCTGTCGATGGTCGGTTCCCAGCGCCTGCCGCTCGTCAGCGGCGAGACCGATCTGGACGAGACCCACGCACTGGTCACCCGATTCGTGCTCCGCGCCCTCGGGGTGGCGACCGAAACCGTCGACACCATCCTCCCCAAAACCACGAGCACCGCCACCCGCGGTCGAGGATCCTGAACACGGGGTCATAAGGGCTGGCCATAAACCCGCACCACAGCTTTGACCAGGCGATATCAAGTCGCAACGGTACGGTGACATCGGCAAGAATCGGTGCCCCGCCCACCCTCGGGGCGGTCAACCCATTCGACCGAGTGTGAGGCCCTCTCCGACGTGTCCCTCGTGCTGATCATCCTCGGCGCCGTCCTGGTGTCGCTCGCCCTGTTCAACAAGGTGCCCCGCTACGTGCCCGGGCGGCCACGGGCGTCCCATCCCGGCCGCGGCGGCTCCGTGACCACCGCGCGGCGCCCCCGGTCCCCCCGACGCGTGCGCCTGGTGTCGGCACAGCTCACCGAGCCGGGGAAGGCACTGCTCACCACGATCGGCGGCAGTGTCCTGATCGTGGCGTTCTTCCTTACCCTGTCCGGTCTCTGAACAGGCCGGTCGCCAAGCGAGGCCCGGCCGTTCAGACCCCGTCACCACGACCGCCCGCCAGATGCACCAGCAGCCTGCCCGCGGCCGTGGCCGCGATCCCGCCCGTCACGGCGGCGGCCGTGGCCAGCCTCTCCCGGAAACGGGTGTCGCGGTGCGCGGCCGTCTCGGCGATCGCCCGGTCCGTGGATCCGAAGGCCCCGCCGCACAACAGCGGGTTCAGCTCGTGGGGCCGCCACCGCGCCCGCCAGGGGCTCAGCGGCTTCAGTCCTCCGGGCACCGACGCCGTGCGCGGCTTCCACCGGACCGGTGTACCCGTCGCGTCGAGGGCCGGCCTCGCCGCCGCGAAACCCCTCGGGGAGGGACCGCTGTAGCGCAGCTCGCCCGGGGCGTTGGTGAGCATCTCCGCGAGCAGCTTGGCGCAGGCGCGGGCGTCGCCCAACGCCGTGTGCTGTCCGGTCGGCCAGTCCCCGCTGAGCTGGAAGGAGGCCTTGGGCAGCGAGTACCGGTCCAGGTTCACCTGCGAACGCAGCGCACGCAGCGTACACAGCCCGGACTGCCCCGCCGGCAGCCCCGCGGGCACCAGCTCCGAGGCCAGGAAACGCTGTTCGAAGTCGAGGTTGTGGCTGACCACGACCGCGCCGGACAGCAGCCTCGTCAGCCTGGGCACCACCTGGGCGACGGTCGGAGCACCGACGGTGTCGCTCTCGGCGATCCCGTGGAACTCCCTGCCGCCCACCGGCGCGCGCGGATCGACCAGTGTGCTGAACTCCTCGACCAGCTTGCCGTCGCCGCGCATGCGCACCACCGCGATCTCCACGATGCGCGCGCCCTCACGCGGTTCGAGGCCGGTGGTTTCCATGTCGAGCACCGCGTACTCCAGGTCCGCCGCCCGCATGCCGACCCTGCGCCGGGTCAGCGCGCCCGTCCGCAGCGTTCCCATCGTGTGCCCCACTCCCTCGTCCTGCCTTGGCCAGTCGTTTCTCCTGGCGTGTACCGGCAACGACCCTACTCCCCGCGTCCGACACCGAACCCCGCGCGCACCCTTGCCGCCCCGGACGATCCTCGCTGTTACCGGCGGCTCCACGCGCTCCAGGGCCACAAGTGACCGGAAGAAAGGTGGATTATGTAACGTTCTTAGGCGTGTCCACCCGAAAGAGGACACGCCACAAACGCCCTGACCCGGCCTCAACGGCGAGGAGAGCCCGCATGCCCCAGAGCCCGCTGCCCGAGTACGTCCCCCTGGCAGGGGTCACCCGCTCCGGGATGCTCGAGAGCGTCCACTACGGCTCGGTCGTCGGGCTGTCCCCGACCGGCCGGATCTCCTACGCGCGCGGCCCCGTGCACCAGCCCATGTTCCCGCGTTCCTCCGCCAAGCCGTTCCAGGCACTGGCGATGCTGCGCGCGGGCGCTCCCCTGGAGGGTTCCTCCCTGGCCATCGCCGCGGGCAGCCACAGCGGCGAGGACCTCCACGCCGCCGAGGCCGAGCGCATCCTCACCGCCGCCGGGCTCACCGCCGAGGACCTGCGCTGCCCGCCGGACGTCCCCGGCGGCAAGAAGGCCCGGAACGAGTTCATCCGCGCCGGACGCGAGCCCGAGCGCGTGCTGATGAACTGCTCCGGCAAGCACGCGGGCATGCTCTCCGCCTGCGTCGCCCGGGGTTGGAGCACCGAGGACTACCTCGACCCTGAGCACCCCTTCCAGGTCCTCGTTCGCGAGACCACCGAGGAACTGTGCGACGAGCAGGTCGCGTGCACCGCCGTGGACGGCTGCGGGGCGCCTCAGCTGGCCGTCTCCCTGGTCGGGCTGGCCCGGGGCCTGTGGCGGATGCGCACCGCGCCCGAGAACGGCCCGGAACGCGCGATCATCGACGCGATGAGCTCCCACCCGCTGTACGTGGCCGGCACCGACCGCATCGACACCGACCTCATGACGCGGATGCCCGGCATGGTCTCCAAGGTCGGAGCCGACGGCGTCCTGGTGCTCAGCGCCGCCACCGGCGAGACCGTCGCCGTCAAGATCAGCGACGGAGACGCGGAACAGCGCGCGCGTACCCTGGTGGCACTCGACGCGCTGCGGACTCTCGGCGCGGACGTATCCCCCGTCCAGGATCGGTTGCGCGTCGACGTCCACGGAGGTGGCGCCCCCGTCGGCGAGGTCCGCCCACTCTGACAAGGCCCTCCTTCGAGGGATCACCACCGGAAAGGGACACCACAGTGCGGGACACCCTGAACGACATCGTCATCGTCGGCGCTGGAATGGCGGGGTTGCACACCGCCGAGGCGCTGCGCGAGCGCGGGTTCGACGGGCGGCTGACGCTCGTCGGTGAGGAGGCGCACCGCCCCTACTCGCGACCGCCGCTGTCCAAGGAGGTCCTGACCGGTGTGGGCATGGATCCCGCGGGCGGCGGCCCCGGCTGGCTGGTGGGCCACAGGGCGCTGCGGCTGCGCGAGGAGGAGGCCGTCGACGAGCTCGAACTGGACTTTCGGCCGAGCAGCCGGGCCGTGGGTCTGGACACCGCCGCCCGCGAGGTGAACCTGTCCGGTCCCGGCGGCGGCACCGGGACGGCGCGCTACGACGGTCTGGTGATCGCCACGGGCGCGCGGGCGCGCCGCCCCGACACCGACCTGACGGGCGTACACGTCCTGCGCACGCTGGACGACGCGGAGGCGGTGCGGTCGGAGTTCGACGCCGGCGGGCACCTGGTGGTGGTCGGGGCCGGGTTCGTCGGCGCCGAGGTGGCGGCCAGCGCCCGCGCGGTGGGCATGGACGTGACGCTCGTGGAGGCGGCCACGACACCGCTGACCCGGGTGGTGGACCCGCGGATCGGCGGGGTCCTGACGGAGCTGCACCGGGAGAACGGCGTGGACGTGCGCCTGGGTGTGGGCGTGGCCGGTTTCGAGGGCCGGGGCCGGGTGGAGCGGGTCCGCCTGGCCGACGGCTCCGCCGTGGAGGCCTCCCTGGTGGTCGCCGGGATCGGCGTGCACCTGAACACCGAGTGGCTGCACGGGTCCGGGGTGGAACTGCTGGCGGACGGATCGGTGGCGTGCGACGAGTACTCCGCGACGTCGGTCCCCAACGTGTACGCGGTCGGCGACCTGGCGAACTGGCCGCACCCGCGCTACGGCGGGCGGATCCGGCTGGAGCACTGGACCAACGCGGGGGAACAGGGCGAGGCCGCCGCACGCAACCTGCTCGCGGGCAGCGGGCGTACACCCTTCACCCCGGTGCCCTACTTCTGGTCGGACCAATACAAGCTGAAGGTCCAGCTGCTGGGACAGGGCGCCCCGGCCGATCAGGTCGCTTTCGTACACGGTTCCCCGGAGGACCGAAAGTTCGTGGCCTTCCTCGGCCGGGGCGGGATGCTCACCGGCGTGCTGGGGCTGCGCTCCACGCCGCGGACGATGCGCTACCGGGGACTGCTGGAGAAGCCGACGACGTGGGACGAGGCTCTGGATGCCTCGGGGGCTACTCCAGCACGGTGATGGCCTGTTTGGGGCACATGCGCTCGGCCTGGCGGACGCGGTCGCGGGATTCGGCGGCGGGCTCCTCGGTCAGCAGGTAGAGGAAGTCGTCGTCGCGGACCTCGAACACCTCCGGAGCCGCGGCCATACACAGGGCGTTGCTCTCACACTGGTCGTAGTCGACCCGCACTCGCATGATCGTTCGCTCCTCGCGTGGAAGGCTGTGTGTCGAAACGACCCTAGCCGGAAGCCCCGCGGCACAGGGAATTCTTCACTCGTTCCGAAACTTCGCACTCAATAGCAAACCGGGCATCATGTGAACCATCGGCATTCGCGCGCTGTCCTACTCCCTGACGGCGACGGACCATCCGGAGCCGTCTGGGAAAGGTGCGTGAGGTGAGCGAGAACGAGACCGCCGCGGGACCGGAAGGTCGACAGAGGACGGAGCCGGAGTCCGCGCCCGGGCCGTACAGGCCCCCGGATCCGTTCCCTCCGCCAGGTACTTCCCCGGGGCCGCCCCGCTACGGCCCCCCGTTCGAGCACCACGCCTACGCACGGGGGTACACCTACGCGCAGAGGTACCAGCAGGTGTACCGCCGACCCCCCAGGTCCTGGGTGCCACTGCCCCAAGCGCCCGCGTGGCTGCCGGTGGCCGTGCTCGGCGTCGGCGTGGTGGCCGCGCTGCTGGCCACGCTCGACCGGCCCGGGATCGGCCTGGTCATCACCGGTGTGGTCGCCGGACTGACCGCGCTCGCCGCACTCATGGTGCGCCCCGCCATCCCCGAGAGCGGCGTGGAGGCTGAGGAGGAAGAAGAGGACGAGGAGGCCGGGCCCGAGCCTGGCTCCGAGCCCGAGCCCGAGCCCGCCGGAGTCTCGGAGAGCGAAGACGGCCAGGCCCCCGACGCGTCCGTGGAGAGCGCTGCTCCTCCGGACGAGTCCGGAGACGGGGAGTCGCAGCGTGGGGACACCCCCGACGACGCCGAGACGACCACAACCCCTGAGTCACCCGGGACACGGGAGGGCCAGCCCCCGGAGCAAGCTCCGGGCAAGGAGGCAGAAGCCGGGGACACGTCCGACGGAGCCGGGGCACCGCCCCGTGAGTCCGCCGCCCCGGAACCCGGGCCGCAGCCCGACCGCTACGCCTACACCTGGTCGGCGACCTACGGAGTGCTCGCCGCCGCACTGCTGTTCACGGCGGCGTTCCGCGACGCGGGATGGGTGCTCTTCTGGACGCTGACCGCGTCCTTCCTCTTCGCCTCGATGGCCTTCGCCGCCCGCAACCCCGCCTCGCGCCAGGGCGCGGTCGGCGTCGTCACCGGCTCCCTCGCCCTGCTCCGCAACCTGCCCTCCACGCCCCGGTTCCTGACCGCTCCACTGCGCGGCACGCGGTCCCGCCACCTGCTCGGACCCGTCCTGCTCACCATCCTGATCACGGTCGGCCTGCTGTTCGTCTTCGGCATGCTGTTCGCCTTCGCCGACGCGGTGTTCGCCAGCTACCTGGCCCAGATGTTCTCGGGGCTCTTCTCGGAACCGGACGCGTTCGGACCGCTCAACGACCTGTTCGCCATGGTGACGGCCATCCTCCTCACCGGCGCCGCGGTACTGACCGCCCGTCGTCGCCACGCGCACCGCCCCGCTCCCCGCCCCACAGCGGCGGACGCGGCCCCGTCGCGAAGGCCCCTGCCGGTGTGGGTGTGGACGGTCCCGCTCAGCGCCCTGGCCGCGCTGTTCACCGCGTTCCTCGCGGTGCAGGCCGTGGCCATGTTCGGCGGCGACGACTACGTCCAGCGGGTCGCCGGTGTCATCTACGCCGAGTACGCCCGCCAGGGCTTCTTCCAGCTGACCGCGGTGAGCGTGCTCGTCCTGTGCGTCATCGCGGCGGCCGTACGTGTCCTGCCGCACCGGCCGACCTCCACCCGCCTCCTGCGCAACGCCCTGCTCGGGGCGCTGTGCGTGCTCACCCTGGTCATCCTCGTCTCGGCGATGATGCGCCTACAGCTGTACATCGACACCTTCGGCCTGACCCGGATGCGGGTCAGCGCCCAGGCCTGGATCATGTGGAGCGCCGGTGTGTTCGGCCTGGTGATCGCGGCGGGCGTGCTCGACACCCTGGGCCGGTCGGCGGCCTGGCTGCCCCGCGTCACGGCCGCCTTGGCCGGGGTGGCCCTGGCCGTGTTCGCCTACGGCAACCCGGACCTGCGCATCGCGGAGAGCCACCACGACCTGGACCTGTCCAGTGTCGACACCCAGTACCTGCGCGGTCTGTCCGCCGACGCGGTACCCGGCCTGTTGGAACTGGAGGGCACGGACCGCGAATGCTCGCTGGGCGCGCTGAAGGAGCGTCTGGACTGGCACGCGGAGGAGGACGGGTTCTCGTCGTGGAACCTGTCCCGGCACCGGGCGCACGCCCAGTTGGAGGACGTGTCCTTCCACCCGGAGTTCGTCGAGGTCTGCTGGGCTCGGTACTGAACCAGCACCGGTCCGGGGGCCGGGAACACACGGGTTTCGGGGCCCGGGCACTCCCCGGGGCGCCGTCCGCCGCGCCCCGGGGCCGGGCCTCCTACCGCGCGAAGCGGTCGGTCGCCTCGATCAGTTGGTCCAGGATGCCGGGCTCGTTGAACGCGTGTCCGGCGTCGTCCACGAGGTGGAACTCCGCTTCCGGCCACGCCTTGTGCAGTTGGTAGGCGGTGTGGGCAGGGGTACACACGTCGTAGCGGCCCTGCACGATCACGCCCGGGATGTGACGGATCCTCTCCGCGCCGTCGATGAGCTGGTCCGGGGTGAGGAACCCGCGGTTGTGGAAGTAGTGGTTCTCGATGCGCGCGAACGCCAGCGCGTAGTCCTCGTCGGCGTGGTGCTCGCGCAGCGCCGGGTTTGGCAGCAGGGTGACCGTGGACCCCTCCCACACGCTCCACGCGCGGGCCGCCTCCAGGCGCACGTCGCGGTCGGGCGAGGCGAGGCGGCGGGAGTAGGCGTCGACCAGGTCGTCGCGCTCCCCCTCCGGGATCGGTGCCAGGTACTCCTCCCACAGGTCCGGGAAGAGCATGGACGCGCCGTGCTGGTAGAACCAGGCGATCTCCTCGTCGCGCAGTGTGAAGATACCGCGCACGATCAGCTCGCTGACGCGGTCGGGGTACTTCTGGGCGTAGGCCAGCGCCAGGCAGCTGCCCCAGGAGCCGCCGAAGACCTGCCAGGTCTCGGCGCCGATCATCTCGCGCAGCCGCTCCATGTCCTCCACCAGCGTCCACGTGGTGTTGGTGGACAGGTCGGTGTCCATGTGACTGGCGTGCGGAGTGGAGCGGCCGCAGTTGCGCTGGTCGAACAGCAGGATCCGGTACCGCTCGGGGTCGAAGAGCCTGCGGTGGTCCGGTGTACAGCCGCCGCCGGGGCCCCCGTGCAGGAACACCACCGGCTTGCCCGCGGGGTTGCCGCACAGCTCCCAGTAGACATGGTGACCGTCACCGGCATCGAGCATCCCTGAGTCGTACGGCTCGATGGGCGGGTACAAGGTGCGCAAAGCGTGAGCCCTTTCGTGGACGTGTCCTCCCCGGGCGGTTCCCGAGGGAGGAAGTGCCGTGGCCGGGGATGTCCGGCGGGCACCTGGTCGGAGAGCGCCGGTCAGATCCGGTCGAGGAGCTGGGCCTTCTTGGCGCTGAACTCCTCGTCGGTGAGCAGCCCCTCGGCGTGCAGGCGTCCCAACTCGCGGATCTTGGCGAAGATCGCCTCGCTGCCGTCGACGGCCGCCGGCCCGGGACCGAGCGCGGCGGCCCCCGTCCCCGGCTCCTCCGCCGCGGCGACGTGGGCGTTGATGGTGGCCGCCATCAACAGGGTCTCCTCGCTGCCCTTGGAACCGTGCGACGCCAGCGTGAAGAAGTCGTTGTCCAGCGCGGTGGCCTCGGGGATGGTCACGCCGCGCAGGACGATACGCAGGTGTCCCTCGGTGACGTCGACCGGCGGATACCACTGGGCGGACTCGATCTCGGACAAGTGGTACTCGCGGGACTTCTCCTTCCCCTTGACCGTGGTGGAGAGCCAGCCGTCCCATTGCAGGCGCACACGGGTTCCGTCGAAGGAGACCGATCCCTCGGCGGTACGCGCTTGGAGCGGAGGGCGGGCCACCAGTCCCCTGGCCACCTCGCCCGGGTCGAGTTCCCCGGTGAGGGTCTCGCGGGCGAAGCGGGCCGAGACGGCGATCTGCTCGGAGAAGTACTCGGCGAGGAGCTCACTGTCGTTCGGGCCGGTGATCAGCAGCGGGGTGAGCGTGTCATGGCCAGGAGCGCCCAGGGCCGCGTAGGGGTCGGTACCCCCCGCCAGCCGCAACCGCAGCCGCCACCCGTGCTTGCGGTCGCCGCGGTCGAAGTCGACCTCGTCGACGGCGGCCAGCGGAACCGAGCAGCTGCCCAGGGACTTGAGCAGGGTGGGCACCTTGCGGTTGGAGCCGGAACGTATACGTACCGTCTCGTCATCGATTCGCCAGGTTCCATGGTGCCCGCGCAGTTCCTCCATGTGCACCAATCCTAGAGCCAGGCGGGGGTGGTGCCCGAGGGGTGTCGGGGCCGTCACCGGTGAAGCATCGGTGCCGTGCATCCCGGGTAGGACCAGCGGGGCACACCCGTTCCACCGCTCCTTTGCCCGGGCGGGGCCGCGGACAGTGCGGTCGGCGCCCTGTCCCCGAACCGGAGGTCGCCAGAGATGTCGAGAGAGAAGGCCGCCGCGGGTGCGGCGGAGTTCCTCGCCGCACGGGACCTGCTCCTGAGGCACCGCGAGGACCAGCAGACGGCGCACCGCGAGTTCGTCTGGCCCCGGCCGGACCAGTTCAACTGGGCACTGGACTACTTCGACGAACTGGCCGAACGGCGCCCGGACCGGACGGCGCTGTGGATCGTGGAGGCCGACGGGAGTCAGGCCAAGCACACCTACCGGCAGATGTCGGAGCGCTCCAGCCAGGTGGCGAACTGGCTGAGCAACCAGGGTGTGCACGCGGGCGACCGGATCATGGTGATGCTCGGCAACCAGGTGGAGCTGTGGGAGACGCTGCTCGCCGCGATCAAGCTCGGCGCCGTCGTCGCCCCGACCCCCGTCGCCCTGTCCGAGAGCGACCTGCTGGACCGTCTGGAGCGCGGCGACATCGCACACGTGGTCTGCGCGGCGACGGAGACGGAGAAGTTCGTGTCGCTGCGGGGGCACTGGACGCGGATCTGCGTGGGCTACGTGGAGGGATGGCTGAGCTACGCCGACTCCGAGCACGCCGGGCTGGACTTTCACCCGCCGCACCCCATCCACCCCGACGATCCCCTGTTGCAGTACTTCACCTCCGGAACGGCCTCCCGGCCCAAGCTGGTCACCCACACCCAGCGCTCGTATCCGGTGGGGCACCTGTCGACCATGTACTGGCTGGGTGCGCAGCCTGGCGACATCCACCTGAACGTGTCCGCGCCCGGCTGGGCCAAGCACGCCTACGGCAGCGTGTTCGCGCCGTGGAACGCCGAGGCGACGGTACTGGTGGTCAACCAGGAGCAGTTCGACAACGGACGGCTGCTGGACGAGGTGGTGCGCTGCGGTGTGGACACCCTGTGCGCACCTCCCACGGTGTGGCGGATGCTCTTGCAGGCCGACCCGGCCTCGTGGGACGTGGGACTGCGCGAGGCGCTGGCCACCGGCGAGCCGCTCAACGCCGAGGTGGTGAACCGGGTGCGCGAGGCGTGGGGCGTGACCGTCCGCGACGGGTTCGGGCAGACCGAGACGACCATGCTGCTCGGCAACGGCCCCGGCCAGGAGGTGGTGCCCGGGTCGATGGGGCGGGAGCTGCCCGGGTACGACGTGGTGCTGGCGGACCCGGCCACCGACGAACCGTCCGACACCGGACAGATATGCGTGGAGATGGCCGAGATACCCGTGGGGCTGATGAAGGGATACGCCGACAGCCCCGGACTCACCCGGGAGGTGACCAGCAGCAGCCGCTACCACACCGGTGACATCGCCAGGCGGGATTCGAACGGTTACATTACCTATATCGGCCGATCCGACGACGTGTTCAAGGCCTCAGATTACCGAATCTCACCATTCGAGCTGGAAAGTGTTCTGATCGAGCACGAATACGTGGCCGAGGCCGCCGTCGTCCCCTCGCCCGACCCGCTGCGGCTCGCGGTGGCCAAGGCGTACGTGGCGCTGGCCGAGGGGGCGGCCCCGGACGCCGAGACCGCGCGGGCGGTCCTGGCGTACGCGCGCGAGCGCCTGTCACCGCACAAGAGGGTACGCCGCCTGGAGTTCGCCGAGCTGCCCAAGACCGTCTCCGGTAAGATTCGTCGAGTGCAGCTGCGCCAGGCCGAGGCCGAGCGCGGCACGGTCACCGACAGCGTGCGCAACCCGCACGAGTACTGGGAGGAGGACTTCCCAGGGCTGAAGGAGTGACCGGGCCGGGGACAGTCCCGGCCCGTTCCGGCGGCCACCCGGACAATTGCCCGGGAGCCGCGGAAATTACGTCTCACAAAATGAGACGCTTTTTCGGCCGCCAAACCGGTGTGTTCTTTCCCATCGCGCGACCCGTGCCGAAATACCCGTGCGACCGTGCCGCCCGTGTCCGGCCGCGCTACTGTTTTCATGACGACAGCTTTCATGACGACAGCGAAAAAGGACAGACGGGACCCAAGGGGAACACCATGCCGAGCACGAACGACACACGGGTGGCCAGTTACAAGCCGCTCATCGCCCCCAGGGACCTACTGGCCGAGCTCCCGCTGGGTCCCGAGCGCAACTCCCTGGTGGAGGACTCGCGCGCCGAGGTCAAGCGGGTACTGGACGGCGACGACGACCGCCTGCTGGTCGTCGTGGGCCCCTGCTCGGTGCACGACCCCGAGTCCGCCATGGACTACGCCCGCCGCCTGGCCGAGCTGGCGCCCTCCCTGCGCGACGAGCTGTGCGTCGTGATGCGCGTGTACTTCGAGAAGCCGCGCACCACCGTGGGATGGAAGGGCCTGATCAACGACCCCGGCCTGGACGACACCTACGACGTGCACCGCGGCCTGCGTACCGCGCGCAAGCTCCTGCTGGACATCAACTCGCTGGGGCTGCCCGCCGGGACCGAGTTCCTCGACCCCATCACCCCCCAGTACATCGCCGACGTCGTCTCCTGGGGCGCCATCGGGGCGCGCACCACCGAGAGCCAGGTGCACCGCCAGCTGAGCAGCGGCCTGAGCACACCCGTGGGCTTCAAGAACGGCACCGACGGCGACGTCCAGGTGGCCGTGGACGCCGTCGGAGCCGCGGCCGCCTCGCACACCTTCTTCGGGATCGACCCGGCCGGTGCCGGTTCCGTGGTCGAGACCAACGGCAACCCGGACTGCCACGTCATCCTGCGCGGCGGACGCAGCGGCCCCAACTACGGCGCCGAGCCGGTCAACGCGGCCCTGGAGGTCATCGAGGGCGCCGGGCTGCCCCGCCGCCTGATGATCGACGCCAGCCACGCCAACAGCGGCAAGGACCACACCCGCCAGCCCGGTGTGACCGCCGCGATCGCCGCCCAGGTCGCCGAGGGCCAGAAGGGCATCGTCGGTGTCATGCTGGAGAGCTTCATCGTCGAGGGCGCCCAGAAGCTGGGGGACCCGGCCGACCTGACCTACGGCCAGTCGATCACCGACAAGTGCATGGGTTGGGAGACCACCGGCGAGGTGCTGTCCCAGCTGGCCGAGTCCGTGCGTCAGCGCCGCAAGAACGCCGCCTGACGACGGACACGCGAGGGCATCCGCGTCCGCTCAGGCGCGGATGTCCTTGTGCACGGCCCCGTCCTCGACCACCGCGGTGATGCTGCTCGGGCCCGCCGCCACCGCGATGTCGGTGAGGGGGTCCCCGGCGCAGACGACGATGTCGGCCCGCTTGCCGATCTCCAGCGTGCCGATCTCGTCGGCCAGGCCCACGAGTTCGGCCGCGTCCCGGGTCCCGGCGAACAGGGCGGCCTCTGTGCTCAGGCCGTGTTCCACGAGCAGTGCGAGTTCACGCAGGTTGCGGCCGTGCGAGCAGACACCGGAGTCGGTCCCCAGGGCCACACGCACCCCGGCGCGCAGGGCCGCGGACACGCGCTCGCTCAGGTGTTCCTGGAGCCTGAGCTTCTTGGCTACGGCGTCGTCCGCCGACTTCGCCGGGTCGGGCCGAGCGGTGGCCGTGGCCAGGGTGGGCACCAGGAAGGCGCCGCGCTCCCCCATCATGTCGATCCCGCGCTCGCCGATCTCGTAGCCGTAGTGCGGCGGCTGGTCCACCAGGTCGGCCGGGTTCATGCCGTCGCCGGACATGACCATGTGCACGTGGGTGTCGACGAACCCGGGCAGGACGGTGCACCCGGTCACGTCGATCTCGTGGTGCGGCCCGCCGATCCTCGGGGCGTCCGCGGCGGGACCCATCCAGTCGATCCGTCCGCCGCGCGCCACGACCACCCAGTCCGGACGGCGGCCCGGTGCCGGTTCCGTCGAACACGGTCCCGCCCCGGACCGTGACCGTCGTGTCCTCGGACCTCAGTGCCCTCCCTCCAGACGACCCGAGGCCGCCGCGCCTCCCGGATCCGTACTCCGGGGTGTCCGCGGCCGCTCCGACCGCCCCGGGCCCGACGGGATCACTCCCCGGCGGCCTCCGGCGGCAGGACCTCCAGCTCCACGAGCAGTTCGCGTCCCAGCGACACCCGCAACTCCTCCTGCCCGTCCTCCTCGAGTTCGATACGCAGCGCGAAGGTGTACAGTTCCTCGCCTCGCTCGACCCAGCCGACCCACCAGCCCGGCGCGGGCTCGACGCCCGTGGCCCACCCGGTCTTGGCGCACAGGGTGTAGCCGTCGCCCTCCTCCACGGTGGCGATCTCCTGGAGCGCCCGCTGGTGCTCCGTGTCCACGGGCAGGTCGGCGAGGGCCAGGTCGGCCAGGAATGAGGTCTGCTCCATGGCGGAGATCTCCAGCGGACCGTCCAGCCAGAACCCGTCCACCGAGTCCGCGTCGCCCACCGACCGGTTTCCGTAGTCGAATCGGTCCACCCAGGTCACCATCCGCTCGTGCCCGACCCTGCGGGCCAGTTCCTGGTAGACGGACAGGTTGGAGGCGGGAAAGGCTTCACGCAGGGACATGTCCCGCTCCCACTCGGGCACCCGCTGGGACCCGCCGCCGTAGGACAGCACCTCGTCCACGTCCTCGACCGCGCCCGTCTGTAGCCCGATCAGGGTGTTGGGGATCTTGAAGGTGGACGCGGGCACCGCGCGCTCATGGGCCTCCTCGGGCCCGACCACGGTCGCCCTCCGCTCCCGCACGTCGTAGAGCGCGAAGGCGCCCACGACCCCCTCCTCGGAGAACACCGCCTCCAGGTCCTCGCGCTCCTCGGCGGCCACGTCGCCCCGGGTCAGGGCACCGGCCTCCGGGCCGTCCCCGGAGGACCCGGCCGGATCCCCGTCTCCCGTGGCCCGCCGCCCTGCCCGGACTCGGCGCACCCGGTCCCCGCGGCCAGGGTGAGGACGCATCCGGCGGCCAGCGCGGGCAGGCCGCGTACCGTCCCCCGCAGCCTCCGGGACCCGTCCCCGGTGTCGGTTCGCATTCGCCATCCCCTCCACACGACAAAAGCCCGTCCTCGGCACACGCTAACCTCTCGACCCCGCCAGAGGGCGGTGACGGCGGGGACACCGGTCCGGGGTCCGGCGAGGTGCCGGGCTCGGAGGCGGGCGGCCACGGCTCCACCGGGGGCAGCTCCGGGCACTCTTGGGGGCCGTGTGCGGCCGCTGCTAGGCTGAACGTGTTGCTGACCCCGTACGGGAGAGTGCCCGCGTATCCAGCACGGGCCGCCGAAGGAGCAATTCCTCCCCGAAGACAACCTCTCAGGCACAGTGGACCGTACGGGCGAGACCACTCTGGAAAGCAGGGACGACCGTCTCTCGCCGAAGGTGCAAGCCACGCCGAGGCATGGCGAAGCTCTCAGGCACCGATGACAGAGGGGGAGGATGGCAACGCCACGTACGTCACGACGCCCATCCTCTCGGGAGTTCCCATGTCAGAGCCCGCATCCGCGCCGCGCGCCACGGCGCTGCGCGAGGCCCACGAGAAGGCCGGCGCCACCCTCGTCGACTTCGCCGGATGGCTCATGCCGCTGCGCTACGGCAGCGAGACCGCCGAACACAGGGCGGTGCGCGAGGCCGCGGGCCTGTTCGACCTCTCCCACATGGGTGAGATCCGGCTGACCGGACCGCAGGCCGCCGACGCCCTGGACTACGCGATGGTGGGGCACCTGTCCCGGGTCAAGGTGGGCCGGGCCCGGTACAGCATGATCACCGCCGAGGACGGCGGGGTCCTGGACGACCTCATCGTCTACCGGCTCGGCGAGGAGGAGTACCTCGTCGTGGCCAACGCCGCCAATGTGCCGGTCGTGGCCTCCGCCCTGGCCGAGCGGGCCTCCGGCTTCGACACCGAGGTCGCCGACGAGTCCGCCGACCACGCCCTGATCGCCGTCCAGGGTCCGCGCGCCGTGGACGTCCTGGCGCCGCTGACCGACGCGAACCTGGACGACATCCGCTACTACGCCGGGTACGAGCACACCGTCGCCGGTGAACCCGTCCTGCTCGCCCGTACCGGCTACACCGGCGAGGACGGCTTCGAGATCTTCGTCAGGCCCGCCACGCGGGCCCCCAAGGTGTGGGACGCCCTCCTGGCCGAAGGGGAGAAGCACGGCCTCGTGCCCGCCGGGCTCTCGGCCCGCGACACCCTGCGCCTGGAGGCCGGGATGCCGCTGTACGGGCAGGAGCTCACCGCCGACCTCACCCCCTTCGACGCCGGCCTGGGCCGGGTGGTCAAGTTCGACAAGGGCGACTTCGTGGGCCGGGCCGCCTTGGAGGAAGCCTCGCGCACCTCCCGTCCCCGCCGCCTCATCGGCCTCCTCGCACGCGGTCGCCGCCCGCTGCGCAAGGACCAGAACGTACTGCGCGACGGCACGGTCGTCGGAACCATCACCAGCGGCGCGCCCTCTCCCACCCTGGGCCGCCCCATCGCCATGGCCTACGTGGACGGCGACCTCGACACCTCGACCGGCACGTTCACCGTGGACGTGCGCGGACGGGGCGAGGACGTCGACGTGGTCGAACTGCCGTTCTACAAGCGGCAGTCGTAGAGCAGGGGCCTTCACACCCCGAAGGCCCGCACGCCCCGCGCGGCGGGATCCCCCACGGAGGGACCCGCACGCACGGGGCGCGACCGGGCGTAGGCCGGGCCGGGCAGCCGTACGGGCGCGCGGCAGGAAAATGGAACACCTCCAAGGAGAGTTGAAGTGAGCGTTCCCACGGAGCTGGGTTACACCGCCAAACACGAGTGGGTCGTGGTCGAGGACGGGGTCGCCACCGTCGGGATCACCTCGTTCGCCGCCGAGGCCCTGGGTGACATCGTCTACGTCGAGATGCCCGAGGCCGGCAGCGAGGTGTCCGCGGGCGAGCCGTGCGGCGAGGTGGAGTCCACCAAGTCCGTCAGTGACATCTACTCACCGGTCAGCGGCGAGGTCGTCGAGGTCAACGAGGCCCTCGAAAACGAGCCCGAGGCGGTCAACTCCGCCCCCTTCGGGGCCGGGTGGCTGTTCAGGGTGCGGCTCTCCGAGGAGCCCTCCGATCTGCTCTCCGCCGAGGAGTACACCAAACTGACCGAAGGCGAGGAGTAGGCCCACGATGGCTACTGACAACACGCTCAACCAGACGCTGGGCGAACTGGACCCCGAGGTGTCGGCCGCGGTCGACGCGGAGCTGGCCCGCCAGCGCGACACCCTGGAGATGATCGCCTCGGAGAACTTCGCCCCCCAGGCGGTCATCGAGGCGCAGGGCACCGTCCTGACCAACAAGTACGCGGAGGGCTACCCCGGTCGCCGCTACTACGGCGGGTGCGAGCACGTCGACGTCGTCGAACAGCTCGCGATCGACCGCGCCAAGGAGCTGTTCGGCGCCGAGCACGCGAACGTGCAGCCGCACTCGGGTGCGCAGGCCAACACGGCCGTGTACTTCGCGCTGCTCAAGCCGGATGACACCATCCTGGGTCTGGACCTGGCCCACGGCGGCCACCTGACCCACGGCATGAAGATCAACTACTCCGGCAAGATCCTCAACGCGGTGGCCTACCACGTGCGCGACGAGGACGGCACCGTCGACTACGACGAGATCGAGGCGCTCGCCGAGGAGCACCGGCCCAAGATGATCGTCGCCGGCTGGTCGGCCTACCCTCGCCAGCTGGACTTCGCCCGCTTCCGCAAGATCGCCGACTCGGTCGGCGCACTGCTGATGGTGGACATGGCGCACTTCGCCGGTCTGGTCGCGGCGGGGCTGCACCCCAACCCGGTGCCGCACGCCGACGTGGTCACCACCACCACGCACAAGACCCTGGGCGGCCCGCGCGGCGGCATGATCCTGGCCAAGGCGGAGTACGGCAAGAAGATCAACTCCGCGGTGTTCCCCGGTATGCAGGGCGGGCCGCTGGAGCACGTGATCGCGGCCAAGGCGGTCTCGCTCAAGGTCGCGGCGGGCGAGGAGTTCGCCGGGCGCCAGCGGCGCACCGTATCCGGCGCGAAGCTGCTCGCCGAGCGGCTGACCCGTCCGGACATGACCGAGGTCGGCGTGAAGGTGCTCTCGGGGGGCACGGACGTGCACCTGGCCCTGGTGGACCTGGTGAACTCCGAGCTCAACGGCAAGGAGGCCGAGGACCGCCTGCACTCGATCGGGATCACGGTCAACCGCAACGCGGTGCCCAACGACCCGCGTCCGCCGATGGTCACGTCCGGCCTGCGGATCGGCACCCCGGCCCTGGCCACCCGCGGTTTCGGCGACGAGGACTTCGCCGAGGTCGCGGACGTCATCGCCGAGGCGCTCAAGCCGGAGTTCGACGCCGCCGCGCTGCGCGGCCGCGTACAGGCACTGACCGCGAAGTACCCGCTCTACCCGAACCTGTAGAGCCCCGCCGTGCGGGGCCCGGTGCCCCGCACGGCACATCCCGGCCCTGTACTCAACGAGGAGGACAGCCATGGCCATCAGCGTGTTCGACCTGTTCAAGATCGGTATCGGACCGTCCAGCTCGCACACGGTCGGACCTATGAAGGCCGCGCACACGTTCGTGGACGGCCTGCGCGAGGGCGGACTGCTCGACGGCGCGGCCCGGGTGCGGGCCGAACTGTACGGATCCCTGGCCCTCACCGGCAAGGGACACGGGAGTGACACTGCCGTGGTCCTGGGACTGATGGGGCACACCCCCGAGCACGTGGACGTGGACTCGGTACCCGAGCTCGTCGGACGGGTGCGCGAGGGGCGGACCCTGTACCTGGGCGGGCCCGAGGGGCCGCCCGTGGCCTTCGACCCGTCCGTGGACGTGGATTTCCGGCGCAAGGAGAGCCTGCCCGACCACCCGAACGGGATGCGGTTCGTGGCGCTGGACTCCTACGGAACCGAGCTCGCCGCGAAGGTGTACTACTCGGTGGGCGGCGGGTTCGTCGTGGACGAGCAGGCCGTGGGCGCGGACCGGATCAAGCCGGACGACACCGCGCTGCCGTACCCCTTCGACAGCGCCGAGGAGCTGCTGGGGATCTGCTCCGAGACGGGGATGTCGATCAGCGCTGTGATGCTCGCCAACGAGCAGGCGTTCGGGCGCTCACCGGAGGAGATCCGCGCCGAGCTGCTCACCATCTGCGCGGCGATGCGCCAGTGCGTGCGCCGAGGTGTGACCACCGAGGGCAGCCTGCCCGGCGGGCTGAAGGTGCCCCGCAGGGCGCACCGCATGTACCGGCAGCTGGGCGGCAACTGCGACGAGTCGGGCCTGCTGGCGCCGACGAGCGTGGACTCCGATCCCATGCGCGGTAGCGACTGGATCACGCTGTACGCACTGGCGGTGAACGAGGAGAACGCCGCGGGCGGCCGTGTGGTGACCGCGCCGACCAACGGGGCGGCGGGCATCGTGCCCGCGGTACTGCACTACTACCTGCACTTCAGCCCGGGCGCGGGCGACGAGGGCGTGGTGCGTTTCCTGCTGACCGCCGCGGCGATCGGCATCCTGTTCAAACAGAACGCGTCGATCTCCGGCGCCGAGGTGGGCTGCCAGGGCGAGGTGGGCTCCGCCTCCTCGATGGCCGCCGCCGGCCTGGCCGAAGTGCTGGGCGGCACCCCCGCCCAGGTGGAGAACGCCGCGGAGATCGCCATGGAGCACAACCTGGGGCTGACCTGCGACCCGATCGGCGGCCTGGTGCAGGTGCCGTGCATCGAGCGCAACGCGCTGGCCTCGGTCAAGGCGATCAGCGCCGCCCGCATAGCGCTACGCGGCGACGGCAGCCACTTCGTGTCCCTGGACAAGGTCATCAGGACCATGCGCGACACCGGCCGCGACATGATGGACAAGTACAAGGAGACGAGTCGCGGCGGTCTCGCCGTCAACGTCATCGAGTGCTGAGGGCCGGCCGCCGGACGGGGCGGGGGCGCGCCGGCGAGCACGGGCCGAAGGTCTCGTGCCCGCCCTGCGCGATGGTGCGGGGCTCAGGAGATCGTGGCGGCCTCGTCCATGTACAGGAACTCCCACAGGTGGCCGTCGGGGTCGGCGAAGGAGCGCGAGTACATACCGGTGTGCTCGGTGGTGTTGGCGTTGGTCGCCCCGGCCACGGCCGCGGCCTCGGCGATCCGGTCGACGTCCTCGCGGCTGTCCACGCTCACACAGGTGATCACCTCCGCCCCGGCTGAGGTGTCGGCTATCCCGGAGGGCACGAAGTCCGCGAAGAACGGTTCGGCCAGGAACATGACGAAGGAACTGTCGTTGACGACCATGCACAGCGCCTTGTCGTCGGAGAAGGCGGCGGCGTAGTCGAAACCCAGCGCGTTGAAGAACTCGCGGGTGGCGTCGATGCTCTTGACGGGCAGGTTGACGAAGGTCTTTCGGCTCATGTGGCGAACCTAACACCGGGCGCCGACAGTTCACGGAGTCCTGGCCGCTGCGGGTCGGACCGTGCCGGGGTCCCCCTCCGGCACCGGAACGGCCCGCCCGGTTCGGAAGAGCCGCGCCGGCTTACGGGGACGGCCGCTCGTCGGTCCGCGGGGCGGGCTCGGAGGTGCGAAGCTCCTCATTGATCCGCAGCGCCTCCTCCAACTGGTCCTCCAGGATGATGATCTTGCAGGCGGCCTCGATCGGGGTGCCCTCGTCCACGAGCTCGCGGGCGCGGGAGGCGATCCTCAGCTGTTGACGTCCTCCTCGGGGTGGACCCCGGGGATTCCCACGACCTCGCGGCCATGGGCGCGGTGCGCCTCGCGGTGTCCGCTGGTTCCTGTTTCGCCGGCCGGTGCCCCACCCATGGGGTGATGGTCCTACCCGACCTCCCGCCCCTACTGCGAAGGCTTCGCCATGATCTCGCAGCGGGGCCCGGCGTTTCAGCTCTCCGCTTCCCGCTCTGGGACGAGTCTCCGTCCAGCGGCGAGCACGATGCGGGACGCGTTCACATCCCGGCCGTGTTCGGCACCGCACCCGGAACAGGCCCAGGTACGCACGTTGAGGGGTTTGGGTCCGTCGACCACCCAGCACTCCGAGCAGGTCTGCGACGACGGTAGGAACCGGTCGACCCTGGCGAAGGCGCGCCCGTACCGTTTCGCCTTGTACTCCAGCATGTGCACGAACGCCGACCACCCGGCCTCATGCACACCCTTGGCCAACTTCGTGCGCCCGAGCCCTTTCACACACAGATCCTCCACGAACACCGCTTGGTTGTCGTCGATGATCTTCGTGGAGAGCTGGTGGTGGAACTCGCGGCGCGCGTCGGCGACCTTCGCGTGCCGTGCGGACAGGTATCCCGGAGGCTGATCCGCCACCGTCCTTCGCGGGCCACCCGGCGGGTTCCGCGATGCCCTCGTCGGCGAGGTGGCTTCCGGCCGCCGCCGTGGCGGCGGCCCGTTGCCGGTCAGGAGTTCGCGCCCGCCGAGTCGGCGGCGTCGACCGCCGACACCCGGTCGGGATCGGGCGCCCTGGTGGCCAGGCTGACCACGGCCAGGGCCACCAGTGCGGCGGGAAGGGCGATGACGACCCCGTTGAGGTCGCCCGGTGTCCCGGCGATCTGCCACCCGATGGTGGTGGTGGCCCCGACCACCAGGGCCGCGACCGCGCCCGCGGTGGTCGCGCGCCTCCAGAACAGCACCGACAGGACCACCGGCGTGATCGCAGCCCCGTAGACGGTGTAGGAGTACATCTGGAGTTCCAGCACGGTCGGGAAGAACAGGCTCAGCGCGAGGCCCGCGAGCGCGATGCCCAGGACCGACAGGCGCTGGATCACGAGCTTGCGGCGTTCGCCGGCGCCCTCCCCCGCGAACCGCACGTACAGGTCGTAGGTGATGTTGGAGGCGCAGGAGAGCATGTACGAGGACCCGGTCGTGATGACGAAGGCGACCGCCCCGGCCAGGATCAGCCCGCCCAGCACCGCGGGCAGATACCCCTCCGAGGCCAGGCTCAGGACCGCCATGTCCCCGTTGATGCCGGGCATCAGGACCGCGGCGGCGGTGGCGAGCAGTACGACGGGTACGAAGACGAAGAAGCTGCCCAACAGCATGCCGACGGTCGAGGTGCGGGCCTCCCGTTCGTTCTTGGCCGCGGCCAGGCGCTGGTACATGTTCTGGTCCGCGAGCAGCAGCAGGAAGAGCGGAAGGAAGTAGCCCAGGAGCTGGAGGGCGGTCAGCCCACCGGTGAAGGTGGTCGCCTGCTCCGGCAGTCCGTCCCAGTAGGCGCCCGGCCCGTCGACCGCGGCGAACACCAGCGGCAGCGACACGAACAGGCCGAGCACGATCACGATGGCCGACACGAAGTCGGTGTAGGCGACCGAGAACAGGCCGCCGCTGACGGTCAGCAGCGTCACGACGACCGCGACGAGCAGAGTCCCCTGGGTGGCGGACAGCGGTGTGACCAGGCTGACGACGTATCCGCCGCCGACGAACTGGGAGGCGGTGAGCCCCAGGAAGGCGATGGTGGTGACCACGGCGGCCACGGTGCGGACACCGATCCCGAAGCGCACCTCCAGCAGCTCGGGGATGGTGTGCCTGGACGCACGGCGGATACGGCGGGCCGCCAGGAGCAGGACCAGGATGCCCAACGGGGTCCCCGCGAAGAAGACCAGGCCGGCCGTCGGGCCGTAGGTGTAGGCGAAGTTGGCGCCACCGATGACGGTGCCCGAACCGACCCAGGTGACCAGCATGGTGGCGATCATGACCGGGCGGGGGAGGCTGCGTCCGGCGAAGAGGAAGTCGTCACCGCCGCGCAGCCTGCCGGAGCGAACGAAGTAGAGGGCGATCCCGAGCATCGCCAGGATGTACACGGCGAGGATCACCAGATGGGTCGTCTGCATGGGCCACCTTGCGAGGTTCGAACCAGGGGATACGGAAGGGAGGGATCAACCACCGGAGGTGATCCGACCGAGCCATGAAAGCAGTCGCCCCCAGTGAAATGCAACACTCATTGCATTCACTGTGACTCAGAACACGCCGGTCTGACACTGCACCGTCGTCCCAGGTCACTCGCGCGAAGAACGCTCAGAAGAGCTCCGACTGCTCCCACAGGCGCTCTGTGTCGCGCGCGGCCTCCAGTACCGCGTCCCCGCCGATCCGGGCCAGTTCGGCCAACACCGCGTGGACCACCGCCATCGTCGGGGTGAGCGAGGGGAACATGCCCACGCCCTCGCTGGGGACCAGGAGCACGTGCGCGGCCCCGTCAACCAGCGGGGAGTCCCGCCTGTCGGTGATGACCGCCACCGGCACGTCCCGCCCACGGGCCACCTCCGCCGCCGCCCGCAGCGCGACGGGCAGCCGCCACAGGTCGCACGCCAGCAACAGGTCCTGCGGCCCCATCCGTGCCAGCGCGTTGACCAGAGCCGTTCCCCCGACGTCGAAGCGCTCCACGTCATAGCCCATGATCCCCGCGGCGTGCGCGAGTTGCAGGCCCGGTGCCGCGAAGGTCCCCGAGCCCACCACCCGCGTCCTGCGCGCCCCGTGGACCGCCTCCGCCAGGGCGCGCACCCTCCCGGGGTCGAGGGTCAGCTCCAGGGCCCGGAGCCCCTCCCTGTCCGCGCGAAAGGCCTCGCGCACCGGGTCGGCGTCGGCCCCGGCGTGCTCGGCCAGGACCTCTCCCGCGCTGAGCGAGGCCAGGTAGCGCGAGCGCAGCTCGACGCGGAGCGCGGGCCAGCCGGTGAACCCGAGGGCCTGCGCGGCCCGCACCACCGTGGCGACGTTGACCTCCGCCCGCTCGGCGAGCTCGGCGGTACTCGCGTAGGAGGCGAACCTCGGCTCGTCCCGCAGCACCCCGACCACGCGTTCGGCCGCACGGCCGAGGCGGCCGCCGCCGAGAGCGGCCTCGAACCAGTCCACCATCGCTCCTCCGTTCCGGCGCCCGGCCGCGCCGCCTCCCCAAGCGATACCACCGCCGCCGGACTCGCCCTCACCGCAAATGCAACATATATTGCAAGCACGTCGACCAACGGAGGTACTTCATGACCCGCCAGTCAGACCCGAACATCCTCTTCACGGGGGCCGGACTGCTCGACCCCGAGGCGGGCACCCGGACACCGGACTCCTGGCTCCTGGTGCGGGACGGCCGTATCGCGGGCAGCGGTCGGGGCCCCGCGCCCGAGGCCAGTCCCGAGGTCGAGGCCGTCGATTTGGAGGGGGCCACCCTCATGCCGGGCCTCATCGACGCCCACGTACACCCGACCGCCTTCAGCGCCGACCTCGGCGCCGCGATGGACCACTCCCCCTCCTACGTCGCCAGTTACGCCGCCCGTTCCCTCAACTCCATGCTCAAGCGCGGTTTCACCACCGTCCGCGACGTCGCCGGAGGGGACTGGGGGCTGGCGCGGGCCGTCGACGAGGAGCTCATCGACGGCCCCCGGCTCATGTTCGGCGGCAAGGCCCTGTCACAGACCGGCGGCCACGGCGACTTCCGCGCGCCGGGCCGCCAGGGCAACGACACCCACGCCTGCTGCCCCGGGGCGGGCATCGTCTGCGACGGACCCGTGGAGTTTCGCCGCGCGGCCCGTGAACAGCTGCGCACCGGTGCCCACCACCTCAAGATCATGCTCTCGGGCGGGGTGGCCTCCCCCACCGACCGAATCGACTCCACCCAGTCCTCCGAGGACGAGATCCGGGCCGTGGTGGAGGAGGCCGAGGCGGCCAACCGCTACGTCACCGGGCACGCCTACACGGCCCGCGCCGTCAACCGGGGGCTCCGGCTCGGTGTGCACTGCATCGAGCACGGCAACCTCATCGACGAGAGCAGTATCGAGCTGTTCCTGGAACACGACGCCTACCTGGTGCCCACCCTCGTCACCTACCAGGAGCTCTCCCGTCAGGGCGCCCGCAACGGTCTGCCTCCGGCCAGCCAGGACAAGGTCGACGCCGTGCTCAGCAGCGGCCTGGACGCCCTGCGCATGGCCCACGAGGCCGGCGTGAACCTGGTCTTCGGCAGTGACCTGCTCGGGGGTATGCAGGACCACCAGAGCGAGGAGTTCGCTGTCCGCGGCCGGGTCCAGCCCGCCGCGGACGTCCTGCGCGCGGCCACCGTCAACGCAGCGCGGCTCCTGGGGCTGGAGGGGACCGTCGGCACCCTGCGTGACGGTGCGTGTGCCGACCTCGTGGTGGTCGACGGCGACCCGCTCGCCGACATCGGGGTGCTCGCGGCCCCGGAGAAGAGTATCCGCACCGTCCTGCGCGGCGGCCGGGTGCGCCACGGACAGAGCACCGCGCGCTGACCGGCCGGCGCCGCGGAGGGCCCTGAGCGTTCCTGACGCCCGGTCCCGGATGCTCGGGCCCGCGCCAGAGGAGGGCCGCGCGCGACCTCGCGGGACTCTGGCCGGGCCTGGTCCCCGAAGGCCGCTGCCTCAACCGGTGCACACGGCCGCGCGGGTTCAGGCCAGACTGCGCCGGGGGTTCTTGGCCGGTGCCGTCATCGACATCCGCACGACGGCGGGCACCTGTTCCAGGTCGAGCGCCTGCCGCAGGTTCGCCAGCGCCTCCGAGCGCACCCGCTGCCACACCCCGGCCACGTCCGCGTCCTCGTCCAGGGTCAGCGCCAGCCGCAGACGCGGGGCGTCGGTGGACTCGGTCAGCCGCGCATGGGCGCGGCGCACCCCCGGGTAGTCGGCGACCTCCTGCTCCAGGGCGCCGCGTGCCACGTTCTCGGACATCTCCACCCGGCCCCCGTCACCGCGCTCCAGGACCAGGCGTCCCACCGTGTCGTTGAACCCTTGGGACATCAGCCAGCGCAGAGCCAGGAAACCGGCGACGAGGGCCGCCGCGACCACCGCGTAGGGCACCCACTGCTGGCCGAGCACCCCTTGGACCGCAGGGCTGAGCAGCGCGCTGCCGGCCGGCCCCCGGCCGAACAGGCCGAGTCCGACGGCCAGTGCCGCCAGCCCGAGGGCGAGCAGCACCGCTCCGACGACCGCCAGCCCCCACCGGTTCCCCCGGGCCGAACTGCGCGACCTGTCACGAGTCATGGTCACCCCTCCGCGTACCGCACGTGGGTGGCGATCCGCATGCTGCGCAGCGGTGCCAGCTCCTCCAGCCGCCGCTCCACGGCCGCGGTCACCTCGGCCGGCAGCTCCGCCGACTCGCGCATCCCGGTGCGCACGTTCACCCGGATCCTGTTACCGCGCATCGTCACGTGAGCGCTGTCGACCCCGCTGATGTCCTGTGCGGCGGCGCTCACCGCGCGACGCAGCGCGGGCCGGGTCAACCCCACCACCAGGGCGGGGTCGTCGGTGCGCAGCGCCGTCCAGCGGCCCCGTCCGGGGGCCAGGGCGGCCACGATCAGGGCCAGCCCGATCAGCGCCAGGACGGCCGACGCGATCTGTACCGACGGCGTCGACCAGGTCGTGGTCGACGCGTACCCGGTTGCGGCGTCGACCGGTACCAGGCGCAGCGGGCTGCCCGCCAGCGCCGAGATCACCTCGGCCGCGGCCACGACGGCCACGACGAGGACCACGACGCTCGTGACCACCGCGGGCCAGGACCGCCGCGGACGGAACGTGTGGACGGCCACCCGCTTGGCTCGGCGGTCGACGCCCTGGTCGGGACGTCCGAGTACCTCTTCCACGGTGGTCATGTCAGCGCACCAACTCCGCGATCTCGATGTCGATGTGGCGGACCCGTTTACCGGTGATCCGCTCGACCCGCTGCTTGACGTGCCCGCGCAACCGCCCGGCGATCTCGCGGGCGGAGCGCGGGTAGTGGACGCCCACTCGCAGTCGCAGCAGGACGATCTCGCCGCTCATCCGGGCCCGCGCGGCACGCGACCGGACCAGCAGCGCGCCGGGGACCTCCCGGATCGCCTGCGTGGCGGCCTTCTCGACCACGTCGGACTCGATGACGATACGGCCGCCCGGGTCGCGGCCCTCTACGCCGCGTGCACTGTCCGGGGCACCGCTCGGATACTTCCTCTGCCGGGGCACCGTGCTGGTGCCCACTCCGGTCACGTCCGCTCTCCGCATCTCAGGCGGAGCGCCGCGCGAACATCGCGGTGAGGTCGATCTCGCCCGCCATCGCCCGGCCGGCGACGAACCCCGCCAGACCCAGGATCAGGACCAGCGCGAAGGCCGTGAACCCGCCGAACGCGGCTGCGAGCCCCAGTACCGTCCCGTAGGACAGCCCAACGATGGGCCACATGGCTTCCCCCTCTTGTCCAGCCTCTGGTGCTTCTTCCTCAGCCGCCCGCGCGGGAGTCCTCCTCCAGACCCGCGACCACGTCCTCCACGGAGATGTGGACGGTCCGGCCCCCCGCGAGCGGGGTCAGGACCCGGCGCGTCTCGGCTGCGATCTCCGGCAAGGGCCGCCCGTAGCGGACCACGACACCGACCTCGACGCTGTCGGGGTGCACCGCCACCCCGCGGACCCGTCCGCCGGGGACCGGAGTGGCCAGCGTCCCGAACCCGCCGGACGACAGCCTCACCACGTCCGGGAAGCCCTCGGCCTCCCGTGCCAGGTGCCGGGCCACCTCGCCCGGATCTTCGCCAGTGCCCACGACTACTGGACCCGAGGCGCGGGCTCGCCTTCCTCTTCGCGCTCGTCGTCGGGTAGGTGGATGTCGTCCACCTTGATGTTGATCTCGGTGACCTCCAGGCCGGTCATGCGCTCCACCGCGGTGGTGACGTTGCGCCGAACGGCCGAGGCCAGGTCCCGAATGGCGGCGCCGTACTCCACGACCACGTCGATGTCGATGGCGGCCTGGCGCTCGCCCACCTCGACAGCGACCCCCCGTGCCACCGAGCCCTTGTCCCCGCCGGTCATCACATCCCTCACGGCACCGACGGCGCGCGCGGTCCCGCCGCCCATGGCGTAGACGCCGCCGATCTCCCGCGCGGCCATGCCGGCGATCTTGGCGACCACCCCGTCCGCGATCTGTGTGCGCCCGCCCTCTTCGTGTGAGGCGTCGCCCCGGCCCGGCCGGTTCGACTCACGGGCTCCCGGCACCTTGGCTTCGCTCTTCATCTCCGTCACTGGTCTCCCCCTGCGCAGTGTGCGGCCCGCGGTCGCGACCCTGGGGCACGAAAGCGTCCCCGACCCTGCTCGCGGCGCCGTCGACGTGCTTTCCGCCCATGTCCGTCCCCCCACCCGGAAGGCGCACCTCCGGATGCCGGACCGAAACCCCGCACCCATCCGTCCGTCTGAACGGCTGGAAGGTTTCGAACTGATCACACCATATACGCACAATGTGTAGTCGACAAGGCACCTTGGGCAAGGTTTTGCTGGTCAGAACAGGTAACTCTGCTCTTATCCCTGCCCCAAAGAAGCGTGGGGAACCTACTGGAAGCAAGAAAACGCAAGGGGCGCCCGAAGGCGCCCCTGTCTGTCCGAAAACTATTTCCCACGTGTCGCCACGGGAGGAACCGCGACCGTGGTCAGCCGAAGATGACCGTCTTGTCCCCGTTGAGCAGGACACGGCGCTGCGCGTGCCAGTGGACCGCGCGCGCCAGCGCCACCGACTCCAGGTCCCTGCCGATCGCCGTGAGCTGCTCCGGGCTGTGCGTGTGGTCCACCCTGGACACCTCCTGCTCGATGATCGGGCCCTCGTCGAGGTCGGCCGTGACGTAGTGGGCGGTCGCGCCGATCAGCTTCACGCCACGCGTGTGGGCCTGGTGGTAGGGGCGGGCGCCCTTGAAACTGGGCAGGAAGGAGTGGTGGATGTTGATGATCCGACCGGACATCTTGGCGCACAACTGCTCGGAGAGCACCTGCATGTAGCGGGCCAGGACGACCAGGTCCACGTCGTAGGAGTCGACCAACTCCAGCAGCCGCGCCTCCTGCTCGTGCTTGGTCTGGGCGTTGACCGGCAGATGGTGGAAGTCCACACCGTGGGAGTCGGCGAGGAACTCCAGGTCCGGGTGGTTGGAGATCACGGCGACGATGTCCACGTCCAGCAGTCCGCTGCGCTGACGGTAGAGCAGGTCGTTGAGGCAGTGGCCGAACTTGGACACCATCACGATCACACGCGGGCGCGCGTCCCGGGGCTTGAGGGCCCACTCGACGAACGAGTCCCCGTTGCCGACCTCGCCCGCGAGCGCCGCGAACGCGCTGCGCAGGACGTCCTCCCCCACCACGCCCCCGGCCCCCCGCTCGGCCACGAACTGCATCCGCAGGAAGAAACGCCCCGTGTAGTGGTCGCCGTACTGCTGACTCTCGGTGATGTTGCAACCGTGGTCGGACAGCAGGTTGGCCACAGCGGCAACGATGCCCCGGCTGTCGGGGCACGAAAGGGTCAGGACGTACTCACGCTCACTCATGGAAAGAACCACTCCCGGAATCGGACGGCTGCTCAGCCGTGACGTCCCAGGATATCGGCCGCCGCATACCCCCGGGAGAGCACCCCGCACCGCCCCGCGGACCTCCGGGAGAGGCTGTTCTGCCACTCAGGGAATGTGAAGAACATTCATGTTCTGACATCCTTGGGACATGACAAGCTTGCGCGAGACGTACGAGACCGTCACCCGTGGCCTCGACGCCCCCTTCGCCATGGTCGACCTGGCCGCCCTCCGAGCCAACGCGACCGCACTGACCGACCGCGCCCATGGCAAGCCCGTCAGGATCGCCAGCAAGTCCGTGCGCAGTCGCGAACTGCTACGTACCGTCCTCGCCCTGCCCGGATACGCGGGGATCATGGCCTTCACCCTGGCGGAGGCACTGTGGCTGGCCACCGGGGACAGCCCGGTGAGCGATGACGTACTCGTGGCCTACCCCACCGTCGACCGGCGGGACCTGGCCCGGCTCGTCCGTGACCCCGGTGCCGCCCGCTCCATCACCCTGATGGTGGACGACACCGCCCACCTGGACCTGATCCGTGCCGCCGTAGCCGAGGCCGCCGAATCCCGCGGGCCCGACGCGCCACCGGTCCGGGTGTGTCTGGACACCGACACCAGCTGGCAGCCGCTGGGCCCGCGCACGCGTGTGGGTGCCTACCGCTCCCCCGTGCGCACCCCCGCCCAGGCCGCCGCGTTCGCCCGCGCCGTCGTGGCCCGTCCCGAGCTGGAGCTGGACGGGATCATGGCCTACGAGGGCCAGATCGCCGGAGTGGGCGACGCCCCGCCCGGCAGGCCCCTCTACGGCCGCCTCCTACGCGCCGTCCAGCGCCGGTCCGCCCTGGAGCTGGCCCGGCGCAGGGCCGCGATCGTGCACGCCGTTCGCGCCGTGGCCGACCTGCGCTTCGTCAACGGCGGCGGAACCGGCAGCCTGCACACCACCGGCAGGGAGAGGGCCGTAACCGAGCTGGCAGCGGGCTCTGGGCTCTACCACCCGCACCTGTTCGACAACTACCGGTCCTTCGACGGACGCCCCGCCGCCCTGTTCGCGCTCCCGGTGGTCCGCCGCCCCGCCCCGGGCGTGGCCACCGCCCTCGGCGGCGGCTACCCGGCCTCCGGGCCGGTGGACGCACACCGCGCCCCGGTCCCCCACCTGCCCGCCGGACTGTCCTACAGCCCCGACGAGGGCGCGGGTGAGGTGCAGACGCCCCTGCTCGGTACCGCCGCCGACGGCCTGTCGGTCGGCGACCGTGTGTGGATGCGCCACGCCAAGGCGGGAGAGCTGTGCGAGCGCTTCGACACCCTGCACCTGGTCGACTCCGACACCGGCGAGTACACGGGTGCCGTCCCCACCTACCGGGGCGAGGGACGGACCTTCCTCTAGACCGGGCTCCGTGCCCGCGCCCCCAGGCCGCCCCCTCCGCGTTCCACCAGCCGGCGGCCGGTCCCCACAAGCGAAGGAGGGGTCCGCACTGTGCGGGCCCCTCCTTCGACTGCTGCGTGCGCTACCTCCTGCGGCGAACGGCCCAGGCCACCACTCCCGCGGCGACGACGGCGCCGACGCCGACCGCGAGGTACACGACCTCCGGGGGGAGCTGTCCGCGCGACTGGTAGGTGGTGACGACCTCGTCATCGCCGTTGACGACGATGCTGCCCTCCGCGGGCTCCACGGAGTGGCTCTGTACGCGCACCGCGCCGCCGCCGACCACCAGGGCGCGCGCCTCGTCGACGATCCGGGCGCCGCGCTCGCGGGCCCTGTCCATCTGCCGCCGAGCGATGTTGGCCGGCCGGGCCTGCACGCTCAGCTGGTCCAGGGTCTCGGCGAGCCGCCGCTGTTCGCGGTTGATCTCGGTCTCGATCTCCGCCGGGGTCTGGCGCGGTCCGGTGTCGCGTCCCGTCATAGGGTGCCTCTCTCCACTAGCGCAGGCTCGTCTGAGATCCCGTGCCCGAGCCGGTGTCCCGGCTCTCGTCCTCCGCGCCGTCGGACGGGCCGGAGAACCTCAGCGCGCTGTCGATTCCGTCGACCACACGGAAGAAGTCCCGCGTGGACAACCACAGTTTATAGATGATGGCGATCTCGAAGGCGAGGAGCAAAACGCCCACCACGGCGGTGATCCACCCGATCAGGGACGGCAGCGCGAAGACCGCGACCGCCAGCGGGGAGATGACGAACACCGCCATCTGGAACTCGATGCCGCCGACCAGGTGGGTGCGCACGCGCCGGGTGCTGAGCGTCCCCCAGAACCGCTGGTACCAGGGGAAACGGTCCCGGAACTCCTTGTGCAGGTCCACCTTGGGCAGGGTGAGGTCGGGCTGCTTGCCCGCCGTGCGCTGGTTGCGCGCCTCGCGCTCGGTCTGGCTGTGCAGTATCTGCTCCAGCACACTGATGCC
This sequence comes from Nocardiopsis sp. TRM 82005, assembly GCF_056312425.1. Taxonomy (NCBI): domain Bacteria; kingdom Bacillati; phylum Actinomycetota; class Actinomycetes; order Streptosporangiales; family Nocardiopsidaceae; genus Nocardiopsis; species Nocardiopsis sp. TRM 82005. The sequence continues at coordinate 129,344 of NZ_JBWDTQ010000023.1, forward strand.
GTGCCGTAGAACCGCCTGCTCGCCGCCGTCGCTCATCGTGCGGCCGCCCCCGCCGGTGGCGGAACCGGTGTCGTCCTCCTCCGGCTCCAGCATCGACAGGGTCGCGCGGGCGCGCTCCAGGGCGGCCGCCAGATGTGAGCGCATCTCCCGGCGCACCTTGTAGACCTGGAGCGCGTTGAGGTAGCGCAGCATGTCCAGGAACACCACGGCCAGGGCCAGCCACACGAACCACACCGGACCGCCGCCGTCGGAGCGGTCCGCGGCCACCACGTACTGGCCGCCCATGAGGGCGACCACGCACACCAGCACCCGGAACCGGTCGGAGACGTAGTCCATCCACGCCCCGAACAACGACTCGGACCCGGTGAGCCGGGCCAGCTTGCCGTCCACGCAGTCCACGACGAAGCACAGGAAGTACAGCAGCGCGCCCAGGGCGAGGAACTGGCGGTATCCCAGGGAGAAGCAGACGGCGGCGCCGAGTCCCAGGAACAGCGCGGCCACCGTCAGCTGGTTGGGCGTGATCGGGGTTCGGTTGGCCAGGAGGCGTACGAGCCGGACCGCGACCGGGTCCACGAGGTAGACCGTCCACCAGGAGTCGCGCTCCTTGAGTGTCCGATCCCTGACCTCGTCGAGTGTGAATGCGGGCATCGTCGCCAATACTCCCCACAGCGAAGCGGATGTGTTCCGGTCCGGCGGGCTCCAGGCACCGCCGGAAGGCGCGGTGTCCCGGTGCGCGCGGCGGGCGCCACCGGAGACCGACCGAAAGGCCAGGTGCGGTCAACAATAGGTGATCGCACCGCTGGTCACTCCCGATGCGGACGAACCGAACCGGAATCGCAACCGAAGACCATCCCCCCAGCCTGGCACAACCCACGAAGCGTCAACCCATGGGACGTCGATCGCTAGGGTGAGGGCGAGAGTCGGCGGGGCTCGTACCGTCCCGCCCATGAACAGAGGGGAACACCACGTGAGCGACCCGATCCGTCTGGAGCCTGGCGACCAGGCGCCCGACTTCACCCTCAACGACGCCGACGGCAAGCCCGTCACCCTCAGCGAGGTGCTGGCCTCCACCGGCAAGCGCGTCGTCCTGTACTTCTACCCCGCGGCCATGACCCCCGGGTGCACCACGCAGGCCTGTGACTTCCGCGACAACCTGCGCGAGTTCGACTCCGCCGGGTTCACCGTGCTGGGCGTCTCCCCGGACGGCAGCGACAAGCTCGCCACGTTCCGGGACAAGGAGGGCCTGACCTTCACCCTGCTCGGCGACCCGGACAAGGACACCCTGAGCGCCTACGGCGCGTACGGGGAGAAGAAGAACTACGGCCGCGTCGTCCAGGGCGTCATCCGGTCCACGGTCGTCGTGGATACCGACGGCAAGGTGGAGAAGGCCTTCTACAACGTGAAGGCCGCCGGCCACGTCGACCGCGTCAAGAAGGAACTGGGCGTCTGACACGCGTACCGGGCCGGCCCGGCCGAGCGGAACCAAGGGACCCGAGCGGTCGGGGCCGGTCCGGATCCCGGTACAGTTGGTTCCACGGGGCCGTAGTCCAACCGGCAGGAGACGGCAGCTTTAGGTGCTGTACAGTGCGGGTTCGAATCCCGCCGGCCCTACCGAACAGGCCCGCTGCCCGGGTTTCACCCCCGGCGGCGGGCCTTCGTGTCTCCCCCGCGCCGCGACGACCCGTGATCCCGCGCCAGGGCACGTCCGGCGGATACTCCCCTAGCGGCCCAGCAGCGCCCACAGCATGATGGCCAGCAGTACCACCACACCGAGGGCGACCGCGACGACGGCGACCACCGGCATCCGGCTCTTCTCCGCGTGCCTGCCCGAGCTGGTCAGCCCCAGTGTGTCCGTGGACTCGCGGATGGACGTCATGATCGAGTTCATCGCCTCGGGGCTGCTGCGCAGCCGCTCGTTGATGGACTCGGCCAACACGTGCGCACCCGCCCTGAAGTGCTCTCGGGCCGACTCGCGGGCCTCCTCGTCGCTCTCGGGGCGAGGCTCGGCGGGCGTGGCTGTGCCCTTGGCGGCCGTCTCCGGGCTCGTCTTGGGAGCCCACGGGGCCAGAGCCGCGATACGCAGCATCTTGGTGGCGTTCTCGGCGGTCAGCCGCTCCGGTGGCTCGACCCGCAGCAGTCCGGCCAGCACGGGGGCCAACGGCCCCGCGTTGGCGGCCTCGGCGGGCTCGTCCAGCTGTTCCTGACGCAGGATCTTGATGTAGCCCTTGCGGTCGTAGGGCGGGTGCCCCTCCACCGCCGTGTACAGGGTGGCGCCCAGGGACCACAGGTCCGACTCCGGCCCCACCGGGCCCGCCTTGGCCCGCTCCGGCGGGATGTAGGCCGGGGATCCGATGATGCGGCCCGAGGAGCTCAGCGCCGACTCACCGTTCCACGCGGCCAGCCCGAAGTCGGTCAGCACCACTCGCCCGGTCTGGCTGATCATCACGTTGTCGGGCTTGACGTCGCGGTGCACGATGCCCTCGCCGTGCGCGACCTTGAGGGCGTCGATGAGCTGTAGGCCGACCTCGGCCACACGCTGGTAGGGCAGCGGACCACCCACCTGGATGAGTTCCTCCAGGGTGGAGGCCTCCACCAGCTCCATGACGATCCAGGGCCGGTCGTCCTCGTCCACGACGTCCAGGACCGTGACGAGGCTGGGGTGGGTCAGGCGTCCGGCGACGCGGGCCTCACGGGTGGTGCGCCGCAGAAGCGACTCGCGCTCGGCGCGGCTCAGATCCGCGGGCAGGCGCAGCTCCTTGACGGCCACCTCGCGGTCGATGACCAGGTCGGTGGCACGCCAAACGGTGCCGACGCCGCCCCGGGCGATCTCCGACACCAGTTGGTAACGCCCCTTGAGCAGGCGCCCCTCAGCCCCGGAGCCGGTCGTACCGGTCGTCTCCGGGGTCTCGGAGGGGCGCGACGCCTCGGGTCGCTGCGTGTGGGGGTTCTCTAGGGAGGACACGGTTATCCACGGGTCCATTCACCGGCCATGGTGGCCTCCTGCGGAGCATTGCGGTCGCTGACACCACGTAGGTGCACGGATCACTCGTTATACCAGCAGGACGCCAGGTTCATGCTGGTGGTTGCCATATCACGAACACATAGGTTCGCTTTCGTTATGTCCGGCGAAGACCCGCGCATGCAGTGACGTAGCTCTCGTTCGAATGTTTCCGCCCAGCGGAGGGCGGAAACGGGTGTGCGGGCACGGCGCCCGCACACCCGCGGGACTCAGGACCAGAGGGATTCGGGGGTGCGCACCTCGACCGGGCCGACCCCGGTGTCGGTGAGCGGCTGGCGGAGGCGGTCGGCGTCGCCGACGACCACCACGACCGACTCCTCGGGACGCAGGTACTCAGTGGCGGCACTGTCCAGGGACTCCTTGGTCAGCCTCTCGTAGCCGGCCCGGACACGGTCCACGTGGTCCTCGGGCAGGTCGTGAACGACCATGTCGACCAGGGCACCCGCCATGGCGCGCGCCGTCGCGTAGCTGACCGGCAGGCCCACCGTGTTGGAGTCGCGCACGGCGGACAGCTCCTCCTCGGTGACCCCGGACTCGCGGAGCTTGGCGATCTGCTCCAGCGAGGAGGTGACCGAGTGGGCGGTGGTGTCCGCCTCCACCTGGGTGGTCATGAAGAACACCCCGCTGTCGCGGCGCAGGTCGAACCGGGACCCGGCGCCGTAGGTGTAGCCGAGGCGCTCGCGCAGCTCCATGTTGAGCCGGGAGGTGAACATGCCGCCCAGGACCTCGCTGATGCCCTCGGCGCGCGGCAGGTCCACCTGCGAGCGGGAGGGTGCGCGGTGCGCGATGACCAGGGCCGACTGGACGGAGCCGGGCCGGTCCACGACCAGGACCCGGGGCAGCTCCCCGGGCGGCGGCGCGGGTTCGCTGGGCTTCCCCGCCGACGCCGCCGAGGCGTCGCCGAACACGGTCTTGCCCAGCTCCTCCAGGTCGACCCCGGTGAGGTCACCGACGACCACGAGGGTTCCGGCGACGGAGGCGACGGAGTCGGCGTGGAAGGCCGCCACGGTCTCGGGGGTGACGTTGGCCAGCTTCACCGGGCCGCCCGCGAGCGGTGTGGCGTAGCGGCCCGTGAACAGCTGTCCGCCCAGGCTGCGCATGGCCAGGGTGCCGGCCGAGGCGGCCTCCAGCCAGAACCGCTCCAGCAGCTGGTCGCGGCGGCGGACGACGTCGTCGGGGTTGAGCGCGGGACGGCGCACCGCGTCGGCGAACAGGCGGACGGCCTCGCCCAGGCGGTTGGCGGGGGCGTCCAGGCCGGTGATGAAGCCGTCCCAGTTGACGCGGGAGACCCACTCGGCGCCGTAGCGCTCCAGGGCGGGCGCCAAGGAGCTGTTGCCGTCGGGCCCGTCCTCCAGGACCTCGCTGGTGAGCGCGCTGACGCCCATGGCGTCGAGCGGCTCGGCGGCACCGCCGTGGGGGTGGACGAGGCGGAGGGAGACGAGCTGTTGGCCGGGCACGTCGATGGCGACGACCGTGCCGCCGCCGACGGTGATGCGTTGGGGCTTGGGGAAGGTGTAGGAGGCTGCGGCACCGAGGTCCGGGCGGGTCTGCGGCATGCTCTGCGGCTCTTTCTGAGGCTTGCGGTAACAGGGCCAGGGGGCGGGACGGGCGCGTCAGGCGCCGGGGGCGTCCACCACGGTGTCCGCCCCCGCGGCCTCGGCGGCCTGGGGCTCCTCGGGGTCGAAGCGGACGACGAGCAGGTTGTCGTCGACCAGCAGGCGCTCGGCCGCGGCCCGTACCTCCTCGGCGGTGATGTCCGCCCACCGCTGGGGCCAGGTGTAGGCGAGCTCGGGGTCGTCGAACAGCTGGGTGCAGCTGCTGATGGAGTCGGCCAGTCCGGAGGGGCTGGCGATGGACTGCAGGTGGTCGCGCTCCAGGACGGCGCGCGCCCGGTCCAGCTCCTCCTCGGTGATGCCGGCGGCGAGCTTGGCGATCTCCTCGCGCATGGCCGTCTCCAGCACATCGCCGCTGACACCCTCACGGGCGAGCATGTTCACCAGCATCAGGCTGTCGGTGTAGCGGAACGGCAGGATGTCGGCGGCGGCCCCGCCGTCGTCGGCGGCGATGGGGCGGTCCACCACCAAAGACCGGTACAGGCGGCTGCCCTGCCCCTGTCCCAGGACGGCCGAGGCCAGGTGCATGACGTCGAAGCCGCGCTCGCCGTAAGGGGCGACGCGGAAGCCGATGAACACCCCGGCGGCGGGCACGACCTCGGTGACCGAATCGCGGACCGGGCCGCCCAGCGGTGCCTTCAACGAGGCGTCGGGGGCCTCGGGGACGGTGTCTCGGGCGGGGATGGCGCCGAAGAACTTCTCCACCCGGGCGAGGACGTCCTCGGAGTCGAGGTCGCTGACCACGGTGATCACGCAGTTGTCCGGGCCGTAGTGGGCCTTGTGGAAGGACTTGACGTAGTCGAGGTCGGCGGCGTCCAGGTCGGCCATGGAACCGATGGTCGAGTGGTGGTAGGGGTGGCCCTCGGGATAGGCCAGGCGCAGGATGCGCTCCAGGGCGGTGCCGTAGGGCTGGTTGTCGTAGCGCTGGCGACGCTCGTTCTTGACGACGTCGCGCTGGTTGTCCAGGACCTCCTGGGTCATGCCCTCGCGCAGGGTCGCCAGGCGGTCGGCCTCCAGCCACAGGACACGGTCCAGCGCGTGGCCGGGAACCGTCTCGAAGTAGTTCGTGCGGTCGGTGGAGGTGGAGGCGTTGATGTCGCCGCCGAGCCGCTCGATCTCATCGAAGTGCTCGCCCTTGACGACGTTGCCGCTGCCCTGGAACATCAGGTGCTCGAAGAGATGTGCGAAGCCCGTGCGTCCGGGGACCTCGTGCCGTGACCCCACCCCGTACCACAGGTTCACGGAGGCGACCTGGCCGGTGGAGGCCGGAGCGGTCACCAGACGCAATCCGTTGTCGAGTGTGTACTGACCGACCCGTCCTGCCGCTCCGATACTGGTCACCAGTGCTGCACCCCGATTCACGCCGTCGACTGAACTGCCGCCGTACGCGCGGCGGCTCCCGCGCGAACGGCCATTGTTGTGACGACTACGACCCTACGGCCTCACAGGACCCCGAGGACACCCGAATCGTTAATCGGCAGGGCTGATAACGGTGCTGGTGTGGAGGGTCGCCAACCGTTGTGTGTGTTCAGCTCTGGTACTCGGTGGTGTCCATGGACACGGCGATCTCGTCGTAGACCGAGGAGTACTGGGAGTCGGCGGACCACACGTACAGCAGGACGTCGCTGATGGGCAGGAACCACATGCGCACCTCGAAGGTGTCGTCGTTGACGCACGTCACCTCCCACACCGAGTGGTGCGACTTGAGGCCGTCGGCGTGCTCAGTGAAGTCGGGCTTCGCCGCCAGCTCCGCACTCTCCACGCCGATGCCTCCCGAGGCGGAGGTGTTGAGGCTGCGGCAACTGTCGGTGTCGTCCGCCCAGCCCCCGTCCTTCTTGAAGGCTTCGTCCTTGGCCGGCCAGTCCTGCGGGTGCCTCTCCGAGGCGTGCGGGATCAGATGCACCGAGCCGTACCCGCAAGCCGCCTGCCCGGGCGGACTCACGCACAGCACGTCACCCTCGCTCTGGGCCTCCCAGCCGTCGGGGACCTCGATGGACACGCCCTCGATCGCCTCGGCGGCGAACTCCTCCGGCGCCGGGGGCTCCGCCGCAGGCAGAATGCCGCTCTCGCCACGCTCCAGCTCGACCTCGCCGCCGCCGCTGGAGCAGGCGGCCAGGAGCAGCAGCACCGCGGCCGTTCCTATCCCGACACGCACACCGCGTGCCCGCCGCTGTCGCCCGTGGATGCCCGCCATGCGTCGTCCTCTCGTGCGTCCCGTGGTCAGAACACCGTTGACCTTAGCGCTTGCCGACACACGGCGCGCACTGGACGATCTCCTGCGATCTCGTCCGATTCCATCAGATGGGCGCCGGCCGGCGCGGATGCGGAGCGGCCGAAACGGTCCGAAAGACGCGTGGGGAAGCGTCCAACGCGCAGGAGCGGTGACCATTACGCTGGGCCCATGGTGGACCTCGCGAAGATCACGGAGCCCTTGTCCTTTGTCCGGCAGCGCCCCCGGGGGCCGCTGGTCCTGGAGCTGGACCTGACGGAGGGGGTCGCCGACGAGGCCCCCGGAGATCCGATCAGCCAGATCATGAACCGGCGCCGACAGCACTACCTCGATGTCCTGGAGGGTATCCGCAGGGGCGCACGCGACCCGCGGGTGGCGGCGCTACTGGTCCGGGTGGACGCCCGGTCGATGGGCTTCGCCAAGGTCCAGGAGCTGCGCCACACCGTCGCCGACTTCCGCGCGACGGGCAAACCGGCCGTGGCCTGGGCCGAGTCCTTCGGCGAGACCGGGGCGGGGAACCTGCCCTACTACCTGGCCTGCGCGTTCTCGCGCGTGGCCATGGCGCCCACCGGCGTTCTCGGCCTGACCGGCCTGCTCATGCGCACGACCTTCGTCAAGGGGGCCCTGGACAAGCTGGACGTCACCTACGAGGTGGGCAGGCGCCACGAGTACAAGAACGCGCTGAACAACGTCACGGAGACCGGATACACCGACGCCCAGCGCGAGGCCTCCGACCGGATCGTCACCTCCCTGGGCGACCAGCTGGCCGAAGCGGTCGCCGAGGCCCGTGGGCTGACCGCGGAGAAGGTGCGCGCGCTGGTCTCGCGCGGCCCGTTCATGGCCCAGGAGTCGGTCACGGAAGGCCTGGTCGACCGGCTGGCCTACCGGGACGAGGTGTACTCGGAGCTGTTCGACCAGGTGCGGGAGAAGGAACGCGGCAAGGACGGTGCGGGCGGCGGCCGGTCGGTGGAGCCGGAGTTGCGGTTCGTGACCCGCTACCACCGCAAGCACACCCCGCCGCCGCTGCCCCCGGTCTCGAGCGGGCCCGGATACATCGCGCTGATCTCGGCGACCGGGATGATCAGCCTCGGCCGGACCCGGCGCTCGCCGCTGGGCGGCGGCACCGTCATGGGCTCGGACACCGTGGCCGCGGCGTTCCGGGCCGCGCGCAAGGACCCGCAGGTCAAGGCGGTCGTGTTCCGTGTGGACAGCCGCGGCGGTTCGCCCGCCGCCTCCGACGCGATCCGCCGCGAGAGCGAACTGACCAGCCAGGCGGGCATCCCCGTGGTGTCTGCGATGGGTGACATCGCCGGGTCCGGCGGCTACTACGTGACCCTGGGCTCCGACGCGGTGATCGCCCAGCCGGGCACCCTCACCGGCTCCATCGGGGTGATCACCGGCAAACCGGTCCTGGGACAGCTGCTGGAGCGGTACGGGGTGACCAGCGACTCGGTGCGCACCGGTGATCACGCGGGCATGTTCGACACCGAGCAGCCGTTCACCGAGTCCGAGTGGGAACGGGTCAACGCACTTCTGGACGAGATCTACGAGGACTTCACCGGCCGGGTCGCCCAAGCGCGGAAGATGACCCGCGACCAGGTGGAGGAGGTGGCCCGGGGACGGGTGTGGACCGGCCAGGACGCGCACGAGCGCGGTCTGGTGGACGAGCTGGGCGGTCTGGAGACGGCCGTGCGGCTGGCCCGGGAGAGGGCCGGCGCGGGGACGCTGCCGCTGCGCTCCTTCCCGCGCGCGCACCCGCTGGACCGGATCCGCCCGCACGAGTCGAGCGAGGACCTGGGCGCCTCGGGGCCGCAGACCGTGCTCAGCGCGTGGGGGCCCTTGCAGCACGCGGCCACGGCGATGGGGCTGCCCGTCGGGGGCCCGCTGATGATGCCGGGGATCTGGGAGATCCGTTGACCGGTTCGTACCTGGACGCGATGTCGCTGCTGCCCACCGGGGTCACGGTGGTGACCGTCGCCGACGGCCGCGATGACGTGGGGGCGACCGTCAGCGCGTTCGGGTCGGTGTCGGCCGCACCGCCGGTGGTGTCGGTGAGCGTGGACGCCGAAGGCTATATGGCCGAGGTCATCGAGGAGGTGGGGGCCTTCGCCGTGAACGTGCTGGGCGAGGGCCAGCGCGCGTTGGCGGGCCGGTTCGCCGCCGCGGGACGCCCCAGCGCCCGCCTTCTGGTGACCGGCCAGGCCCACCACCGGGGCGAGCGGACCCGTGCGATCGTGCTTGACGAGGCCCTGACCGCCATGGAGTGCTCCGTGCGCCAGAGCGTCCTGGTGGGCGACCACATGGTCTTCTTCGCCGAATTGGTGGGCCTGCCCGAGGTCACGGGCTCGGGCGCGGCGCTGGTCCGCTGGTCGGGCCGCTACCACTCCCTGGGCTGATGCGCTGGAAGGGCGCCCGCTCGCGGTGATCTTGCCCCCAGCGGCACTGTCGGCGGTCGAGACTGCCGCTACGGGCAAGATCATCCGGTGAAGGTGCCCGAGCCGGCGCACCTAGGGAGTGTTTTTAGAAGGCTTTCGGGTCAGTGAGCGGCCGTCCGGGCCATCTCTCGCAAGACGATGTGCGAAGTTCAGCCTGGTCGTGCTTCACGAGCGCAGAGGCGTAGCGAGAGGCAGCCCGGTGGACGCGAGCCCGAAATGATTCAAAAACACGACCTAGGCCAGGCTCTCCTGCTCCAGCCACTCCTGGGCCACCTCGGCGGCGTTCTCGTTCTGGACGACCACACGCTCGTTGAGCTGTGTGAGGGCCTCGGTCGTGAGTGCGGCCGAAACCGCGTTCAGGGCGGCACGGGCGGTGTCGTCCACCTGATCGCCGTTGACCAGCGGGGTGACGTTCTGGGCGCCGAACAGGTTCTCCGGGTCCTCCAGGACCACGAGGTCCTCCGCCGCGATCTGCGGATCGGTGGTGAACAGGTTCGCGGCCTGGACGTCGTCCTCCAGGAGCGCCTGAGCCAGCAGTGCCACCTCCAGGGAGCGGAACTCGCCGAACTCGACACCGTAGACGTCGGCCAGGCCCGCCACGCCCTGCTGGCGCGTCTCGAACTCCGGCGGGCCGCCCAGGGTCATCTCGCCCGCGACGTCGGCCAGGTCCTCAAGGCTGCTGAGGTCGTGCTCCTCGGCGGTCTCGCCGGTGACGGTGACCGAGTCCTTGTTCTCGGCGCTGGAGGAGTCCAGGATCTCCAGGCCCTCGGGCAGCGCCTCGGCCACCCGTTGGCTGGTCTCCTCGCCGCTGCCGGTGGGCGCTCCTTCATCGAGGTAGGCCAGGATCGCACCGTTGTACTCGGGGAAGACCGACAGGTTCCCGGACTCGATCTGGGAGTAGTAGACCTCGCGGCTGCCGATGTTGAGCTGGTAGGTGACGTCCACCCCCTCGGCCTCCATGGCACGGCCGTAGATCTCGGCGAGCAGGGTGCTCTCGGGGAAGTCAGCGGAGCCGATGACGACCTCGCCGCCGGCGCCCGAACCGTCGCCGGCGCCCTCCTCCTCTTCGTAGGGGTTGCTGCCGCCGCACGCGGTCAGAAGCACCGCTGTCAGGGGAAGCCCGATGAGGGCGAGCCTCGTGTGCATGTTCCGAACCTTCTCTCTCAGTACTTCGTGAACGGATGCGGTGCCCCGCACCAGCCGTCCCCGCACGCCATGCTGATGGCGGCCGGCTGGTGGGGCGGGGCCAACGAGTCCAGTGTGTGCCCGACCGGTGCCGTGCTACTCCCGGCGGGTGTCCTGTGCCTTCTCACACTTGCGGCCGGCACGCTAGGAAACGCGCAGTCCGGGAGCGACGAGGAGACGCCGCAGCCCGGCGAACAGGAGCGTGGTGAGAACCGCGAGGAGCACCACCAGCACCGACCCGCCCAGCATCATCGACAGGTCCTGACGGGCTTGGCCGTCAACGATGTAGCGCCCGAAACCGCCCACGCCCACGTACGCGGCGATGGTCGCGGTCGCGACCACCTGGACGGCGGCGGTGCGCATCCCGATGAGGATGAGCGGGACGGCCACGGGCAGTTCGAGCCGCAGCAGTACCTGGTGACCGCGCATGCCCATGCCGAACGCGGCGTCCCGGAGCCGTGGCTCGACCCCGCGTACGCCCTCGTGGGTGTTGACGAGGATCGGCGGGACGGCCAGCGCCACCAGTGCGCACAGGACCGGGACGAGCCCGATCCCGGCGGCCAGCACGATGAGGAACAGGACACCGATGGTGGGCAGGGCGCGCGCGAAGTTGGCGATGCTGGTGGTGAGGAAACCGCCCACGCCGGTGTGTCCGGTGAGCAGCCCCAGGGGGACGGCGACGGCGGCGGACACCAGCAGTCCGAGCAGCGAGTAGTAGACGTGCTCGCCCATGCGCGCGGGGATACCCGCGCTCCCGGTCCACTGGGCCGGGTCGGCGAACCACGCGAGCAGGTCGTTCAGGACGTCCACGGCTACCTCTCCTCCGCCGTGTGCTCGGGGCCGTGCCCGGTCCCGGAGAGGTGCCGTGCCCGAGTGGCGTCCGCGGCCTCGGGACCCGCGGCGCCCGCCGCGGCCCCGGTGGGCGCGGCGGCACGGCGCCGTCGGCGTAGGAGACCGCCTCCGCCCTGGCGCGTCCACGGGGTGAGCAGGCGCTGGGCGAGCACGAGCACGGTGTCGGTGATCAGCGCCAGCAGGACGGTGAGCACGATGCCGACGACGATGGGCGCGTCGAACTGGCGGCGGAACCCGTCACTGAGGATGAGCTGGCCCAGCCCGCCCAGGCCCACCAGTGAGGCGACGCTGACCATGCTGATGGTGGCCACCGACGCCACGCGCAGCCCCGCGATGATCACCGGCACGGCCACAGGCGTCTCCACGTACACCAGGCGGCGCAGGGGGCCGAAGCCCATGGCGACGGCGGCCTGGCGGACGTGGTCGGGGACCTGGCGCAGCCCGTCCACCACGTTGGGCAGCAGGATCACCAGGGTGTACAGGGCCAGCGGCACGACGGCCGTCCAGTCGCTGAACCCGGTGTAGGGCAGCATGAGGAAGAACAGCGCGATGGAGGGCACCGCGTAGAGCACGTTCACCCCCGTCAGCACCGGCGGGTACAGGGGTTTCCAGCGCACGCACGCCAGCCCCAGGGGCAGGGCCAGCACCAGCCCGATGATGATGGACAGGTAGGACAGCCGCATGTGCTCGGTCAGGCGGGACAGGACGCCGCGATCGGGCTCGCCGGGATAGCTCCAGTTCTCCGCGCCCCACTCGGTGACGCGCGTGAGCCAGTCCCATGCCTCGGCGATCACTCGGTCACCGACCACAGGGCCGATCCCAGGTCGTCCTGGGAGACCACGCCGACCACACGTCCGTCGGCATCGACGCCGACCGCGCGGCCGGCGGGCGAGAGCACCGCGGCGTCCAGGGCGGCGCGCAGGGAGTCGGTGTCGGCAGCGAAGGTGTGTCCGTACGAGACGAGTCCGAGCGAGCCCAGGGTGGCGCCCGTGGGCACGCGGGCCAGTTTCCCGGTGCTGATCCAGCCCAGGGGCGCGCGGTCGCCGGTGACCACCAGCACCCACGGTTCGCCGCGCACGGAAGCGGCCGCGGTGCCCGCGCTGGTGTCGTCGCCGAAGACGACGTCCTCGCGCAGCGACAGCTCCCTGGCGGGGAAGAACGACAGGCGCCGCACGCCCCGGTCGTAGCCGACGAAGGACTCGACGAAGGCGTCGCGTGGCTCGGCCAGGAGCCGTTCGGGGCTGTCGTACTGGGCGAGCCGTCCGCCGGGCCGGAAGACGGCGATGCGGTCGCCGAGGCGGACGGCCTCGTCGATGTCGTGGGTGACGAAGACGATGGTCTTGCGCAGCTCCTCCTGGAGGCGCAGGAGCTCGTCCTGGAGGCTGGCGCGCACGACGGGGTCCACGGCGCTGAAGGGCTCGTCCATGAGCAGGATCGGCGGGTCGGCGGCCAGAGCGCGGGCGACGCCGACGCGCTGCTGCTGGCCTCCGGAGAGCTGGTGGGGATAGCGCCTGGCCTGGGAGGGTTCGAGTCCGACCAGTGCCATGAGCTCGGCGGCGCGCGCCCTGGCCCTGGCCCGCCCCCAGCCGAGCAGCAGGGGCACGGTCGCGATGTTGTCGCGCACGGTGCGGTGCGGGAAGAGCCCGGCCTGCTGGATGACGTAGCCGATGGAGCGGCGCAGCGCGGCCGGGTCTCGCTGACGCACGTCCTGGCCGTCGATGAGGACGGCGCCGCCGGTGGGCTCGACCATGCGGTTGATCATCCGCAGCGACGTGGTCTTGCCGCTTCCGGAGGGGCCCACGAAGACCGTGGTCTGCCCGCTCTCGACGGTGAGGTCCAGGCCGTCGACGGCCACGGTGCCGTCGGGATAGAGCTTGGCTGCGCCCTCGAATGTGATCATCGGCCGGTTCGTCTCCGTTCGGGGACCGGAAGGTGAGGGTGTGGCGAGGTCGGGCCGTGCAACGTTACCCGTGTACCCGCCGATCAGGCCGTAGGGTCTCGGCCGCGACCGTGTCGGGCCCCGGGGGCGGGGCCGTTCAGCTCTGGCGGGCGATCCAGTCGGTGAGCTGGTGCAGATCGTCCAGGACGGCGTCGGCCCGCGCCGCGTCCCGGGTGGCGGCGTGGCGGTAGCCGTAGATGCCCCGGCGCAGCAGGACGGTGCGCATCCCGGCTCGGAGGGCGGGCAGGACGTCGTTGTCGACGCGGTCGCCGACGTAGAGGATCTCCTCGGAGGCGATGCCGGGGCGGGTGTCCCGTACCAGGGACAGGACGCGGTCGAAGAACTCGGGCTCGGGCTTCTTGACGCCCCAGTCGTCGGAGATGCCGATGCCGTCGACGCCCAGCTCCATGGCGGTCAGGGTGGGACCGGCCTCGGGCGGCTGGTTGCCCGCGATGACCAGGGACAGGCCGGACTCGCGCATGGCTTTGAAGGCGGGGCGCACGTCGGGGTAGAGGTCGCGTTCGCCGAAGTGCTCGCGCTCGCCGCCGGGGTCCTCGGCGCACCAGCGGGCGCTCTCGGCCGCGAGGTCGAACCCGGGCACAAGCAGCCGGAAGCCCTCGGTGAGGGTCCCGCCGGAGGCGAGCACGGCGCCGATGGTGCCGAAGAAAGCCATGTGCGGGATGCCGAAGCGGTCGGCCCAGCGCGCGAAGATCCGCGTCTCGTCGACAAGGGTCTCGCCAACGTCGAACACCACAGTACGAATTGCCACGATCAGGGAGTTTACAAGCCGCCCGCAACAGTTCCGGGCGGGCTCAGCCGGGCGGCCGCAGTACGGCGAAGGCGTCGGTGATCTCCAGGCTCCGGCCGCGGAAGCGGAAGAGAGCGGCGGGCCGGCCTCCGGAGCGGCCGGAGGGCACCGAGCGGCCGGTCTCCTCGATCTGCCCCCGGCGCAGCAGGACACGGCGCAGGTTGGTCGCGGCCACGTCGTGGCCCAGGGCGGCCCGGTAATAGCCGGACAGCTCCGACATCGTGAACTCAGGCGGCGCGAGCGCGAACCCCACGTTGGTGTAGCTGAGCTTGGCACGCAGCCGCTGGCGTCCGGAACGGACGATGGAGGCGTGGTCGAAGGCCATGGGCGGCAGCTGCGCGGCCGGCTGCCAGCCGGTGTCGCCAGGCACGACCGGGTCGACGTCGGCCGGGACCAGGCCCAGGTAGGCGGTGGCCAGGGCGCGGCGCCCTGGGACCCGGCCTGGGTCGCTGCGTGTCTCCAGCTGCTCCAGGTGTGACAGATCTCTCACATCCACCTTCTGGGCGAGCTGGCGCCGGATGGAGGCGCCCAGGTTCTCCCCGCGACCGAGCCTGCCGCCGGGCAGTGCCCACGCCCCCTCGCAGGGCGGCAGGGCCCTGCGCCACAGCAGTACGCACAGTTCTCCGGCGCGGATCTGGAGCACGACCGCGAGCGCCTCGTGCACCGAGAGCTCCGCGTGGTCCGCCGCGGTGCAGACGGGCGTCGAAGCCTGTCCGTTTTCTTCAGGGATGTCCAACCTGTCCCTTCCGTTCCCGTCATGTTAAGCTGCAAGAGGTTTGTGCCTGACAGACAAAAACTTGTTCACCCGCATCGAACCTTCCCCGGCACGGCGCCCGTGCGACGTGCCCACAGCCTCAAGGAAGTAATTGGACATGGCACCGGTCACCGCGACGGCGGACACCATGACCAGGCAGGAATGGGCCGACGAGGTCCACCGCCTGGCGAAGGAGCGCGACGCTGTCATCCTCGCGCACAACTACCAGCGCCCGGAAATCCAGGACGTCGCCCACCACACGGGCGACTCCCTGGCGCTGTCCCGCCTGGCCGCCAGCGTCGACGCCAGCACCATTGTCTTCTGCGGCGTGCACTTCATGGCCGAGACCGCCAAGATTCTCGCCCCGGAGAAGACCGTCCTGCTGCCCGACCCCAACGCCGGGTGCTCGCTGGCCGACACCATCACCGCCGATGACGTGCGCGCCTGGAAGGCCGAGCACCCCGGCGCGGTCGTGGTCGCCTACGTCAACACCACAGCCGCGGTCAAGGCCGAGACCGACATCTGCTGCACCTCCTCCAACGCCGCGGACGTCATCCGCTCCATCCCCGAGGACCGCGAGATCCTCTTCCTGCCCGACCAGTTCCTCGGCGCCCACGTCAAGCGGATCACCGGACGCGAGAACATCCACGTGTGGATGGGTGAGTGCCACGTACACGCCGGGATCGACGGCCACACCCTGCGCGAGCGGGTCGCCGCCGAGCCCGACGCCGAGGTCTACGTCCACCCCGAGTGCGGCTGCGCCACCTCCGCCCTCTACCTCGTGGGCAGCGGCGCCGTCCCGCAGGATCGCGTGAAGGTCCTCTCCACCGGCGGCATGCTCACCGCCGCGGAGAACACCACCGCCGACAAGGTGCTCATCGCGACCGAGACCGGCATGCTGCACCAGCTGCGCAACGCCAACTCCGCCACGAGCTTCGAGGCGGTCAACTCGCGCGCCGAGTGCCACTACATGAAGATGATCAACGCCGACAAACTGCTGGACTCGCTGCGGTTCGGCACGACCGAGATCACCATCGACGCCGACACCACCGAGCGCGCCCGCCGCTCCGTCGAACGGATGGTCGCCATCGGCTCGCCGTCGCGGGGCGGAGAGTAGTCCCCGCTCCGGCGACGGGGGTCCACACTCCGTCGAACTAACGGTTACAGAACTCTTACCTTCAGGACACAGGTCACTATTTCACCCACGCTCCGGGGCTCCCCTCGCTACCGTCACGGGAAAGGCGGGGGGAGAAGTGTGACCACAGGGAACGAAGGAGACGAAGCGGCAGCGGTCGAGGCGCTCTACGACGCGTTCGCGCCGCCTCTGTACCGGTACGCCTGGTCGCTGCTGGGCGACGAGGACGAACAGGTGGCCGAGGCCGTACACGAAGGCCTGGTCGCCGGTGTGCTCCTTGAGTCCAGGCGCGCCGATCCGGCCGACCGCGGGCCCTGGCTGTACGCCCTGGTCCGTTCGGCCTGCCAGCGGCGCGGCCTGGTGCATGTGAGCCCCTACACCAGGCTGGCCACGGTGCCCGCCGAGGAACCAGTGGCCCGCATGTTCTCCCGGCTGCCCGCCAGCCACCGAGAGCTGGTCGAGCTGAACCTGCGGCACGCCCTGGCCACCTCGGCGGTCGCGCGCGTGCTGGGCCTGGACCCCCAGATCTGCGGCGAACTGTCACGTTCGGCGATCCGCCGCGCCGCCGAGAGCCTGACGGAGGAGACCCCAGGCGGTTCCGGAGACCACGCCGGCGCGCCGGGGAGCGCCAACGGAACAGCCGGTCCGGACGCCGACATCCCCGACGCCGCCGGGAATCCCGGATCAACGCGGTGGAGGGCCCGGGTCGACCACGTCTCGCGCGCTCTGTCCCTGCTGCGCCCTCCCGGCCCGCCGCCGGGCCTGCGCGAGAGGGTCGTGCGCACCTGCCTGGATCCCGAACTGGCCGCGGTCCGCGAGCGCGTCGCGGCGCAGATGCGCCCGCTCACCAGTGAGGGGTACCCCCTGCACCGCGCCCGCGCCGCCGGGGAGCCTGAGCAGGCCGCCGAGGCCACCGGCCCCGAACCGCCGCCGCGCGCCCTGCCCGGCGACCGGGTGACCACCCGAGACCATCCCGTGCGCGAGGAGGCGGTCGCCGAACTGGCCGGCCCCGACACCGTCCCCACGGACGAGGACCGGGCCTCCCGGCACCGCTGGCCGCTGCCCGCCGTCTCCGGACTGGCCACGGTCGTGGTGGCAGTCGGGCTGTGGGCGTGGGCGAGCGCGATAGGCGGCCCGTCCGCGATCATCGGCATCGAACCGGAGGAGGCCGAGCGCAACCCGCTGGTGTCGGAGATGGAGGCGGCCGCTACCTCCTCCGACGCCAAGCCGGAGGCCGGACCGACCACCGTTTCCACCGGCGCACCGCCGAGGTCGCCGGAGCCGCCGGGCCAGGAGGCCACCGCCGGGCCGGAGCCTGAGGAGGACACGGGGCGGGAGCCGCCCACGCCGGGCACCGAACCCGCGCCGCCCGCCGAGGATGTGGACCCGCCCTCCGACGGCGGCGGGTCCGACGACGGCTCCGAGTCTCCCGGCGAAGAGGGTCACGGAGACGACGGCGCCCCCGGCGACCAGTCCGATGAGGGGTCCGACGACGGCGACGAGGGCGAAGAAGGCCTGTTCGACGGGCTGTTGGGGCTGTTCTTCGGCGGTGGCTGACGCCGGTCGCCCCGTCCGTCGGACGGATCCGGGCCGGGGCTCTCACCCGGCACGGAGCTGAGCTCCGCGAAAGCACCGTTCAGCAGGATCTAGCGAGGAACCCCGGGCGTTCACACCCGGGAGGAAGCGCTTCTCTGGCCTGCTCTGCCCAGCAGGCTACGACGGACGTTTCTGCTGATCGATGTACTCCTTGATGATGGCCAGCGGTGCTCCGCCACACGAGGCGGCGAAGTAGGAGGGCGACCACAAGTGCGCGCCCCACAGGTACTTGCGGACGTGCCCGGGGTACTCCTGTCTGAGCCTGCGGGCGGAGACGCCCTTGAGCGAGCCGACCAGCCGGGACGGGGCGACCTTGGGCGGGTAGTGCACCAAGAGATGAACGTGGTCGGTCTCGCCGTTGAACTCGACCAGTTCGGTTCCGAAGTCGGCGCAGACGGCACGCATGACCTCTTCGCAGCGGCGAAGGATCTCGTCGGTGAAGGGACCCCGCCGGTACCTGGGTGTGAAGACCAAGTGCGCGTGGAGGGGGTAGACGACCGTACGACCGCTGCGAATACCGGGGTTTGGTTCCCAGCGTGGTGACATAGGTCAATGCTGAGATCATCCGGCGAAGATCGTGACGCAGGTGAAGCTGATGCCGGAGGCCGACTAGGCCGCCGCGCTCCTGGCGACCCCGCACGCGGTCAACGATGCCGCGAACTGAGTGTCTGGCGTGGCGTTCGAGCATGGCGTGCCGCGTGAGTACGAGCTGCGTAAGCACACCTGTGCCGAGCTGAAGTCCCGTGGGCTGGGGGGCGCAGGCCGCGCAGCACACGATCAAGAAGGTCCGCGACGCCTACACCACGCTGAAGGCGAACCTGCGGGCCGGAAATCTCGGCAAGCCGGGATCGAAACGCCGCCGCAAGGCCGGGTCCAAGCCCATCGCCTTCCAGCCCGGGGCCGCGCACCCATTTGATGACCGCTGCCTTTCTTGGCAGTACGACGCGCAGACCGTCTCCATTTGGACCACCGCCGGACGCTTGCGCGGCGTCCGCTTCGCGTGCTCCCCCGACGCGCTCAGGACGCTGCGTGAGTACCGCAAGGGCGAAGCCGACCTCGTCCACCGTGACGCTGGAGGACCTGGGCGGCATCCGGAAGAGGGTACGGCTCCGCAGGCCCCAACGGGTCACGCTCCACTCCTGGGCCTTCGCCCAGCTGGGACGGTTCCTTGAGTACAAGGCGCGCCGGGCGGGCGTCCAGCTGGTGTACGTCGATCCGGCGTACACCAGCCGGGAACGCGCCGAATGCCATCACGCCGACAAGCGCAACCGGGCCGGCTAGGCCCGCTTCGTCTGCCGGTCGTGCGGGGTCGTTGCCCACGCCGACCGCAACGCTTCCCGCACGATCGCCGCCCGCGGCGAGGCTGCGTGGATCGCGGGGCGTGAGTCACGCGTCCCTGCCGCCCCATAGGGGTGTCTGGGCGGAGAAGGCCACACCACGGCCAGTGGTGCCCTACCTCCAAGCCCGGTCCTTCAGAGCCGGGTCAGGTTGACAACGGGGCGAGCAGCCGCTCGGCGGCGGTGTGCAGCCGCCGTTCCACCTCGTCCACGTTGCGGCGGCCCTTGAGGACCTCCACGAGCTCGAAGATCCACACACTGGTGAGCGAGCCGGCCAGGACGTAACCGGTGCTGTCGCGGTCCACATCGGTACCCGCGGCGCCGTCCTCCCCGGCCGCGCCCTCCGGGCTGCCGACGGCCACCCGCCACACCAGGTCGGAGATACGCACGTCAAGCTCGATCTTGACCTCGGCCATGATCAGCGAGCGCACCAGCGCGTCGGCCAGCTCGGGCTCGCGCATGAGGCCGCGCGTGGCACGCAGCAGGACGTCGACGGCGCGCCCGGCGGCGGTGTCGGCGGTGGGCGGATGCCGGACGATACCGCCTTCCAGCAGGTCCAGCTCCTCGGTGACCACCGCTACGACCAGGTCCATCTTCGAGGGGAAGTACCGGTAGAGCGTGCCGAGGGCCACCCCGGCGCGCTCGGCGACCGAACGCATCTGCATGGCGTCGACGCCACCGCGCACGGCCAGCGCGGCCGCCGTCTGCACGATGCGCTTGCGGCGCTGAGTCTGACTTCGCGACATCGTTCCGCTCGACGCCTGCACCGCCACAGGATCTTCCCTTCGTCGTCAGCTCGCACGCCGTCTGCACGCACGCGGCGCTGGAACCCGTTGTGGTGGTCGGCGCCCGGCCGGGACGGCGACCGTTATGAGAACACGTTATCCAAGGTTTTCCCCTTCACACGGTCCTCCTCACCCATGACTCTCGCCTCATCGCCCGACGTAGCAGTAGCAATACGAAAAGAGAACCAAGGTTTTCGGATCACCTGAACAGCTTTATAGAATATGTTCTTATTCTTGCGATCAGCGTGATCTGACCGCTTCGTCACACCCCTCTCGATCCCCCGCCCGCTCCTCGGGACCGGCCACACCCTAGGATCGAACCGGATTCGGTTTCTAGTGAGAGGTCGTCCCCCGCATGCCCGACGCACCCCCTGTCGAGGCCCTCGGCGACGGAGTCTGGAGCTTGCCGGTGCCCATCCCCGGCAACCCCCTCGGCTTCACCTACGTCTACGTCCTCGCCAGCTCCGGCGGCCCCGTCCTCATCGACACCGGCTGGGACCACGACGAGTCCTGGGAAGCCCTCACCCACGGCCTCAAGCAGACCGGGCACACCGTCGCGGAGGTCCGCGGCGCCGTCCTCACCCACTTCCACCCGGACCACTCCGGTCTGGCCGGGCGCCTGCGCGAGGCCTCCGACGCCTGGATCGCCATGCACCCGGCCGACATCGCGATCACCGAGCGGCTGAACGCCACACCCCCGCAGGAGCGCCTCGACGGGACCGCCGACCAGCTGCGCCGCTCCGGATTCCCCGAGGAGGACGTCCGGACCCTGCTGGAGGCCCCGAACCTGATCAGCCCGCCCGCCGTCCCCGACCTGGCCCTGGCCGACGGCGGGGCCGTCGATCTGCCCGGCCGCGACCTACGCGCCGTGTGGACGCCCGGCCACACCCCCGGCCACATGTGCCTGCACCTGGCCGACGGCGGAAAGCTCTTCACCGGCGACCACGTCCTGCCCCGCATCACCCCTCACGTGGGCCAGTTCCCGCTGCTGTCCACCGACGGCGATCCCCTGGGCGCCTTCCTCGCCTCCCAGGCCGCTATCGGACGCCTGCCCGACGCCGACCGCCTGGCGTGCCTTCCCTCACACGAGGCCCGCTTCACCGGCCTCGCCGCCCGCGCTCGGGAGATCACGGCCCACCACGAGGAACGGCTCGACGAGATGGCCACCCTCCTAGCCGGGGGCCCCGCCACACTGTGGGAGATCACCTCCGGCCTGGCCTGGAAACGCTCCTGGGCCCGCATGCGCATCCATGCCCGGCATATGGCGGCTTCCGAGACCGCCGCCCACCTGCGGCTCCTCGAAGAACGGGGCCTCGCCCGCCGTACCGTGCACGGCGACATACCACGCTGGGCCACCGTCTCCGAAGCGCACCGCCCGACGTAGGATCCCTTACCAACCAGCCCGACGCCGACCCGAACCCAACTGCCGAGTAACATATGGACGCGCACGCCTGTCACCGGCGAACATCCGCGTCCACACCGGCGGCGGCCGGGCCCGCGACCCAACGAAGAGGTGGACTCTTGACCCAGTCGGGCACCACACCGAGCCCGCGGCCTTCCGCCGAGCGCCCCCTGCGCGTCGCCCTGCTGTCCTACCGCAGCAAGCAGCACGTCGGCGGACAGGGCGTGTACGTCCGCCACCTGTCGCGGGAACTGGCCGCCCTGGGGCACGAGGTCACGGTCCTGTCCGGCCAGCCCTACCCCGTGCTGGACGAGGGTGTGGCCCTGGAGAAGATCTCCTCCCTGGACCTCTACAACGACGCCGACCCCTTCGCCACCCCGCACGTGCGCGAGTGGCGTGACTGGATCGACGTCCTGGAGATCGCCACCATGTGGACCGCCGGGTTCCCCGAGCCCCTCACCTTCTCCCTGCGCGCCAACCGCGAGCTGCGAAGGCGCCTGGCCGACTTCGACGTCGTCCACGACAACCAGACCCTGGGCTGGGGCCTGCTCGGCGTCCGCGCCGCGGGGCTGCCGCTGGTCACCACCATCCACCACCCCATCAGCGTGGACCGCAGGATCGAGCTGGCCGAGGCCCGCGGCCTACAGAAGCTCTCCAAGCGCCGCTGGTACGGGTTCGTGGGCATGCAGGCCAGGGTGGCGCGCAAGCTCGACCCGATCCTCGTCCCCTCCCGGTCCTCCGCCGACGACATCACCCGCGAGTTCGGCGTCGACCCCGCCGCCATGGAGGTCACCCCGCTGGGCGTGGACACCCGCTACTTCCACCCGCGCCCCGAACGGGATCGCGTTCCCGGCCGCATCGTGTGCACCGCCAGCGCCGACAGCCCCCTCAAGGGCGTGGCGGTCCTGCTGCGCGCCGCCGCCAAGCTCGCCACCGAGCGCGACGTCACCCTGACCATCGTCAGCCGCCCCAAGCCCGGCGGCCCCACCGACCGGCTGGTGGACGAGTTGAGCCTGCGCGATCGCGTGGAGTTCGTCAGCGGTATCGACGACACCGCCCTGGCCGAGCTCGTCGCCAGCGCCCAGGTCGCGGTCGTCCCGTCCTTCTACGAGGGGTTCTCCCTGCCAGCCGTGGAGGCCATGGCCTGCGGAACCCCCCTGGTGGCGAGCCATGCCGGCGCCCTGCCCGAGGTCGTGGGCACCGATGGCGACGCCGGACACCTGGTTCCCCCCGGCGACCCCGAAGCCCTGGCCGACGCCCTCGCCTCCCTGCTCGACGACGGCGCCGAGCGCGAGCGTATGGGCGCCGCCGCCTGGAGAAGGGTCCAGGAACGCTTCACCTGGAGAGCCGTCGCCGAGCTGACCGCGCAGCGCTACGCCACCACCATCGACACCGTCAGCGGGACCAGGCCCGCTGGCGACGACACGCGTCCCGCGCCCGTACGGGCGCGCGCGAACGGCGCCTGATCCGGCCGGCCGAGCGCTGACCCACCACCACGCGTCCGCAGATCCCTAGGGAGCCTCCACTGATCACCGTCGACTTCAACCTGTTCCCCGTCGGCCCCGGCGACCGCGTGCTCGACCTGGGCTGCGGCGGCGGCCGCCACTCCTTCGAGGTCTACCGCCGCGGAGCCGACATCACCGCCTTCGACCAGAACGTCGCCGACCTCGCCGAGGTCGAGACCATGTTCGCCGCGATGCGCCACGAGGGAGAGGCCCCAGAGGAGGCCCGGGCCGAGACGGTCAAGGGCGACGCCCTCGACATGCCCTTCGACGACGGCAGCTTCGACCGGGTGGTCGCCGCCGAGATCTTCGAGCACGTCCCGCACGACACCGCCGCGATGGCGGAGCTGCTGCGGGTGCTGCGGCCGGGCGGCATCGCCGCGGTCACCGTGCCCAGCTTCCTGCCCGAACGGCTGTGCTGGGCGCTTTCGGAGGACTACCACACCAACGAGGGCGGACACATCCGCATCTACACGCGCGCCGAACTGGAGGCCAAGCTCAAGGCCACCGGCTTCGAGGTCGGCCCGCACCACCACGCGCATGCCCTGCACGCGCCGTACTGGTGGATCAAGTGCGCGGTGGGCACCGACAACGACGGCCACCCCCTCGCCAAGGCGTACCACGAGATGCTGGTGTGGGACATGCTCAAGGCCCCGAGGGTGACCCGGGTCGCCGAGCGCCTGCTCAACCCGGTCATCGGCAAGAGCGTGGTCGTGTACGTGCGAAAGCCGCACGCCGCCTGATGGCTGTCGCTCCCGCTCCCGCACCGCTTCTGCACGACGCCAGGGCGCTACACCTGCCCGGCATGCTCAGCTCCGACCAGCTGCACCGCTCCGCCTCCTACCTGGTACACAGCCAGGAGGCCGACGGTGCGATCCCCTGGTTCCCCGGCGGGCACACCGACGTGTGGGACCACGTCGAGTGCGCCATGGCCCTGACCGTGACCGGGCGGAACGTGCCCGGGCACGCCGAGGCGGCCCGGCGCGCCTACCTGTGGCTGGCCGGGAACCGCGCGCCCGGTGGCGGGTGGCCCGCCAAGCTCCGCCAGGGCGTCCCCGTCACACGGCTGCGCGAGGCCAACCACGCCTCCTACCCGGCGGTGGGACTGTTCCACCACCTGCTCGTCACGGGCGACGCGTCCTTCGCCGAGCACATGTGGCCGGTGGTCGAGGAGGGCCTGGAGTTCGTCATGGCCCTGCGCGGTGAGCACGGCGAGATCCTGTGGGCACGCTCGGAGGACGGTTCGCCGGGCGACCACGCGCTGCTGACGGTGTGCGCGAGTGTGCACCACGCGCTGCGCTGCGGTGCGGCCCTGGCCACGCGTCTGGGCCGCGAACGTCCGGCGTGGACGGCCGCCGCCGACCGGCTCGCGGTACTCATCAGCGAGCGCGAGGACCTGTTCGCCGACCGGGGCCGCTTCTCGATGGACTGGTTCTACCCCGTCCTCGGCGGTGCCGTGCGCGGCGCCGCCGCCAAGGAGCGGATCGGGGAGCGCTGGAAGCGGTTCGTGGTCCCGGGGCTGGGTGTGCGCTGTGTGAGCGACCAGCCGTGGGTCACCGCGGCGGAGTCAGCGGAGCTGGTGATGGCCCTGGCCGCCATGGGCGACACCGAGGCGGGGGTGGGCCTCCTGCGGGACGTGCAGCACCTGCGCGACGGCGACGACGGCGTGTACTGGACCGGCTACCAGTTCGTCGAGCAGGTGCGATGGCCGGTGGAGCGCAGTACGTGGACCTCGGCCGCCGTGATCCTGGCGGTGGACGCGCTCACCGGTACCACCCCGGGCTCACGGGTGTTCCTGCACACCTGGGACGAGCTCCCCGGCGGCTAGGGAGCGTTCAGCGGGTACCCCGCGTCCACCGGCGGAGCCCGACCTCCGTGGGCGGCACGGGGACGCGGACACGGAAACGGTCCGCACGACATGACCTGGCACGAGGCCGGGAAGCCCGCCGCCGCGAAGGGGCCCGGCGGCGCGCGCCGCCGGGCCCCTTCGCCCATCCGCCACCGTTCCGGCGGCTACCTGTCCTCGTCACCGCGTCCGGGAGGCATCTCGGACTCGTTGCCGCCGCCGTCGCCGTCACCGCCGTCGGCGTCACCACCGCCCTCGTCGTTCTCGTCGGTCTCCGTACCGGGGAAACTCGGTATCCCGGGGTCCGGGTCGTTCGGCTCGGGGTCGAGGGGGATATCCGGGTCCTGCTGCTCGGTCTGGTCCTCGGACTCGTCCGTCTCCTGCTGCTGGCCGTCGTTCTGCGGCGGCTCGTCCGGCTCCTGGGTGGACGGGTCCGGCGCCCAGTACTGGGTGGACCCGGCGTAGGCCGGGGGCGGGAAGTCCTCCCACTCGTATCCGGACATCGCCTCCGACATGTAGTTCCGCCACATCGTCGCGGGCAGGCTTCCACCGGACAGCTCCCCGTAGCCGGGCACCGTGAAGCTCTCGTTGTCCCCGCTGTAGACACTCACCGACGTGGACAGCTGCGGGGTGTAGCCGACGAACCAGGCCGCCACGCTGCCCGTGGTGGTTCCGGTCTTACCCGCCACCGGATGGCTGCCGATGTTGGCGGTGGTACCGGTACCGCCATTGACGACCTGCTCAAGCGCGTAGGTGACGTCCGCGGCGTTGTCCTCGCTGATGGCCCGGTTGCTCTCGACCTCGGGGCGCTCGTCCTCGCCCTCGGTGTCGCGGATCTCCTCGATCACGTGTGTGTCGACGTGCACACCGCCGTTGGCGAAGGTGGCGTAGGCGCCGGCCTGGTCCACCGGCCGGACCGTGCTCACACCCAGCGCCATGGTCGGCACCAGCTGGTTGTCCAGGATGCTGCCCTCGGCCACGCCCAGGTCGTAGGCGGTCTCACGGACCTCCTCCTGTCCCGTCTCCATGGCCAACTCGATGTAGCCGAGGTTGTTGGAGACACGGGTCGCCTGGATCAGCGACATGACGCCCCCGGGTCCGTTCCCGGCGTTCTCGATCGGCTCCGCGGACCCGGCGATGTGCCGTGGTCCTCGGCCGTCGACCATGCTGTTCAGGCTGTAGCCCTGTTTGAGCGCGGTGGCCAGGACGTAGGGCTTGAACGACGACCCGGCCTGCGCTCCGCCGAGCAGGGCGCTGTCGTACTGGTTGGTGTTGTAGTCGTGCCCCCCGTAGAAGGCCAGTACCCCGCCGGTCGCGGGATCGACGGTGGTCGCCCCCACGTTGACACCGTCCGGCAGCTGTTCCGGATCCATCGTCTCCTCGATGGTCCGGTACATGGTGTCCATCATGTCCTGGTCGAACGTGGTGACGATCGTGTAGCCCTGGCGGTTGATCTGGTCCTCGGTGTAGCCCAGGTCCGCCAGTTCCCGCATGACGGCCTCGTACATGTAGCCCCGGTAGCCGCTCAGGTCGCTGCCGTTGACGGGCTTCTCCGGCTCGGGCTCGGGGAACTCCATCGCGTCGGCCTCGGCCTGGGTGATGGCACCGGTGGTGACCATGCCGTTGACGACGTACTGCCAGCGGCGCTCCATCTCCGGGGTGGTCTCCACGTCCGCCTCGCCGAAGTAGGAGGGCTGCTGGATGGCGGCGGACAGGAACGCGGACTCCGCCGCGTCCAGGTCCTGGACGTCCTTGTGGTAGTACGCCTCGGCGGCGGCCTGGACTCCGTAGGCGCGGCGGCCGAAGTAGATGGTGTTCAGGTACTGCTCCATCACCCACTCCTTCGACTCGCTCTGGTCCACCTTGATGGAGATGATGATCTCCTGGATCTTGCGGGTGATCGACACCTCTCGGGAGACGCCCTCGTAGTAGTTGCGGACCATCTGCTGGGTGATGGTCGAGCCGCCCTGGACCTGCTTGCCGCTGACGGTGGACCAGACCGCGCGGGTCGTACCGCTCACGGACACACCGGGCTCGGTCCAGAAACCGCGGTCCTCCGCGGAGACGACCGCCTCGACGACGTGGTCACCGCCCGCGGTCATCTCCTCGTAGGAGAGGATCTCGCGGTCAGTGCCCCGATAGGCGAACTCGGTCTCGCCGTCGGCGAAGTAGAAGGTCGATCCCTGTTCGAGCGCGTCGGCCTTGGCCGCGTCCGGGACCTCCACCGTGTTGTAGAGGTAGACGAACGTGCCACAGGCGATGATGATGAACAGGCCGGTGACGATGAGGAGGGAACGGAGCATTCTCCACCACAGGGGCTTCTTGGGTTTACTCGTCTTCTTCCCCTTGGGATCACCCGGCCCCTTCGGTCCGCCCGGCCCGGTGCCTCCGGGGCCGGCCGGTCCCTTGGGGCCGCCGGGCCCCGTGGGCCCCTGCTGAGAGCCGTGGGAGTCCCGGGGCGCACCGGGACCGGCGGTACTGGCAGCATCGGCGGCACCGAGGCCATCGGAGCGGGTCTCCTCCGACCGCTCACCAGCGTCGGGCGACTCTGTCGCGTAGTCCGAGAAGCGGCGCGGCGAGGGCCACAGGGAGGCGGTCTCGGCGGCGGAGGCCCCGTCGGGCGCCTCCTGCGCACGGGTCCTGTCCTCATCCCCGAAGTCCTCGGCCGCAGGCGCGGACTCGAAGGCCTGCACGTCGGCCACCGTCCCGGCCACCGGGGTCCTGGCTTCGGGTCTCTGTGTGTCCTCTCCTCCGCGTGCGTCCTCCGCGGCGGAACCGTCCCGCGGGTGGGAGGTGTCGTCACCGTCAGCGGCGGTGACGCCTTCGTCCCCCGCGCCCGGGAGGGGTTCGGTCGGCGGGGAGCTGTTGGACTCGGTGCCGTCGTCCTCCCCGGTACCGGGTACGTAACTGGCCGCCGCCGCTGCGGCGACGGCATCGGCGGACACGGCAGCGGTCGGAGCGGTTTCGGAAACGTCCGCGGCCGTGCCTTCTGCTTCGCCGGACCCGGCACCGTCGTCGACGGATCCGGTGCCGTCCTGCCAGGTCTCGTCGTCCGCGGACTCCGGAGTTTCGGAAGCTCCGGTCCCGGAGGTCTCCTCCGCCGTGGCTTCGGCCCGGACGGCGTCGAGAGAGATGGGCTCGGTCGGGTCGGACACGGGTGATGGGGGCTCACCAGTGCCAGCCGTACCGGCGGCGGTGGAGGGCACAGCCGCCTCGCTCACGGATCCGTCCTCAACACCGTGGGAGGGCTCGTCCTCACCGGTGCTCTCCGGGCGGGCATCAGGCTCCTCCGCTGGGGAGGCGGTGAAGGAGCCGTCGGCCGAAGGGGCGCTGTCCTGAGCCGGGGCGGTGGGCGGAGAGGACGGAGCGTCGGCGGACACCCCGTCGGAAGAAGCCGCCTGGCCCCGGGTATCTGCCTCGGCGGAGTCGAATCCCTGCTCCGCGAGATTGCGTGCGACCCTCTCACGGAAGAAGGTC
Organism: Nocardiopsis sp. TRM 82005; assembly: GCF_056312425.1. Classification (NCBI taxonomy): domain Bacteria; kingdom Bacillati; phylum Actinomycetota; class Actinomycetes; order Streptosporangiales; family Nocardiopsidaceae; genus Nocardiopsis; species Nocardiopsis sp. TRM 82005. The sequence continues at coordinate 157,259 of NZ_JBWDTQ010000023.1, forward strand.
CCGCTGGTCTTGAAGCTGACCGGACCGATGAACTCCGGCTCCGGTTGGTCTCCTGGTTCCTGGTCTCCTCCAGGGGTGTCGTAAGTGGGCTGGTCTCCGTCGGTAGCGGGCACGCCATCCTCGGAGACGGTCCTGCCGGACAGCTCTTCGGCAGAGGTGTTCCTGGTCTCCGGCTCATCAGTCACGGGGCGCTGTCCGCCCGCCCCGCCTTCGCCGTGTGTGTTCTCGCTCAGCTCCCCGCCCCCATGGCAAATCACGTCCGGCACCGTGCCGTCCTGGTATTTGACGCGCGAGTGTCCCTGATCGTTCAACCGAGTCAGGCCCGAAGCGGTATCTCGGGGAATAACGCCACCATCGCTCCGCCCTCGGCACCACGATACCCGCCCGTAACCATGTCAAGGGCAAAGCAATAACCTCACCGTCACTTCTCACCCAGGGCTTACCCTCTCCGGGCGTGTGGCGGATTATCTGTTAACCCGGTCACTTCTCCGTGGTACGGACGGGAAAGGTGCGTGGCCGGCGATCAGGCGATGCGTTCGAGGACCCGCATCGAACCGACGACGCGCACCTCGCCGAACAGCCCGGAGTCCAGGGCCCTGCGGTAGATGTTGTGGGGCGGGCGACCGCCGTCCTCAGGGTTGGGGAACACGTCGTGAATAACGAGGGCCCCTCCGGGGGCGACGTGGGGGCTCCAGCCCGCGTAGTCGTTCTGGGCTGCCTCCTCGCTGTGGCCGCCGTCGATGAAGACCATCCCGAGCGGAGTCCCCCAGACACCGGCGAAGTCGGCGGAGCGGCCGACGACCGCGATGACCTCCTCGTCCAGGCCCGCCTCGGTGATCGTGCGGCGGAAGTGCGGGAGGGTGTCGAACCTGCCGGTGGCACCGTCAACGAGGGTCTCGTCGTGGTACTCCCAACCCTCCTGGTGCTCCTCCGAGCCCCGGTGGTGGTCCACGGTGAGGACCTTGGTCCCGGTCGCACGGGCGGCGGCGCCCAGGAAGACGGTGGACTTGCCGCAGTAGGTGCCGATCTCCACGATCGGACCGATGTGCGCGTGGGCGACCGCGGCCTCGAAGAGGGCTGTGCCTTCGTCCGTGGGCATGAAGCCCTTGGCGGCCTCAGCCGCGGCCAGGAGTTCTGCGGGGATTGTCTTCGTCATGCGGAAATTGTCCCACCGGACGAAACCGGCCCTCGCATGCCCCCACCCGAAATCACAAATGCACGAGCCCAGGCACAAAAAAGGAGGAGAAGAACCCCGAAAGAGCCCTTCCCCTCCTTAAGAAAAACCGTGGCAGCAACCTACTCTCCC